>NZ_FMCH01000045.1 GCF_900091855.1 Streptomyces sp. DvalAA-14
TACCGCGGGCAGCGCGGCCAGGACCCGGGTCCGCAGCCCGGCCGGCGGCACCTCGGCCACCGCGAGCGCCAGCCGGGCCGCGGTCTCCCGCAGCTCCCGTACCTCCTGGGCGCAGGCTTGGCAGCGGGCCAGATGGCGGCCGAACTCCGCCGCCTCCCGGTCCGGCAGCGCGCCGACCGCGTAGGCGCCGGTCAGCGTGTGCAGGTCAGCGATCGTCATGAGCCCACCCCCAGGCAGTCACGAAGCCGGATCAGACCGTCGCGCAACCGGGTCTTGACGGTGCCCAGGGCCACGCCCAGCACCTCGGCGGTCTCCTGGTAGGTGTAGCCGCGGTAGTAGGCCAGGGTCACCGACTCGTGCTGCAGTTCGGTGAGCTGGCCCAGACAGCGGCGGACCTGCTCGCGCTCCAGCCGCCGCTCGACCTGCTCGGTCACCTCGTCGAAGGCGGGGCGGTGGTCGCGTACCGCCGCCTTGTGCTCCCGGTCGCTGGACGCCTGCGCCGAGCGCACCCGGTCGACCGCCCGGCGGTGGGCCATCGTCATGATCCAGGCCATGGCGCTGCCCTGCGCGGCGTCGAAGCGCGCCGCGCACCGCCACACCTCGATCAGCACCTCCTGGGCGACCTCCTCCGACTGCGCCGGGTCCCGCACCACTCGACGGATCAGGCCGAGCACCGACCCGGCGACCGCGGTGTAGAGGGTCTCGAAGGCGCCCTGATCGCCCCTGGACACGCGTTCCAGCAGCGACTCCAGCGCCCCCAGGCGGGGAACCGGCACCGGGCCGTCCTGTGCTGTGACACGCATCGACACCTCCGGGCAGTAACGCGGCACTGGTCATTCGGAGCCGCGCGGCATCCGGATGGGTGGACAGGGGCAGCAATTCCGATTGTCCTCCCGCCCGGGGTCTGGTCCGGGGTTCGGTCCGGGTTTCGGTCCGGGATCCGGCCCGAGGTTTCGCCCGGCGTCCGGCCCGTGGCGCCCGTGCGCGGCCCGCTGAGCCCGCGGCATCCGCGGCGTCCTCGGAGACCCGAAGGGATGACCTTTGCGCCCCGAATGCCCAGGCATGGCGGCCGAGATGGGGGGCCGCCACTTGACGGCACAGGTTTATCGGCCATACTGCCCGGCGTGGAGCAGCGCATAGGTTCGACCAGTCCGCCGGTGCCACCCGCAGGGATCGATCCTGCGTACATCCCCGGCCTCACGCCCCTGGCTCCGGCCGAGGGGCTCGACGCGGTTGCCCAGCCGACGGCGGACATTCCGCCCGAGGACGCCGTAACCGCCCCCCCGTCGGCGGCCCCCTCCCTGAAAAAGGAGGCGTCCGGCGCCGAAGAGACGGAGGTGGCCGAGGACAGCGCGGCGCCGGAAGGCGCCGAGGACGACGAAGTCGGGGACGACGAGGTCGCCGAGGACATCGAGGACGGCCTTCCGGTCTTCGAGGCCACCGACCGCCGCGGTGCGATCATCGCCGACCGCAGCGGGGTCACCTTCCGCCTGGACGACCAGGAGGCGGAATTCGGCTGGGACGAGATCGGCGCGGTCGAGATCGACACGCCCCGCTTCGGCCGCCGGTTCTCCGTCACCGTCTACACGTCCTCCCGCCGCTGGTTCCAGGCGGACGTGGACGCCCCCTCCCGCGGCACCCTGAAGCAGTGGACGGCCGAACTCGACGCGGTGCTCGACGCGCGCTTCGAGGACGGCGGCGTACCGCAGGACGCGGCCGGCCCCGGGGCGGACGACGACGGGACCGAGGCCGGCGCCGAGACCGGGGCCGAGATCCCGGCGGAGGCCGCGGTGGAGCAGGAGACCGGTGCCGAAGCCGAGCCGGACGCCGCTGTCCCGGCGCAGGGCACGGCCGGCGCCGCCGCCAAGGGTGCCGCCGCCAAGGGTGCCGCCGCGAAGAGCGCCGCCGCCAAGGCCGACGCCGAGACCAAGGCCTGACACCGGCCCACCCGCACCGACCCCGGGGGCCCGCGACGCAATCGTCGCGGGCCCCCGAGGCATGTCGCGCCGGCCGGGCCCGCGGTGGACGGCGCCGAGCTGTCCGGGCGACGCCAACGGGGTGAACGCCGCCCGTCGCCCCGGCAGGAGGCGCAGGTCACGCGTTAAGAAACCGCTAGGGATCCGGGGGCTGCCCTGATCGGGGTGCATACGCTTTGCATACGCTCAGCCGCGCGATCCCGACGCCGGGAATCCGTTCCCGGCCCACCCCTCCCGGCAGCCGCGCCCCGGCCGCCGAACGACAGGAGCCACCACCTTGGCCACCACCGCCCCGACCGGCGGCCTTCGGGCCTGGCTGCTGGAGGGCCTGTCCGACATGGCCAAGAACCAGCCGGTGCACACCGAACCGGACCCCGGGGAACCCGGCGGCCCGCCCGAGGAGGAGGCCCTCGGGGAGCACGGGCAGTCCTGGTGGCGGGTCATGTGCCTGACCGGTGTGGACTACTTCTCCACCCTCGGCTACCAGCCGGGCATCGCCGCGCTGGCCGCCGGACTGCTGTCGCCGATCGCCACCGTCGTGCTGGTGATCGTCACGCTTGCCGGCGCGCTGCCGGTCTACCGGCGGGTCGCGGAGGACAGCCCGCACGGCGCCGGGTCGGTGGCGATGCTGGAGAAGCTGCTGTCCTTCTGGAAGGGCAAGCTGTTCGTGCTGGCGCTGCTGGGCTTCGCGGCGACCGACTTCCTGATCACCATCACCTTGTCGGCCGCCGACGCCTCCACCCACCTGGTGGAGAACCCGCACTTCACCGGGGCGCTGGCCAGCCACCAGGAGCTCATCACGCTGCTGCTGGTGGCGCTGCTCGGCGCGGTGTTCCTCAAGGGTTTCCTGGAGGCCGTGGGCGTCGCGGTGGTGCTGGTCGGCCTCTATCTGGCGCTGAACGTCGTGGTGGTCGGCGACGGCCTGTGGCATGTGATCACGGCCCCCGAGCTGGTGACGGACTGGAAGCACGGGCTGTTCGTGGAGCGCGGCAACGTCTTCGTGATGATCGGCGTCTCGCTGCTGATCTTCCCGAAGCTGGCGCTGGGCCTGTCCGGCTTCGAGACCGGTGTCGCGGTCATGCCGCACGTCAAGGGCGACCCGACCGACACCGAGGGCCGGCCGTCCGGCCGGATCCGCGACACCAAGAAGCTGCTGACCACGGCGGCGCTGATCATGAGCGTCTTCCTGATCCTGACCAGCTTCATCACCACCGTGCTGATCCCCAAGCCCGAGTTCCAGGCCGGCGGGCAGGCCAACGGCCGCGCGCTGGCCTTCCTCGCGCACCAGGAACTCGGCTCGGGCTTCGGCACGGTCTACGACTTCTCCACCATCGCCATCCTCTGGTTCGCCGGGGCCTCGGCGATGGCCGGGCTGCTGAACTTGATGCCGCGCTATCTGCCGCGCTACGGCATGGCGCCGCACTGGGCGCGGGCGGTACGGCCGATGGTGCTGGTGTTCACGCTGATCGCGTTCCTGGTGACCGTGCTCTTCCACGCGAGCGTCGACAAGCAGGGCGGCGCGTACGCCACCGGCGTGCTGGTGCTGATGAGCTCGGCGGCGATCGCGGTGACCATCTCGGCCCGCAAGGCCCGGCAGCGCAACTGGACGGTCGCCTTCGGCGTCATCGCGGTGGTGTTCGCCTACACCACGGTGGTGAACGTCTGGGAGCGTCCGGACGGTGTGCGGATCGGTGCCTGCTTCATCGCCGGCATCGTGCTGGTGTCGCTGCTGTCCCGGCTGGCCCGCTCCTTCGAGCTGCGGGTGACCAGCGTGGAGCTGGACGACATGGCGGCCCGCTTCGTCCGGGACATCGCCAGCCGCCGGATCCGCTTCATCGCCAACGAGCCGGACCGGCGGGACGCGGCCGAGTACCGCGACAAGCTGATCCAGATCCGCCACGACAACGACATCCCGCCGGAGGACGACCTGGTCTTCGTCGAGGTGACGGTGCTCGACGCGTCGGAGTTCGAGTCCGCGGTGATCGTGCGCGGCCAGGTGCTGCACGGCCGCTACCGGGTGCTGTCGCTGGTCAGCGCGTCCATCCCCAACGCGCTGGCGGCGCTGCTGATGCATGTCCGGGACACCACCGGCACCAAGCCGCACATCTACTTCGAGTGGACCGAGGGCAACCCGTTCGCCAACTTCCTGCGCTTCTTCCTCTTCGGCCAGGGCGAGGTGGCGCCGGTCACCCGGGAGGTGCTGCGGGAGGTCGAGCCGGACCCGGCCAAGCGGCCCCGGGTGCATGTCGCCTGACCGGCGCTCACGCGCCTGAAGTGCCGCCCGGCGCGCGCCCGGGTCCCGGGGTGCCGCCGGTGCCGCCCGGGCCGGGGCGCCGCTGGGAAGGGTGCGGTGCCCCGGCGAGACCCGGCTGGGTCTCCCCACGGCGGTCCGGCGGCTGCGACGGATCGCCCGCTCCCTCACCTGCCGCCGTACCGGCCGCCGTGGCTCCGGACATCCACCAGCTTCACCCCGGAAGGCCGCCGGGCGGCGGCTGTTGACGCTCCCCTGACGACGCCGCGGCGCCTCTTGACGGCCTGCTGCCGCCGGGGTTCCGCCGCCGGGGCCCGGCCGCCGCGGTGCCGCCGCCGGGTCCTCACGGCTGGAAGCGGTAGCCCAGCCCCGGCTCGGTGATGAGATGGCGGGGCGAGGACGGCGTCGGCTCCAGCTTGTGCCGCAGCGCGGCCATGTGGATGCGCAGGTAGTTGGTCCGCTTGACGTACTGCGGGCCCCACACCTCGGTGAGCAGCTCGCGGCCGGTCACCAGCCGGTCCGGGCTGCGCAGCAGGATCGCCAGCAGCCGCCATTCGGTCGGGGTGAGGTGGACCAGGCCGCCGTCCCGGCCGGTGATCGTGTAGGCGCCCAGGTCGACGGTGTAGCCGCCGAGCTCCACCTGCTCCTCGTCCCGCAGCCGGGCCGGGCGGCGCAGCACCGCCCGCAGCCGGGCGGCGATCTCCGGCAGCGCGAACGGCTTGGTCAGGTAGTCGTCGGCGCCAGCGTCCAGCGCGGCCACCCGCGCGCCGATGCCGGTGCGGCCGGAGACCACCAGCACCGGGACGCTGCTCCAGGCCCGCAGCGAACGCAGCATGTCCAGGCCGTCCAGGTCCGGCAGGCCCAGGTCGAGCAGCACCGCCTCCGGGGAGCGGCGGGCGGCGAGGTCCAGCGCGGTACCGGCGTCGGCGGCGGTGACCACCGCGAAGTCGTACGCCCGCAGCGCCGTGCCGAGCACCCGCAGCATCGGCGGATCGTCGTCCACCACCAGCACGCGCCTCACGTCGGGTCCTCCTCGTCGCCGTCGGGGCCGGCGGCCGCGGCCGGTCCGAGGTCGGCGGCCGGCAGCGACAGCACCATGGTCAGGCCGCCGCCCGGGGTGTCCTCGGGGGTGAGGTCGCCGTGCATGGCCTCGGTCAGGCCGCGGGCCAGCGCCAGGCCGAGCCCGAGGCCGGTGGTGTTGTCGGTGTCGCCCATCCGCTGGAACGGCTCGAAGGCGTGCTCCCGGTCGTGCTCGGACAGGCCCGGACCGCGGTCGATGACCCGCAGTTCCACCCGGTCGCCCAGCGCGCTCGCGGTGAGCACCACCGGCTTGCCCGGCGGGGCGTGCCGGACCGCGTTGCTGATCAGGTTGGCGATGACCCGCTCCAGCAGCGGCGGGTCGGCCCGTACCGCGGGCGCCTGCTCCAGGCCCTGCGCGTCCACGTCGGAGGAGGCGTCCAGCGACTCCAGGGCCGCCGGCAGCACCTCCTCCAGGGCGGTGGCCCGCAGATTCAGCGACAGCGCGCCCGCCTGCAGCCGGCTCATGTCGAGCAGGTTGTCCACCAGCCGGTTCAGCCGGCTGAGGGACTCCTCGGCGGTGGCCAGCAGTTCCTCGCGGTCCTCGTCGGAGAAGTGCACGTCCTGGCTGCGCAGCGAGCTGACCGCGGCCCAGCCGGCCGCCAGCGGGGTGCGCAGGTCGTGGCTGACGGCGGCCAGCAGCGCGGTCCGCATCCGGTCGGCGGCCTTCACCGGCTCTATCTCGGCCGCCGCCTCGGCCAGCCGGGCCCGCTCCACCGCCACCGAGACATGCGCGGCGAAAGCGGCCAGCACCCGCTGGTCGGCGGCGGGCAGCCGCCGCCCCCGCAGGACCAGCACGGATCCGGCGCCGGCCGGCACCTGCACGGCCGTGTCGTCCTCGACCGGCGCGGAGGCCAGCTCGGCGCTGTCCATGCCGAAGGTCTCCCGGGCCCGTTCCAGCAGCGTGGGCAGCACGTCGACACCGGGGCCGCCGCGCACGATGCTGCCGGCCAGGGAGGACAGGGTCTCGGCCTCCGCGGTGGCCCGGGCCGCCCGGCGCGACAGCCGCAGCGAGCGGTCCACCACCGCCGCGACCGTCCCCGCGACCACCACGAACACCGCCAGCGCCAGGATGTTGTTGGGCTCGGCGATGGTGAACTTCCCGATCGGCGGGATGAACCAGTAGTTCAGCACCAGGGAGGCGGTCACCGACGCCACGACCGCCGACACCACCCCGCCGAAGCAGGCCACCCCCACCACGGTCAGCAGGAACAGCAGCGCCTCACTGGTCAGATTGAGGCTGCCGCGGCTGGTGGCGAGGACCGCGGCCAGCGCGAACGGCAGCACCAGGCCGGCGACCGGCCCGGCGATCAGCCGCGAGGTGGTCAGGGTGCGCCGGCGGGACGGCAGCAGCCGGCCGCGGCCGGCCCGCTCGTGGGTGACGATGTGCACGTCGATCTCGTCGGAGCTGGTCACCGTCGTCTCGCCGATGCCGCGCCCGGTCAGCAGCTTCTCCAGCCGGCCCCGCCTGCTGGACCCGAGCACGAGCTGGGTGGCGCCGGCGCCGCGGGCGAAGTCCAGCAGCGCGCCGGGCACGTTGTCGCCGACCACCGAGTGGTAACTGCCGCCCAGGCTCTCCACCAGCTGCCGCTGCCGGGCCAGCGCGACCGGGGAGGAGCCGGTGGCCAGGCCGTCGCTGCGGGCCACGTGCACCGCCATCAGGTCGCCGCCGGCCGAGCGGTCGGCGATCCTGGCCGCCCGCCGGATCAGCGTCTGTCCCTCGGGGCCGCCGGTCAGCGCCACCACGACACGCTCCCTGGTCTCCCAGACACCCCCTATGCCGTGCTCGGTGCGGTACCGCTGCAGCGCCTCGTCCACCCGGCCGGCCACCCACAGCAGCGCCAGCTCGCGCAGCGCGGTCAGATTCCCGATCCGGAAGTAGTTGGCCAGCGCGGCGTCGACCTTCTCCGGGGCGTAGACATTGCCGTGCGCCAGCCGGCGGCGCAGCGCCTCGGCGGGCATGTCCACCAGCTCGATCTGGTGCGCGCGGCGGACCATCTCGTCGGGCACGGTCTCGCGCTGCGGCACCTCGGTGATCTTCTCGACCACGTCGTTGACCGACTCCAGGTGCTGGATGTTGACGGTGGTGACCACATTGATCCCGGCCGCCAGCAGTGTCTCCACGTCCTGCCAGCGCTTGGCGTTGCGGCTGCCGGGCGGATTGGTGTGCGGCAGCTCGTCCACCAGCGCGACCTCGGGATCGCGGGCCAGCACCGCCGCCAGGTCCATCTCGGACAGCACGGCGCCCCGGTACTCGCGCTCCACCCGGGGCACCACCTCCAGGCCGCTGAGCTTGGCGAGCGTGTGCGGCCGGTTGTGGCACTCCACGAACGCCACCACCACGTCGGTGCCGCGCTCGGCCCGGCGGCGCCCCTCGTCCAGCATCCGGTAGGTCTTGCCGACGCCGGGAGCGGCGCCGAGGAACACCTTGAGCCGGCCGGGCCGGGGTTCGGACATGGGCGCGTCTCCGAGCGTCGAGCGGCGTGCGTGTCCGTACGGCCGGCGCTGCGGCCGTCCGTACGGGGGGCGGTGCGGACCGGCGGGGCCGGTGGCCCCTCCAGGCAAACCGGCCGCGGGCGCCGTGGCCAGCGCGTTAACGCTTTCCTTGCACCTGTCGCCGCGACGTTGACGCCTCGTTGACGGGCCGGCGGACCTGGACGGGGGCCGCGGCCCGGGCGCGGCGGGCCGGGCGGTCGCCCAGGAGCGGCGTCAAGCGGACGTCAGGGATCGGGTTCCGGCGTCAAGCACCCGTCAGCGACCACCCGGGGCGGGGCTTCGCCGGGCTTAGCGTTTTTGACGAAGAGCCGCCGGCCCCGACAGTGCCGCGGCCACCGTCGTGAGGAGAAACGCACATGTCGCCGAGCCAGACAACGGAGGACCCCGAGCCCCTCCAAGCGATCCCGGCCGGACGCTGCCTCTACGTCCCCGTCCGGTCGGGACCCCTGGGCTCCGCCGCCCGTTTCTTCCGCACGGCCCTCGGCGGCCGTACCGCGGTCGCCTTCACCACCGAGCAGCGGCTGGTCCGCACGCTCGGCCCGGCCCAGGAGTGGATCCGGCTGTCCGAGCCCGCGCTGCGGGCACTGGCCGCCCCGCTGGGCATCACCACGCTACGGATCGACCCGCGGCTGTCCGCGCCGGCCGCCCGCACCCCCACCGGGCCTGCGACCGCGCCCACGACGCCCGCCACCGGGGCGCCCCACTACCTCCTGATCGGCTAGAAGGTTCCGCCATGTCCATCGTCACTTCCGCACCGCTGCCGGCCCCGGTCTTCCCGCCGGACGACGACCTGTCGGTGTGGCCCGCCTCCACCGCGGCCGTACCCGGCGGGGACCTGTCCGTCGGCGGGGTGCCGCTGGCCGAGGCCGCCGACCGGTTCGGCACCCCGCTCTACGTCCTCGACGAGGACGAGGTGCGGTCCCGCTGCCGGATGTACCGGGCGGCCTTCCCGGACGCCGACGTGGTCTACGCGGCCAAGGCGTACCTGTCCCGCGCGGTGGCCCGCTGGGTCCGCGAGGAGGGCCTGGGCCTGGACGTGTGCTCGGCCGGCGAACTGGAACTCGCGGTCACCACCGGCTTCCCGCCGGAGCGCATCCTGCTGCACGGCAACGCCAAGAGCCCGGAGGATCTGCGCACCGCGGTGCGGCTCGGCGTCGGGCGGATCGTCATCGACAGCGCCACCGAGATCGCCCGGCTGGCCACCCTGGTCCCGGCCGGGGACGCGCCGCAGCGCGTGATGCTGCGCGTGGTGCCCGGCGTGGTGGCCGGCGCCCACCCGTCGATCCGCACCGGCACCGACGACCAGAAGTTCGGCCTGTCGCTCACCGACGGCTCGGCCCAGCACGCCGTGGACCGCGTGCTCGGCCAGCCGGGCCTGCGGCTGACCGGCCTGCACTGCCACATCGGCTCACAGGTCACCACGGTCAAGCCGTACCTGGCCGCGCTGCGGCGGCTCATCGGGCTGATGGCCCGGATCCGCGACCAGTACGGCGTGGTGCTGCCCGAACTCGACCTCGGCGGCGGCCACGCGGTCGCCTACCGCCCCGGTGAGACCGCCCTGGACATCACCGCGCTGGCCACCCGGGTCCGGGCCGAACTCGCCGACGGCTGCGCCCGCGCCGGCCTGCCCGTCCCGCGGCTCACCCTCGAACCCGGCCGCGCGGTCATCGGCCCGGCCGGCGTCGCGCTCTACCGGGTCCTGGCGGTCAAGCGCACCGGCGGCCGGACCCTCGTCGCCGTCGACGGCGGCATGAGCGACAACCCCCGCCCGGCGCTCTACGGCGTCCGCTACGCCCCCCGGCTGGTCGGCCGCCCGCAGAGCCCCGACCGCACCGTGATGGACGTCGTCGGGCGCTACTGCGAGGCCGGCGACATCCTCGCCGCCGATGTCCCGCTGCCCGACGACATCCACCCGGGCGACCTGCTCGGCGTCCCTGTCGCCGGCGCCTACCACCTGTCCATGGCCTCGACCTACAACATGGTCGGCCGCCCGCCCGTCGTCGCGGTCACCGACGGCACCGCCCGCCTGCTGGTGCGCCGCGAGTCGCTGGCGGACATGAGCCTGCGGGACGTGGGCGACTGAGAACGCGACCCTGCGGGGCCCTGCGGGGCCCTGCGGGGCCCCGCCGGGTCCCGCCGGGTCCCGCCGCACGTCAGAGCGGTGTCAAGACAGCCGGGGCACGCGTCAGAGGACCGTCAAGGCCCGCCGCTCGGCACCCCGCCACCGGGCCGGCCGACCTAGCCTTGAAGACATGGGACGCGGTATACCTTCCGCCACCTCCCCGAGCCGCTCCCCTCAGCGGAACGGCGCGGGGCGGGGCCACGTGTACGACCGGCACTGGACCGGACACCTGCGAACCGCGCTCGCCTCGTCGGGAATCATCCTCACGCTGACCATGGTCCTCGACGCGCTGGCGGGCAGCCTGACACTGCCACGGGCCGCACTCTGGACGGGCCTGTCGGCCCTGGTCTTCGGGGTGCTGCTGCCCTCCCGGGTCACCGCCGGGAGCGGCTGGCTGGCCGTGCGCGGCCTGGTACGCAAGCGCCGGGTCAGGACCGACTTCCTCGTCGACGCCCGCCTCGACGGCGGCATCGACCGCCGCCTGCACCTGCGGGACGCCTTCGGCACCCGCGTCGACGTCTCCCCCCGGGTGCTGTCCGGCAATCCCTTCCTCTGGCACGAGCTGGACCGCGGCGCCCGCCGCTCCTACCAGGCCGGGACACTGCCGAGCACCGGCGTGCTGGACATCCTCGCCGAGCAGATCGACAGCGCCGAGGCCCGCCGACTCCTGGAGAGTGCCGGCCTCAGGTCCTAAGCTGCCGAGCCATGGCCGACCCCAGAATCCTCACCGTCCGCCCCGACCCCGGCTCCTACGCCTGGACCTTCGGCGGGGCGGCGCCCGTCGCACGGATAGCGCCCGGAACGGTGCTCGACGTGTTCACCGAGGACTGCTTCGCCGGGCGGGTGCGCTCCGCACGCGACCTGGTGTCCGAGGTGTGCGAGTTCCCCTTCCTCAATCCCCAGACCGGCCCCTTCTACGTGGAAGGCGCGGAGGTCGGCGACACCGTGGCCGTGCACTTCGTGTCGGTGGAGCCCGCGCGGGACTGGGCGGCGTCCACCACCGTGCCGCTGTTCGGCGCGCTGACCTCCACGCACACCACGGCCACCCTCCAGCCGCCGCTGCCCGAGGTGGTGTGGATGTGGGAGCTGGACCGCGACCGGCGGACCTGCGCGTTCACCACCCGGGACGGCGAGCTGCGCCTGGAGCTGCCGATGGACCCGATGCACGGCACGGTCGGCGTGGCCCCCGCCAACCTGGAGGTGCGCTCGGCGCTCGTCCCGGACGCGCACGGCGGCAACATGGACACCCCGGAGATGCGGGCCGGCACCACCTGCTATCTCGGGGTGAACGTGGAGGGCGCGCTGCTCAGCCTCGGTGACGGACATGCCCGGCAGGGGGAGGGGGAGACCTGCGGGGTGGCGGTGGAGTGCGCGATGAACACCGTGGTCGTCGTGGAGCTGCTCAAGGGCGTCCAGACCCCCTGGCCGCGACTGGAGTCCGACACCCACATCATGTCCACCGGCTCCGCCCGCCCGCTCGAGGACGCCTTCCGGATCGCGCAGCTCGACATGGTGCGCTGGCTGGAGCGGGACTACGGCCTCGCGGACCTGGACGCCTACCAGTTCCTCACCCAGGCCGGCGAGTCGCCACTGGCCAACGTGTGCGACACCAATTACACGGCGCTGTCGAAGATCCGCAAGGACTGGCTGCCGCCGGGCACCCCGCACCGCGACCTGCACCGGCGGCTGCGGGAGACCGCGGCGGTCCT
>NZ_FMCH01000667.1 GCF_900091855.1 Streptomyces sp. DvalAA-14
CCACGTGCACGGTGACCTTGCGTGACAGATCGCCCTTCAGCACCGCCTGGGTGACCAGCGCGATGTCGCGGACCTGCGCGGTCAGCCGGTACGCCATGGTGTTCACCGAGTCGGTCAGGTCCTTCCAGGACCCGGCCATCCCGCGCACCTTCGCCTGGCCGCCCAGCTTGCCCTCGGTGCCGACCTCACTGGCGACCCGCGTCACCTCGTCGGTGAACGCGGACAGCTGGTCGACCAGCCCGTTGACCGTACGGCCGACCTTCAGGAACTCGCCGCGCAGCGGATGCGCCGACCCGTCGGCGTTCTGCGCCCGCAGATCCATCCGCTGCACCAGATCGCCCTCGGCCACCGCCGACAGCACCCGGCCCACCTCCGACACCGGGCGGACCAGGTCGTCCACCAGCGCGTTGGACGCCTCGATCGCCGCCGCCCAGGCACCTTCGCTGGCGCCGGTCTCCAGCCGTTCGTTGAGCTTGCCCTCCCGGCCGACCACCCGCCGCACCCTGGCCAGCTCGCCGGTAAGGTGCTGGTTACGGTCCGCGACCTCGTTGAAGACGGCCGCGATCTCCGCCATCGGCCCGTCGCCGGACACGGTGAGCCGCTTGCGGAAATTGCCGTCCCGCATCGCGGCCAGCGCCCCGAGCAGCTTGGTGAGCGCGGCCGAATCGACCTCTACAGTCCCGCTGCCACGGGATCGCCCGTTCTTCGTACGCGTGACTGCGCCCCGCGCCGATGCGCCAGACTCCACCGTGTCCCTCCTGGAGGGTCGATCGACCTGCAGATGTGCAAGCTCGCTGCTGTGCGAACAAGCCCAGTGTTTCACCCTGGCCCACCGGCCCGGCAAACTTCCGCCGTAACCATCTCACCGGAACGCTCGTTGGCCTATCCAGGACGGGGCTCATCCTTCGCCCCGGCTTTGCCGAGCTTAAAAAGCGAAAAACCCCTGTCGCCCAGGACAGGAGGAGCCCCGACGGTCCGGCCACATCGTCGCTCGCCGGAACCGGCCCCTTGCACGGCGTACTCGACGCCTGATCACTGTCGCGCCCGGCCGTCCACCCCGCGCCCGCGATACCGCCAAGGGCCACAAGGTTTCCCGGTTTCGTACCGCACGGGACGGCCGCGGTCCCACGCACTAGCCTTGCCTGATGGCAGTGCGAGACTCAGTCGGTGGGCGGGGAACCGGCCGCAGCGCGATCGGACACAGCCTCCGGGAGAACACCGCAACACTCACGAGGAGATCTGTGATCACGGCGCGGGCAGCGGCCAGCTTCGAACCCGTGGGGCGCTCCGTCGCCGTCGCCCGGGCGTTCGTCCGCGACACCCTGCACGGCTGGGGCTTCGCCGACGTGGTGGACGACGCGGTCGTCCTCACCAGTGAGCTCGTCACCAATGCCGTGGTGCACGCCGGCACCGCCGCCGATGTGACCTGTCTGCGCTACGACACCGCGGTCCGGGTCGAGGTCGCCGACCACTACCCCGAGCGCGAGATCCCGATGCAGCCGCGCGGCCGGCAGTTCCGCGACGGCGAGAACGAAGGCGGCCGCGGTCTGCTGCTGTGCGCCGCGCTGGCCAACCGCTGGGGCGTGGAATACACCGCCGCCGGCAAGACCGTCTGGTTCCAGCTCGACCTGCCCGAGCGCCCGGCCGGCACCCGCTCGGCCGGCCCCCTCCTTCCCGTCACGGACCTGCCCGTCGCCGACGAGCGGGTCCGGGTGGCGGTCATCCAGGCCGACAGCCGCGCCATGATCACCCGCTGGAACGACGACGCGGCGGACCTGTTCGGCCACGCCCCCGCCGACATAGTCGGCAAGTCGCTCGCCGACATCACCGCCTGGCCGCAGACCCCCGGCACCGGCATCGGGCTGGCCGAAGCCCTCCAGCTGTCCCGCTGGGAGGGCACCTACGGCCTGCGCGACGCCGAAGGCCGTGTGCTGCCCGTCTACGGCTCCCACCTGCGGGTCCGCGACAGCGCCGGCGAGCCCTCCACGGTCTGCCTGCTGGTACGCGCCGAGGAGCGCGCCGTCCTGCAGAGCCCGTCCCGGGGCCCGGCCCACTCCGACCCGGGCCTCGCCCAGCGCGGCAAGAGCACCGACGCCTTCGAGGTCTTCATCGGCTCCCCCGCCCCCGACGACCTCGACAGCCTGCTGCAGCGCACCGTGGAACGCGCCCGGGACATGCTCGACGGCGACGCCGCCTACCTGCTGCTCGCCACCGACGACGAGACCGAACTGGAGGTACGCGCCTCCACCGGCCTGCCCTCCGCCCGGCAGCGTTTCGCCCGGGTCCCCGTCGAGGCCGGCACCGGCCGCTACGGCAGCGCCAGGATGCCCGCCGTGCACGAGGACCTGACCGCCGTGCCCGGCGCCGTACCGCTCCTGTCCGGCACCGGCATGCGCTCGGTGGTCACCGTGCCGCTGAAGGTCGAAGGCCGCCTCACCGGCTCCATCGGCGTCGCCGCCGAGGCTCCCGGCCGCTACTCCAACCAGGAGGCACTGCGCCTGCAGTTCGCCGCCGACCGGATCGCACTGGCCGTGGAGAGCGCCCGCCTCACCGAGCTGGAACGGCTCCGCCGCGGCTCGCTGTCCTTCCTCGTCGAGGCCTCCGACCTGCTGGCTGGCACCCTGGAGCGCGACCAGACGCTGGCCTTGATGGCGCAGATGACCGTACCGACGCTGGCCAGCTGGTGCGCCGTCTACACCATCGCCGAACAGTCCCAGTCGGAACCGGAACTGGCCTTCGTCCTGCACGAGGACGAGGACCGCATCGACGGCATCAAGGCCCTGCTGTCCCAAGTACGGCCGCCCGACCCGGACCCGACCCCGGGCGCGCGGATCTGGACCGATCCCTCGGACGTGGCCCACTCCAGCGCCCTGCGCGCCTCCCTGCGGAGCCTCGGTGTCGGCTCCGGCGCCGCGAACTCCGCCGCGGTGAGCAACCGCCCGGCCAACACCCCCGGCATCCAGCTCGCCACGGCCGCCGCGATCGGCGGCGAGACCGTCGTCCTGCCGCTGGTGGCCCGCAACCGGGTGATCGGCATGCTCACCCTGGGCAAGCCCACCGACGAGCGCTTCCGCCAGGAGATCCTGGAACTCGCCGAGGACCTCTCCCGCCGGGCCGCCCTCGCCCTGGACAACGCGCGGCTCTACAGCGAGCGCACCGCCATCAGCCAGGCACTCCAGCGCAGCCTGCTGCCGCCGGAACTGCCCCGGGTCCCCGGCGTCGAAGTCGAGGTCGTCTACCGCGCGGCCGGCGAGGGCAACGAGGTCGGCGGCGACTTCTACGACCTGTTCCCCATCCGCGACGGCTGCTGGGGCTTCGCCATCGGCGACGTCTGCGGTACCGGCCCGGAGGCCGCCGCCGTCACCGGCCTGGCCCGGCACGCCCTGCGCCTGCTGGCCCGCGAGGGCTTCGGCGGCCCGGCGGTGCTGGAACGGCTCAACGCCGCCATCCTCGACGAGGGCGCCCGCAGCCGTTTCCTGACCCTCCTGTACGGCGAACTGTGGCCCCAGCAGGACGGCAGCGCGGTGCTCCGCATGGTCTGCGCCGGCCATCCGCTGCCGCTGCGGCTGCGCCCGGACGGCACGGTGGAGCCGGCCGCCGAACCCCAGCCGCTGCTGGGCGTGATGGAAGACCTGGAGCTGTTCGAGCAGTCCATCACCCTCGACCCGGGCGACGTCCTGCTCTGCGTCACCGACGGGGTCACCGAGCGGCGGGAGGGCTCGCGGATGCTCGGCGACGACGGACTCGCCGAAGTCCTGGCCACCTGCACGGGCCTGACGGCCGGCGCGGTCGCGTCCCGCATCCAGCGGGCGGTGGAACGCTTCGCCTCCGACGCACCCTCGGACGACATGGCGATCCTGGCGATGCGCGTGCCGAAGTAGGCCGGGAAACCGAAGGAGATCGGGAAAAAGGAAAGGCCCCCGCCGAATGGCGGGGGCCTTGTCCATAGCGAGCCCCAATACGGAATCGAACCGTAGACCTTCTCCTTACCATGGAGACGCTCTACCGACTGAGCTATTGGGGCGGGTTCAACGGGAAGATCGTAGCGCATGAACGGGTGTGCGGTGCAACCCGATACGAGGTCACCGACCTGCGGTCGAGCAACGGCCGGGCGACGGCCGGCTGCTGGTCAGATCAGCCCGCCGAGCGCATTGCAGGCGTTGGCGACGTGCGTCAACTCCCGCTGCGTGAGCCCGGAATGCACCGGCAGGGACAACGCGTCGGCCGCCACCAGTTCGGTCTGCGGCAGGAACGTCCCCGACCGGTGCGCCGGCATCCGGTGCACGGGAACCGGGACGCTCGCCGTCGCCTTGACCCCGCGCACCGCCAGCGCGCGGAGGAAAGCATCCCGGTCCGGCCGGCCGTTGCCGGGAACCCGGACCGTGTACTGGTGGTACAGATGACGCGCCCCGGGCTCGGTGTAGGGCACGATCACCCCGGTCAACGCCGAGTCCAGGAACCGCGCGTGCGCCCGGCGCCGGGCAACGGTCCCGATGTCCTCACCGGCGTCGCCCTCCTGCACGATCGCCAGCGCGCGGCGTCCGGCCAACTCGCCGAGCCGCGCGAGCGGAGCAGGGTGCCCGAACACGCTCACCGGCAGGATCGCGGCGGTACGCGAGGTGACGCTGGCAGCCACCGCGTCGGGGTCCAGGCAGAAGGTCCGCGGGTCGATGTCCGCGAACACCGGTACGGCGCCGGCCAGGCGCACGGCGTCGGCGGGTGCGCTGGGTCCGAAGGACGGCACGATCACCTCGTCGCCACTGCCGATCCGCAGCTCAACGAGAGCGTCGCGCAACGCGGAGGCCGTTGAGCCCGAAGCGATCCTGTGCTGCCGTCCGGCAGTCGTCGTCTGCTGCACGTCTCCACACCTCCGCCTGTCGTGGCGCCCAGAGTCTCCGGGCGATGTGAACGCGAGGTAACGGGAAACAGAAAAACCCCGGCCCCCGAGACAAAGCTCGGGTGCCGGGGCTCTCTTGAAT
>NZ_FMCH01000029.1 GCF_900091855.1 Streptomyces sp. DvalAA-14
CGGCGAGCACCACCGAGAGCACCAGCGCTAACACCACGCCGGCCACCACGAACGGAAGTCTTCTGCGGAGCATGGGAGCCCCTTAGGGAGTCTGGGGAGGCGGCGCGGCGCCGCGCAGGAAGGTGCGGCTCGGCAGTACGCACACGGCGTACAGCGCCAGGGCCACCGCGCCGATGGCGAAGAGTGCGGCGCGGCCGTCGCCGTACCGCCGCTCCAGGGAGAGGATGGTGACGGCCATCACCGCGCCGCCGAGGAACGGCCAGGCGCAGGCCCGGGCGATCCACCGCAGGCCGATGCCGCCGCCCCTCAGGGCGAGCAGGAAGAAGGGCACGACGAGCCCGGCGGCGACCAGGACATGGCCCTGGGAGACGCCGACGATGCCGCGGGTGCGCGCGGCGACGACGAGGACCGGGATCAGGGCGACGAGCCACAGGCCCTGCACCCCGATCAGCGAGCGGCGCCGGCCGAGCGCGACCAGGCAGTCGTAGGCGAGTTCGCAGCCGATCCGGATCAGTCCCAGACCCATCAGCCAGGGCAGCGCCTTGGCGGCCGGCACCCACTCGTCGCCGTAGATCAGATCGACGACCGGCCGGGACAGGCCGGCCAGCAGGACGCAGATCGGTACGGTGCCGGTGATCACCACACCGAGGGCGCGGCTGAATCCGCGGGCCAGGCCCTGCGCGGAGTCCGCCAGCCGGGAGAAGCCGGCGAAGGAGACCCGGCGCGCGGCCTCCGAGATGATCCGGACCGGCCAGCTGGAGATGTTGAACGCCAGCACGTAGAAGCCGAGTTCGACTTTGCCGAGGGTGGAGCCGACCACGAGGGTGTCGACGTTGACCACGCCGAGGGCGAGCAGGCTCGCGCCGGCCAGCGGCAGGCCGAAGCGCAGCAGCGCCCGGGCCTGCCGGGCGTCCCAGCCGAAGATCAAGGTGCCGGGGGCGGCCAGGCAGAAGCCGAGCAGGGCGGCGACATTGCCGGCCACCGCGCCCCAGGCGAAGCTCATGGCGCCCATGCCCTGGAAGGCCAGCACCAGCGTCACGGCGGTGCTCAAGCCGAAGTTGAGGGCGTCGATGACCATCCGCCGGCCCTGGGCGAACTCCCGGGTGAGGAAGCCGGCCGGTACCTGGGCGATGCCGTCGAGGATGACGCACAGGCACATCACCCGCAGCACCCCGGACGCCTCCGGCGAGCCCAGGGAGTGCGCGACGGCCGGGGCGGCGGCGAACAGGGCCACGTAGAGGGCGGTGCTGGACAGGGCGCTGAGGGTGAGCACGGTGGGCGCGAAGCGGCGCGGGTCGCCCTCCCAGCGGACGATGGCCAGGCCGACGCCGAGTTCGTTGGCCGACAGCAGCACCAGCAGCACGGTCTGCGCGATGCCGTAGACGCCCCAGGCGGCCGGGCCGAGGGCGAAGCGGGCGAGGATGATGCCGGTGGCGAAGTTGCCGAGCCGCATCACCATGGTGTTGATCAGGCTCCAGCGGGCGGCCGAGCGTACCCGGTGGCCCAGCGGCGCGGCCGCGCCGTCCGCCGGTGGCGCGGGGACCTCCGGTACGGGCTCCGCGAGCGGCGGCAGCGGCTCCGGGTCCCGGATCGCCCACGAGGGGTGTCCGGCGGGGCCGGGTCACCGCTGGTGCGGCCGGGGTGGTCGGGGCGGGAGGGGCGTTGACGGCGGCGGCTTCCTTCGCCGCGGTGTCCGTTGCGCGCGCCCTGTTCATGGGACGACTCCTTGCCGAGCGGCTCGTCGAAAGGCGGGTCACACGAAGCGGTGCGCGTCGCTCTCGGTGGTCGCGGTCGGGTCCCTCCGGGCCTCGGGCGGTGCGGCGGCCGGTTCCGGGTCCTGGTCGGCGCCGTCCGGGTCGGCCGATTCGCCGTCGCTCGACCAGCGGGGCGCGGTCCGGGCCGCCCGGGCCGCTCTGGCCGCCGCCGCCCGGCCCGCCAGCTCCGCCGCGCCGGCCGAATCAGCGGCCGGGTCCGGACCGGCCGGCTCCGGCTGATGGGCCGCGACACCCTCGGAGCCCTCGGAGGCCGGGGAGCCCGGGCCCGCCGAATGGCCGGCCGGGTGGCCCGCCGCCCGCCGCCCGCCGGGCTTGCGCAGCCGGGCCTCGACATAGAAGGTCGCCACCATGCTGACCACGAGTCCGGCCAGCGCGGCCAGCACCAGGTACTCCAGCCGGGTCTTGGTCTGGGCGACCGGATTCTGCGGCGGCACGATGGTGGTCATCCGGATCATCGCCTGGTCCGCGACCGCCTGCTGCACCTGGAATTCCTCCAGCCGCTTCTTGGCGTACGCGGTGAACAGCTTGTCGGACTTCAGCACGGCGGCCTGGTCGGTGCCGGTGACGGTCAGCCACATCAGCGGGCCCTGGGCGTTGTCGGCGATCTTCGCCGCCGAGGTCCCGGACGCGCCCTGGTGGCGCAGGTCGGCGATGGAGGCGTCCGAGTTGAGATTGCGGGCCAGGCTGTCGGCCATGCCGGTCAGCGAGGTCTGGGTGCTCAGGAACGGATTGCCGTCGAAGGCGACGGTGGCCTTCTGCGAGTTGAGCAGCATCACGGTGCTCTGCGACTGGTACGCGACCGGTACCGCCAGATAGGCGCCGGCCGTCAGGACCGCGGTCAGCAGCAGACCGGGTACCAGGACGTACCAGCGTCTGCCCATGACCCGGCAGATCTCAGCGAGATCCATGGTTGAAGTTCCCCCTCGCGGCCCCGTGTTGCGTGGTCGAGAGCATATCGGTGGGTCTGCGCCGGGTCCGGGCGGTACCTCCTTCCAGCAGCACGTCCGCGATGCGTTCGCTGGCCCGGCCGTCCCACAGCTCGGGGCGGCGCGCGGCCGGCGGCTGTGCCAGCACCCGCGCGGTGGTGGCGACGATACGGTCCGGGTCGCGGCCCGCCAAGACGTTGGTGCCCTGCTCGACGGTGATCGGCCGTTCGGTGTTGTCCCGCAGTGTCACGCAGGGGACGCCGAGCGCGGTGGTCTCCTCCTGCACACCCCCGGAGTCGGTCAGCACCACCCGGGCGGAGTCCTGCAGCGCGATGAAGTCCAGATAGCCGGCCGGCGGGACCAGCCGGATGCCGCCGGGCACGCCGAGTTCGGCCAGCCGGCCGGCCGCCCTGGGGTGCACCGGCAGCAGCAGCGGGCAGTGCGCGGCGATCTCGCCGAGGGCCTTGAGCAGCCCGGCCAGGATCGCCGGGTCGTCCACATTGGCCGGCCGGTGCAGGGTCACCAGGCCGTACCCCTTGGGGGTCAGGCCGTGGCGCTCCAGTACGTCGGAGCGCCGGGCGCGCTCCAGGTTGGCCAGCAAGGTGTCGATCATGACATTGCCGACGACGTGGATCTGGTCGTCGCGGTAGCCCTCGGCCCGCAGATTGTCGGCCGCGTCGGGCGACGGCGCCAGCAGGTAGTCGCTGACCCGGTCGGTGGCGACCCGGTTGACCTCCTCGGGCATGCCCCAGTCGCGGCTGCGCAGGCCGGCCTCGACATGGGCCAGCAGCGGGCCGGCCTTGGCGGTGACCAGGGCGCAGGCCAGCGTGGAGTTGATGTCGCCGACGACCACCACCGCGTCCGGGGCCACCTCCTGGAGCAGCGGCTCGAAGGCGGTCATCACCCGGCCGGTCTGCTCGGCGTGGCTGCCCGAGCCCACGCCGAGGAAGCGGTCGGGCGGCCGGATGCCGAGGTCGCGGAAGAAGACCTCGTTCATCGCGTCGTCGTAGTGCTGTCCGGTGTGCACCAGGACGACCTCGGCGCCCCGGCGCTCCAGCGCGTCCATCACCGGCTTGATCTTCATGTAGTTGGGGCGGGCCCCGGCCACGCAGACGATTTTCATCACGGAGCTCGCAGGGTCCTCGGGTTCGGTAGGGCCGGTCGGTCCGGTGGAGCCGGTCGGTTCGGTCGGGCCGGTGGAGTCGGTGGTGCGCATCGGCTCAGAGCACCTCGATCGTCGGCCCGGACAGCCGGCGGCGGCAGTCGAGCACGAGGGAGGCGTGCGCCATCACCAGGTCGTAGTCGAAGGCGTCGTGGTCGGTGAGCAGCACCACCACATCGGCGGCGGCCAGTTCCTGCTGGGTCAGCTCGACCCGGACCAGCCGGGAGTCGACCGCCGCGGTCTCCACCACGTGCGGGTCGGCTGCCCGCACCTCGGCGCCCATGTCCAGCAGCAGCTGGGAGACCCGCAGCGACGGCGACTCGCGGGCGTCGCCGGTGTTCTTCTTGTACGCCAGTCCCAGCAGCAGCACCCGCGAGCCGTTGACCGAGCGGCGCTGCTTGTTGAAGGCGTCCATCACCCGGCGGGTCACATAGTCGGGCATGTGGCCGTTGATGTCGTTGGCGAGCTCCACGAAGCGGAAGTTCTGGCCGAGTTCGCGCTGCACCCGCCAGGACAGGTAGGAGGGGTCGATCGGCAGGCAGTGGCCGCCGACGCCCGGTCCCGGGGTGAACTTCATGAAACCGAACGGCTTGCTGGAGGCGGCGTCGATGGCCTGCCACACATCGATGTCGAGGTGGCGGGCGAACATCGCTATCTCGTTGACCAGGGCGATGTTGACGTGCCGGAAGGTGTTCTCCAGCAGCTTGGCCAGCTCGGCCTCCTTGGGCGAGCCGACCGGCACCGTGGTGTCGACGAGTTCGGCGTAGAAGGCCTGGACGGCCTTCAGCGAGGCCGCGTCCACCCCGGAGACGACCTTGGGGGTCTCCTTGAAGCCCCACACCGGGTTGCCCGGGTCGATCCGCTCGGGGCTGTAGCCGAGGTTGAAGTCGGCGCCGGCGGTGAGCCCGGAGCCGTCCTCCAGCAGCGGGGCGAACAGCTCCTGGGTGGTGCCGGGGTAGGTGGTCGACTCCAGGATCACGGTGGCGCCCGGCCGCAGGTAGCGGGCCAGGGTGCGCGCCGATTCCTCGATGTAGCGCAGGTCCGGCACCCCGTCGGTCAGCGGTGTCGGCACGGTCACCACGGCGATGTCGAACCCGCCGCAGTCCCGTGCCGCGTCGCTGGCGCGGTAGGTGCCGTTCTCCATGGCGGCCGCGATCCGCTCGGAGGAGACGTCCTCCACGAAGGAGACGCCCGCGGCCAGGCTCTTGACCCGGCCGGCGTCCACGTCGTAGCCGATGACCTCGTGCCCGACCTCCGCGGCACGGATCGCCAGCGGCAGCCCTACGTATCCCTGTCCGACGACGACGACTCGCATCAAAGACTCCTGTTCGCAGAACCGGCTGCGGGCGTGCGGCGAATGAGTTCCCGGGCCGTCATGAGCAGGAAGGCCGCGTTGGTGGTGAGGTAGCGCCGGGCGAGGCGGCGCGGTTCCTGGAGCAGGCGGTAGAACCATTCCAGGCCGAGCCGCTGCCAGCCCCGGGGGGCGCGCTTGGTGACTCCGGCGAGGATGTCGAAGGAGCCGCCGACGCCGTGCACGACGTGGACGCCGGTGCGCTTGCCGTAGGCGGCGGTGAAGATCTCCTTCTTCGGCGAGGTCATGCCGAGGAAGAGCAGGTCGGCGCCGCTGTCCGCGATGGCACCGGCGATCGCCTCCTGCTCGGCGTCGGCGAAGTAGCCGTTGCGGTGGCCGGCGATCCGCAGGTCCGGGAAGCGGGTCCGGACCTCGCCGATCATCAGGTCCAGCACGTCCGCGCGGGCGCCGAGGAAGTAGACGCCGAGGCCTTTCGGTTCGGCCTCGGCCAGCAGCCGCATGAACAGGTCGATGCCGGCCACCCGTTCGGGAAGCGGCGAGCGCAGCAGCCGGCTCGCCCAGACCACGGCCTGGCCGTCGGCCACCACCAGGTCGCAGCCGGAGACGGCGGCGGCCAGCCGGGGGTCGCGCCGCATGTTGACCAGCTTGGCGGCGTTGACCACGCCGACCTCCAGCTGGCGGTGGTCGCGGACCGCGTCCAGGCAGCGCTGGACCGTCTCGTCCATGGTCAGCGCGTCGAGGCCGACGCCGAAGAGCGTGCGGCGGGTCATCGCTGCTCCCCCGCGGCCGGCTGAGCGCCGCGGGCGGCGGGATCGGCGGGCCGCGCCGCGTCCTGCGCGAGCCAGGCGTACAGCATCCAGCCGAACTCGTAGGGGCGGCACTCGCGGTCGACGGCGGTGGGCCGGTAGATCCGGTCGAGCGGCGCGATCCTGGCCCGGCGGACCGCGCGGGTGGTCAGGCCGCGGGCGGCGCGGACCGCCTTCTTGGGGTCGCCGCGGTAGACCTTGCGCCAGGTGACGGCGAGGTCGTCCTGGATGACGGGCTCGGGCCCGGTGGGTGAGGCGGCGGGCCCGGTGGTCGCGGGGGCGGGCCGAGTCGTCGCGGGGGCGGGCCCGGTGGCGGGCCCGGCGCTGAGTTCGGCGGGCCCGGCCATCCAGCTCAGGCCCCGTCGTATCGCCGGGCGGAAGTCGGCGCCGCCGGCGTCCGCGAGGTCGAACAGCGCGGTCGGCGCCATGGCGTGCTGGTGCACGCTGTAGACGGGGTAGCCCTCCACCAGGCCGCCGGTGCGGGCGTCGTAGTGCCACCACCACTGGCCGGCCTCGCCCTGGAGTGCGCAGATCCGGGCGGCGCAGGCGTCGGCCGCGGCCAGTGCCGCGGGGTCGTCGCCGCCGGCGTGGGTGCGGGCCAGTGCCTGGAGCGGGTAGGTCTGGTCGGCGAAGCAGCTGACGTGCGCCCGGTACCAGGGCACCAGGCCGGGCCCGGTGGCGTGCGGGAAGAGCGGGCTGTCGCCGATCCGGGCCCGCAGCAGCCGGTCGCGGGCGGCGGTGATCCGCCGCTCGACGTCCACGGTGTCCCGGGCGGCGGCCAGCGCGGACAGCACCCAGGCGGCCTCGACGGTGTAGCGCGGGCCGCTGCCGGTGTCGAGCGCGGCCACCCGGCCCAGGGCGTCGGCCAGTTTGGGGTGCCCGGTCTCGGCGGCGGCCCAGGCGATCAGCGCCGCGTCGCCGAGGTTGGTCACTCCTGGCAGCCGCTGGACCAGCAGCCCGGCGAACTCCTCGGCGGTGTGGCCGCCGAGCACCGCCCGCTGCCGGTCCTCGGGCAGCAGCCGGGCGCCGAGCGCGGTGATGGCGGCGTAGCGGGTGCTCTCGCCCCGGTTCTCCAGGGTCCAGCCGCCGCCGGGCGCGGCCTGCGCGGCCCGGGTGAACACGAAGGTGTCCCGGTCCGGCAGGTACATCGCCGGCAGTCCGGCCTCCGCGAGCGCGAGCAGGCGCTCGGCGAGCGCGTGCAGCGGTGGATCCTGCCGGCTCAGGGCCAGCAGACGTGTCGTGGTCATCGTCCCCTCACAATGATCATGGGCATGCCCTGCCCGCGGGTGTACTCACTTCGCACGCGTACACCGGAGAAGCAGTGCCCGTGCGCGGCACGGAGCACCGGCCCGGCGGTGTGCGGCACACCCGCCAGGACCGTTTCGGTCTGGCACCCCAGCCCCCCTGGTCGCTGTGTCGATCGGCCCGGCGGTGGTCCCTCACCACCCCCGGGATTCCGGCTTTCGGCCGGACGCGGGCACAGGCCCCGCCGCCCCGGTAGCCCCTCGGCGCCCGACGCCTCCGGTCCCCGGCCGGCGAATGCCGTCACCGATCTCCAACCCCCCACTGGACGCGGCCGTTTGACTTGTCCGGCCGTGCCAGCCCACACCGTGGAACACGATATGCCTACGGATATGCGCTGATTGACGTTTTGCGGAAATCTGCCGCCGTCCGTTCACGTGCCGTTCCGGCTCGGCGGCGCGGGCAACACCCGGGCACCGCTGGGCCGTCAGGCGCCGTCCGGCACCGTCCGACGCTGTCGCGGCCCGTCCGGCTCAGCGCCGCTCGGTGAGCACGCCGTCCTTCTCGTCGTGCAGCGCGCCGGTGCGCGGACACTGCCACACCCCGGGCCGGCCGGCCTGCTCGGCCAGCCGCTCCCCGGCCCGGCCGACCCAGCCGATCCGCCGGGCGGGCACTCCCGCGACCAGCGCGAAATCCGGTACGTCCCGGGTGACGACGGCGCCGGCCGCGACCAGCGCCCAGCGGCCCACCGCCACCGGGGCCACGCACACCGAACGCGCGCCCAGCGAGGCCCCCTCGGCGACGCGCACCGCGACCGGCTCCCAGTCCCCGCCGCGCTTCAGCTTCCCGTCCGGGTCCACCGAGCGCGGGAAGTAGTCATTGGTGAGCACCGCCGCGGGGCCGACGAAGACCCCGTCGGCCAACTCGGCCGGCTCGTAGACCAGTGCGTAGTTCTGCAGTTTGACGTTG
>NZ_FMCH01000266.1 GCF_900091855.1 Streptomyces sp. DvalAA-14
AGACGAAGGGACGCCGGAGGCGTCCCTTGCACCGACTGTCTCACGCGGTTTCCGCGACACCCGTCCGGCCGATCGGCCGGGTCAGGCGGGTACGGGCTCCGCGCGAACTACGTCGAGGCTGCTGAGCAGCGACTCTTCATGCGACGCGACAGACAGGGCGTCGTTCTCGGCCTGCATCCGGACAAGCTCGGATTCCAGGTCCTGAACGCGCTGCTGCAGCCTTCGCATCTCGGCGAGGAGTCGCGGGTCGGGACCGCCGACGTAACCGAGAAGCGCCTTTGCCATGATGGATGGTCCTCCACGCTGAGTGACCGACCGAAGCGGTATGGGTCGTGGGTGAGGGTGGGTTCGCTCCCGCGCACGGTGTTGTGGATACGCCGTGACCGCCGCTTATCATTCATCGGTGCCACGATGCGCGGGGCTTTTAGCGTCTCACCAATCGGGGGGACGGTCAACACGATCACAGCTCAGCCGTCGGGTCCGCCTCAGAAAACACGGCGCTCGACCGCGCCGCGGGCTGCTCGTCCGGCTTCGAGATCATCCTCGATGGGGGCAGCCTGACACGGCATCCGTCAGATGGCAACAGGTTGTGTTCACCGAATCTCGAATCGCGGATAGCCCCCTCGGGGCACCCCCCAGATTTCGGTCACGCCGTCGACCCGTCCGGGCGTGTCGCCGTCCCGCAGCCAGTCGAGCAGGAGTTCGCAGCGCTCGCGCGGGCCCTCGGCCACCACGTAGACCCGGCCGTCGTCCAGATTGGCCACGTAGCCGGCCAGACCGGCGATCCGCAGCGCCGCCTCCCGGGTCCACCAGCGGAACCCGACACCCTGCACCCGGCCGCGCACCCACGCGGTCAGCCGGACATTTTCGTTCATGTACGCACGCTATCCCCCCGGTTCCGACGCGATCACATCGTCGGCGGGCGCGATTCGCTACAGTCGCCCACCGACGGGATTTCACTCGTTCGGGTCAGCGACCCGGGCAGCACCGGAGCAGTGAGGAGCGCGGTACATGGGGCGACACAGCCGTCATGCACAGCCGGCAGCACCGCAGCCCGGCCCCCGCGGCCACCGGGGCCGCCGCAAGCACCACCCGGTGCGTACCGGCCTGCTGGCGTCGTCCGCCGTGATGGCGGTGGGCGCGGTCGCGGCGTCGTCCGGGCTGCTGTCGGGTGTGACCGGCGAACTGCCCCACCCGGACGGGGGCGGCGGCGACACCCAGGCGGACGGGCCCGGCCCCTCGCTGCCGGGCAGCGACATACCCTCGCCGCTCGGCCAGCGCACCTCGCAGGCCGGCGGCCCCAGCACGGTGCCGGGCACCTCACCGGCCGGCGCGCCCGGCGGCAGGAGCGCCCCGCCGCGGCCGAGTACGTCACCGCGGCCCAGCACGGCGCCACCGACCAAGCCGCCCGCGCCGACGCCCACCCGCACCAGCGCGGCCCCCACCACCCCGGTGGTGACACTGCCGCCGGCCACCAGCCCCCCGGTCGAGGCGCCCGCATCCACCGACGCGGTGACCGCGGCCCGCGCCCAGATCCTCTCCCTGGTCAACCAGCAGCGCGCCACGGCCGGCTGCAAGCCGCTGACCGCGAGCACGGCCCTGGACCAGCTGGCCCAGAACTTCAGCGACGACATGGCCGCCCGCGGCTTCTTCGACCACACCGACCCCGACGGCCACACCCCCTGGGACCGTGCCAAGGCGCTCGGCATCACCAACCTGGGCGGCGAGAACATCGCCCGCGGCCAGGCGGACGCCGACGCCGTGATGACCGCCTGGATGAACAGCCCCGGCCACCGCGCCAACATCCTCAACTGCGACTACACCACGCTCGGCGTCGGCATCCACTTCGGCACCGGCGGCCCCTGGTGGACGCAGGACTTCGGCTTCTGAGGCTGCCGACCGGATCGCCGCCCGCCCCCGCGGCAGGGGAGCCGCCGGCGCTGCCGGTGCCGCCGATCGGCCGCTGACGGGCTGGCGACGGCCGGGTCGTCCGGGACGCCCGGCCGGGCGCTCCGCCGCATGCCGAGCAGCGGCTCAGCCCGCTCGGCGCGGACGCCGCGGGGCGCCCGCGCGGGGCCGCCCAGGCTGCTACGACGCGGCGCGGGGCACCGGCTGACAGTGCGGGCAGAAGTAGCTGGAGCGGTTCATCCAGGGGCGGCGCCGGATCGGGGTGCCGCAGCGCCGGCAGGGCTGGTCCTCCCGGCCGTAGACGTCCAGTGAGCGGTCGAAGAAGCCCGATTCACCGTTGATGTTCACGTACATGCTGTCGAAGCTGGTGCCGCCGGCGGCCAGCGCGTCGGCCATCACCTCACGGATGTGGGTGAGGAGTTCCGCGGTGCGCGGGCGGGTCAGCGAGGCGGTCGGGCGGTCGTAGTGCAGCTTGGTGCGCCACAGCGCCTCGTCGGCGTAGATGTTGCCGACCCCGCTGATCAGCGACTGGTCCAGCAGGGCCCGCTTGATGGTGGTGCGTTTGCGGTGCAGCGCCGCGTGGAAGGCGTCGTCGTCGAAGGCCGGGTCGATCGGGTCGCGGGCGATGTGGGACAGCGGCTGCGGGAGCAGTTCGGGGTCGCCCGGGACGGTGTCGTGCAGCGACAGGCCGCCGAAGGTCCGCTGGTCGACGAAGCGGAGGTCGGTGCCCTCGCTGTCGGCGAAGGTGAAGCGGATCCGCAGGTGTTTCTCCGCGGCGGCGTCCTGCGGGCGGACCAGGAACTGGCCGCTCATCCCGAGGTGGGCCAGCAGGGCCTGGTCCTCGGTGACCGGCAGCCACAGGTACTTGCCCCGGCGGTGCGCCTCGCCCACCACGGTGCCGCGCAGCGCCTTGGCGAAGTCGTCGGCCCCGGCGGGATGCCGGCGCACCGCGCGCGGGTGCAGGACGGTGACGTCCTCGATGGTCCGTCCGCTGGCGAAGAGCGCCAGGCCGCGCCTTACGACTTCGACCTCGGGCAGTTCCGGCACGGGCTCTCCTCGCCACACGGACGTACGGCGCCCCGTCGGGGGCGCTGGGAATCCCCAGCGCCCCTTCGGGACGTCCCGAAGGGGCGGCGGGGTCAGCCGGCGGACGGAGTCGCCGTTTTGCGGATGCTGCGCCAGGCGGCCTCGGCCGCCTGCTGCTCCGCTTCCTTCTTGCTGCGGCCGGTGCCGGTGCCGTACTCGACACCACCGACGCGGGCGGCAGCCGTGAAGGTCTTCTCGTGGTCCGGGCCAGATTCGGTGACGCCGTATTCGGGGACGCCGAGGCCTTCGGACGCGGTGAGTTCCTGCAAAGAGGTCTTCCAGTCCAGGCCGGCGCCCAGGTTGGAGGATTCCTCGATCAGGGGGTCGAAGAGTCGGTGGACGAGTTCGGAGGCCGCGTCGAGGCCCTGGTCGAGATAGACCGCCCCGATCACCGCCTCCAGGGTGTCGGCGAGGATCGATGCCTTGTCCCTGCCGCCGGTTCCCTCTTCGCCCCGGCCGAGCCGGATGAAGGCGCCCAGGTCGAGCCCGCGGCTGACCCCTGCCAGGGCCCGCGAGTTGACCACCGCGGCCCGCAGCTTGGCCAGTTGGCCCTCGGGCAGGTCCGGGTGGGTGCGGTAGAGGGTGTCGGTGACCACCAGGCCGAGCACGGAGTCCCCGAGGAACTCCAGCCGCTCGTTGGTGGGCAGCCCGCCGTTCTCGTACGCGTACGAGCGGTGGGTCAGCGAACGCACCAGAAGGGCGGGTTCGAGGTGATACCCGAGCCGCCCTTCCAGAAGCGTGTGGGACGAGGCTTTGTCCGCGGCCTTCGAAGACACCGATGCGTCTGACGTGGAGGACACTGAGCCTGTCACCTGCCGATCAGACCTCGAGGACCTGACGACGGTTGTAGGTGCCGCAGCTCGGGCACGCGATGTGCTGGAGCTTCGGCTCGTGGCAGCGCTCGCACGCCACCAGGCTCACGGGCGCAGCCTTCCACTGCGCACGGCGGTGGCGCGTGTTACTGCGCGACATCTTCCGCTTCGGAACAGCCACGGCTACTTCTCCTGGTTCTTGTCGGCGTCGTCTCCGGCGCCGTTGAGCGGGTTGGTGAGATCCTGCTTCAGATCCTGCAAGGCCGCCCAACGGATGTCGGTGACCTCATGGTGATGCTCCGGGTCGTCGGCGAGCAGGGCCCCGCATTCGGAGCACAGGCCCGGGCAGTCGTCCCGGCACACCGGCTGCAGCGGCAGTGCGAGCACCACCGCGTCCCGCAGCACGGGTTCGAGGTCGAAAAGATCGTCCTCGAGTTCAAGCACGTCCTCGTCCTCGGCGTCGTCACCGGCTTCGTCCCTGCGGGCGGTCCTGGTGTCGGCGTCGGGGTAGGAGAACATCTCCTGGAAGTCCGCGTCCAGCTCGCGCCGGACCGGCTCCAGACACCTTACGCACTCCCCCGCCACCGGTGCGCGGACGGTGCCGGTGACGAGCACACCCTCCAGGACCGACTCCAGGCGGAGCGCCAGCTCGACGGTGGCGCCCTCCGGCACCCCGATCACGTCGACGATGCCGAGGTCCTTGGGGGCCGGCACCGAGCGGGAGACCTTGCGCATCGCACCAGGACGACGACCCAGCTCGCGTGTGTCGAACACGAGCGGGGCGTTGTGGTCGAGGCGGGTGTTCAGGGCTTCCTGCTTTCATCGGTACGGCCTGCCCGGGCCCCTTGCGGGTGGGCAGGCCAAAGCGCCGGCGATTCACACGGCTGGAACTGACAGGATACTGGACGCGCCGCCCCCGCCCAAACTTCAGCGGGGCCGGCGCCCGTGCCACCCGGTCAGCGGCCCTGTTCCAGCTCGCGCAGCCGGTTGAGGTCGATCATGCCGGTGTCGAAGAAGCTGGTCTCGTCCAGCGCGGCGGGCTGGGGGGCGTACCCCTCCTGCGGCTGGTACGGGATCTGCGGCGGGTACTGCTGCTGCTGCTCGTAGCCCTGGCTCTGCCCGTAGCCGTACGCGGGGTCCTGCGGATAGGCCTGCATGGGGGCCTGCTGGGCGTACGGGTCGGCCGCGTACCCGGCCTGCTGCTGGGCGTAGTCCTGCTGCGGGTCGTAGCCCTGGTCGGGCTGCGGCTGCTCGTAGCCCTGCTGCTCGGAGACGTAGCCGTAGCCGGCCGCCGGGTCCTGCGGGTAGCCGCCGTAGGCGGGGTCGGGCTGCTGGGGGACGGCCGGGGCCGGGGCGGCGGCCGGGTCGTAGCCGTACTGGGCGAGCTCGGCCTGCTCGGCCGCCACCGGGGCGGCGAGTCCGGCCATGTAGTCCGAGTCGCTCTGCCGCTGGGCGGCGGTCTCGCCGATGCCCTCGGCGGCGTCGGCGGCGGCCATCTGCGCGGCCAGGTCGTCGATCGGGTTGTGGCCGGTGAGCTTGAGACGGCCGCGGCCGACGGCCTCCAGCGTCTTGCTGAGCACCGCCTCGAAGGCGCCGAGCTTGGTGTCGACGTACTCGTCGGCGCGGCGGCGCAGCGTCTCGGGGTCGGTGCTGCGCTCGGGGGCGTCCGGGTCGTCCTCGGCGTACTCCTGGCCGTACTGGTCGTCGGCGTACGGGTCGCGGCCCAGCAGCTTCTCCCGGCCGCGGTCCACCGAGCCGATGGTCTTGGTGAGCACCACTTCGAAGTTGGCGAGCTTGCTGTCCACGTAGTCGTCGGCCTCGGCGCGGATCTCGTCGGCCTCGCGGCGGGCCTCGGCGACGATCCGCTCGGCCTCGTCCTGCGACTGGCGGGCGATCTGGGTGTCGGAGACCATCGAGCCGCGTTCGGCGTGCGCGGACTCGATGATCCGCTGGGCTTCGACGCGTGCCTCCTGGACCATCTGCTCGCGGCCGCCGAGCAGTTCCTCGGCCTGGGACAGCGAGGTCGGCAGCGCGGCGGAGACCTCGTCGAGCATGGCCAGCAGCTCGGCCCGGTTCACCACGCAGGAGGCCGACATCGGCATGGACCGGGCGCCGGCGACGGCTGCCGCGATCTCATCGAGCTTCTTCTGGACGTCCACGACGAAGACTCTACTGCTGCCGGAGCTTCGCGGTGAGCGCGTCCAGTACCGGCACCGGCACCAAGTGCGAGATGTCGCCGCCCCATTGGGCGACTTCCTTGACGAGGCTGGAGGACAGGAAGCTGTAGGCCGGATTGGTGGGGACGAAGAGGGTCTCCACGCCCGACAGGCCGATGTTCATCTGTGCCATCTGCAGCTCGTAGTCGAAGTCGCTGACCGCGCGCAGGCCCTTGACGATGGCCGGGATGTCGCGCTGCTCGCAGAAGTCGACCAGCAGGCCGTGGAAGGACTCGACCTTCACATTGCCCAGCTCGCAGGTGACCTCCTCGATCAGCGCGATCCGCTCGTCGATGGTGAACAGGCCGTCCTTCGCCTTGTTGATCATCACGGCGACGTGCACGATGTCGTAGAGCCGGGAGGCACGGGCGATGATGTCGAGGTGTCCGTTGGTGATGGGGTCGAAGGACCCCGGACAGACTGCGCGGCGCAAGAGTGGCTCCTCGCTCTCCGGACGGGTGCTGGGACGGGGACTGCTGAGGCTGGGGCTGGGGCTGCTGGGACGGGGGCTGCCGGAACCCGTGGCGGGCGGCGCCGGCTCGGGCGGCCTCATGACCCGGCGGTAACTTCCGCGGCGCGACCGTACCAAAGAGTCGCCTCGCCGTACCGCCGGGAGCGGGTGCCCTCGAATCCGGCCGGCCAGTGGAACGCGCCGCCCCGGGTCCTGCGCTCCACGGTGACCAGCGCTTCCGCGGTCAGCCAGTGATTCGCCCGGAGTGTGAGCAGGATCTCCCGCAGATCGTCGTCGGGGATGTCGTAGGGCGGGTCCAGGAACACCACGTCGTACGGCCGTTCGGGAGCCGGCCCGGCGACGGTCTTCTCGGCCCGGCCGGTGCGCACCTCGGCGCCGGGCAGGCGCAGCGCGGTGACGTTCTCGCGGACCACCCGGGCCGCGCGCGGGTCGGATTCCACCAGCAGCACGTGCTCGGCGCCGCGGGACAGCGCCTCCAGGCCGACCGCGCCGGAGCCGGCGAACAGATCGAGCACCCGTGCGCCGTGCAGGGTGCCGCGCAGCGACTCCCAGGCGGAGAACATCCCCTCCTTGGCCCGGTCCGAGGTGGGACGGGTTCCGGTGCCCGGCGGCACGGCCAGCCGGCGCCCGCCCGCGGCGCCGGCGATCACACGGGTCATGAGGGGCTCACCCGCACGACACTACCCTCCGCTCAACGGTCCCTCGTCCCGGCCTTCGCCCTGTCATCCCTTGTCCAGGTACTCCTCGCGGTCCGCGTCCAGCAGGCTGTCCAGCGCGCTGCGCAGATCGGGGTGGGCGGCCAGTTCCGGGTCGGCGGCCACGACCGCGGTGGCCTCGTCGCGGGCGGCGGTGATGACGTCCTCGTCGTCCATGACCGTCAGCACCCGCAGCGAGGAGCGGCTGCCGGACTGCGCCTGGCCCAGCACATCGCCCTCCCGGCGCTGTTCGAGGTCGATCCGGGACAGTTCGAAGCCGTCGAGGGTGGCGGCCACCGCGTCCAGCCGGGCGCGGGCCGGGCCCGCCTCGGGCGTCTCGGAGACCAGCAGGCACAGGCCGGGGGCGGATCCGCGGCCGACCCGGCCGCGCAGCTGGTGCAGCTGCGAGACGCCGAACCGGTCGGCGTCCATGATCACCATCGCGGTGGCGTTCGGCACGTTCACCCCGACCTCGATGACGGTGGTCGCCACCAGCACGTCCACCGCGCCGGCGGTGAAGCGGCGCATCACGTCGTCCTTGGCGTCCGGGGCCATCCTGCCGTGCAGCGCCTCGACCCGCAGGCCGGCCAGCGGACCCGCGGTGAGCTGCTCGGCCGTCTCCAGCACCGCCAGCGGCGGCCGGCGCTCACCGTCGTCCGGCGGCTTGTCCGCCGCGCCCTTGGCGCTCGCGCCGCTCTTGGCGGCCTTCGCGTCCTTGCCGTCCTCCTCGTCGCCGATCCGCGGGCACACCACGTACGCCTGGTGGCCGCCCTCGACCTCCTCGCGCACCCGCTCCCAGGCCCGGGCCAGGAAGTGCGGCTTCTCGGCGGCCGGTACGACATGGGTGGCGATCGGCGAGCGGCCGGCCGGCAGCTGGTCCAGCACGGAGGTCTCCAGGTCGCCGAAGACGGTCATCGCGACCGTCCGCGGGATCGGGGTGGCCGTCATCACCAGCAGGTGCGGCGGCTGTTCGGCCTTGGCCCGCAGCGCGTCCCGCTGCTCCACGCCGAAGCGGTGCTGCTCGTCGACCACCACCAGGCCCAGGTCGTGGAACTTCACCTTGTCCTCGATCAGCGCGTGCGTGCCGATGACGATGCCGGCCTCGCCGGTGACCAGGTCCAGCAGCGCCCGGCGGCGGGCCGCGGTGCCCATCGAACCGGTCAGCAGCACGACCTTGGTGCCCAGGTCGGATCCGCCGAGCATGCCGCCCTGTGCCAGCTCCCCCATCATCTCGGTGACCGAGCGGTGGTGCTGCTGGGCCAGTACCTCGGTGGGCGCGAGCATGGCGGCCTGGCCGCCGGTGTCCACCACCCCGAGCATCGCCCGCAGCGCGACCAGTGTCTTGCCCGAGCCGACCTCGCCCTGCAGCAGGCGGTGCATCGGGTGGTCGGTGGCCAGATCGGCGAAGATCTCCGCGGTGACCGAGCGCTGGCCGTCGGTCAGGGTGAACGGCAGCTTCGCGTCGAAGGCGGCCAGCAGGCCGTCGCTCCCCGGCCGCCGGGGCACCGCGGGCAGCGCGGACTCGTCGGCCCGGCGGCGGGCCAGCGCCACCTGCAGGACGAACGCCTCGTCCCACTTCAGCCGCTTCCTGGCGGCCTCGATATCGGCCTTGGTGCCGGGCCGGTGGATCTTCTCCAGTGCCACCGGCAGCGGCTCCAGGCCGCGGCTGGCGCGCAGCGCGTCCGGCAGTGGCTCCCCCACCCCGGCCCAGCCCAGGGCGCCCAGCGAGTTGAGCGCGGTGTCCACCGCCTGCGCGATCCGCCACGAGGTGATCTGCTTGACCGCCGGATACAGCGGGATCAGCCGGTTGGCGAAGGCGTCCACCGCCTCCTCGCCCTCGTCCGCGTCCAGCAGCTGGTAATCGGGGTGCGCGAGCTGCCGGGTGCGGTTGAAGACGGACACCTTGCCGGAGAACATCCCGCGCCGGCCCGGGATCAGCCGGTGGGCGTGCGCGTGCGCGGCCTTGCTGAAGAACACCAGGGTCAGCGAGCCGCTGCCGTCGGTCACCACCACTTCCAGCCGGACGCCCGAACCCCGCCCGTACGTCCGCTTGTCCGCCTTGGCGATCTGCGCGACCACCGTCACGTACTCGTCGACGGGCAGGTCGGCCAGCCGCGTCAGCTCCCCGCGCTCGGCGTACCGCCGGGGGTAGTGGTGCAGCAGGTCGCCGACGGTGCGCAGGCGGAGATGCTCGTCCAGCACTTTCGCGGTGCGGTCACCGACGAGCTTTTTGAGGGATTCGTCCAACGGGTTGCCGCTCATCACGCCCATCCTCGCGCACGGCACCGACAACCCGCCGCAGGGCCGGGCCGAAGGCCGCGCCGGGCCCTTACTCCACCCCCATCAGCAAGGGCGCCGCCTGCAGCCCGCCCTCGTACGTGACGGTGTCCACCGCCAGGTGGATCTCGCGGACGTGGGACTCGATGCGCCGGGCGAGGTCGGCGGGGGCGGTGGCGCCGGGGATGAGGGTGACGAGTTCGCCGCCGGCCGCCAGCATCCGGTCCAGGACGGTGACCGCGGTGGCCGCGAGGTCGGCGCCGATGACGGCCACGTCGCCGTCGATGAGGCCGAGCACGTCGCCGGCCTGGCAGACGCCGGCCATGGTCCAGGAGCGGTGCTCGGCGACGGCGAGTTCGGCGTAGCGGGTGGCGCCGGCCGCCGAGGTCATCGCGACCACGTCCTCGTCGAAGTGCCGGGACGGCTCGTGGACGGCCAGAGCGGCCAGGCCCTGGACCGCGGACCGGGTGGGGATCAGGGCGACCCGGACGCCGTCGGCGCGGGCCTGTTCGGCGGCGGCGCCGGCCGCGTGGCGCAGCTCGGTGTCGTTCGGCAGCAGGATCACCTCGCGGGCGTGGGCGCGCCGGATGGCGGCGGCGATCTCGCCGCTGGCGGGCTGCTCGCCGGGCCGGACGGCGACGACCGTCGCGCCGGCCTGGGCGCAGAGCCCGGCCAGCCCCTCGCCGTGGACGACGGCGACCACGGCCCGGCGGGCGCGTTCCCGGCCGGGGCGGCGGCCGGTCTGCTCGCCGAAGTGGGTGACCCGGATCCGGTAGGGCCGGCCGGCCTCGATGCCCGCCTCGACGGCGGCGCCGACGTCGTCGACGTGGACGTGCACGTTCCACAGGCCGTCCCCGCCGCCGATCACCAGTGAGTCGCCGAGGAGGTCCAGCCGGTCCCGG
>NZ_FMCH01000163.1 GCF_900091855.1 Streptomyces sp. DvalAA-14
CGATACGGCGTCGAGGGCGGCGACCGGCGTTTCGGGTCGCGCGTGGGAGAGCGAGGTCAACAGGCCGACGATGGCGCGCTGGTGCGGGGCCAGGCTTTCCGGCGGATAAAGATCGGGATTCGCGTCGAAGCCGATGAGGGGGCCCATGCCTTCGGACCGCTCGGAGAGGAAGAACGCGATTTCGTCCACCGGCCCGGTGGACAGGATGCGGGACTTCGCCGGGGCATCACCGAACACCAAGCCGTAGTCGTACGGCATGACATTGACCACCAGGCTGGTCATGGGATTCGGACCGCCGGAGATCTTCATGTCCCGGACCAACATCTCGCGGGAATAGCGGCGGTGGCGCAGGGCGCCGCGGATTTCCGCCGCGACGTCCTTGACGAGTTCGCCGACCGTCATGCCGGGGGATATGCGTACATGCAACGGGACGACATTGGCGGTCATTCCGGGAATGTCGCCGAGGGCGCCGGCGCGTCCGTTCGTGGTGAGGCCCAGCATGACGTCGGCGGCGCCGGTGGCCCGCGCGACGTGCAGCGCGGTGGCGGCCACCGCGACGGCCGACCAGCTGGTCCGGGCGGCGCGGCCGACGGCCTTCAGCCCGGCCAGCACCTCGGCGCCGAGCCCTTCCGCGACATGCAGGAGCGGAGGGGCGTCCGGGCCGGTTTCTGTGCCGGTCGGGGGGCCGGCGTCCGGTCCGGTCCCGGCGCCGCCCGTGACGCCGGTCGCAACGCCGGTCGCGGCCGCGCGCCGCGGCAGCAGGGTCTCCGGCGCCGGGAAGTCCGGGAAGCGGTCCGCCCAGTAGGCGCGGTCACGGGCGTACTCCGGGGACTCCCGGTACGTCTGATCGCTGTCCACCAGCGCCCGCAGCGAGGTGTTCCGCGGCTCGGCGGCCGTCCCGTGCACACGGGCCGTATACACCTCGGCCACCCGGTGGCCCATGAGCGAAACGCTGAGTCCGTCCATCACCAGGTGGTGATAGCGCGAATACCAGAAGTACCGGTCCTCGGCCAATTTGATCAGGAGGTGAACGAAGAGTTCGGCGGGCCGGGTCGGGTCGGCCGGTCTGCGCAGGTCTTCGGCCATGAGTCTTTCGGCCGCGGCGGGCGGATCGGAATGCCCGGTCAGATCGACGAGCGTCGGCGGTATCCGGCGGGTCGGCAACTGGCGCTGATACGGCAGGCCATCGACCGTGAAGAACTCGACGTGCAGCGATTCGCACTCTTCCACGGCCGTCGCCACGGCTTCGGCGAACGCGTTCTCATCGACACGGCCGGCCACTTCGAAGCATTCGCTGATGTTGTACTTCGGACTTGTCGGGTCCAGGTGCTGGCTGAACCACACACCCTGTTGCGCGTAGGTCAGCGGCAGGATACGGGAATCGATTTCGGGCATGCCAATTCCGCCGTTCGTGAAGTCTGCGAAGTGGAGAGAAGGGAGCGCGCATGCGGCGGCGCCGCACCGGGCGATAAAGGGATCGCGTCCGGACCACCGGGTTCGGACCACCGCGTTCGGACCACCGTCCACCGGAAAGCCCGCATACCCCGACACGACGTCGTCCGTACCGCGGGCACGGGCCCCCCAGGGCCTAGTCCCCGGGGGCGTCCATCGCCGCGGCCAGGCTGGCCGGCCGCATGTCCGTCCAGGTGGATTCGACGAAGCTCACGCAGTCGGCGTGCGAACTCTCCGCGAGCGCCACGTGCCACCCGGCCGGCACCGCCGCGTCGGCGGGCCACAGGGAATACTGCCGCTCGTCATTGACCAGAACGAGGAAACGCGCGGTTTCGTCGTCGAACGGATTCGCCATCGAAGAACTCCCCCACATCGCTGTTCACTGACTTTGCCGATCGTGTCGGACTGGCTGGTTCCCCCCTTCCGGTAAGGCATTCCAGCCGGTACGACAATAGTTCTGGGATTACGGCCCGGCCAGCGTACAACAGCCGTCTTCCCCTCACCGGAAGATGACAGTTGAGGCCAGGAATGGCCGATTAGTTTCGCGGATGAGCGGTCACTCCGTGCCACCTTGATTCACCTCCGCGAGCCGGGGTATACGGCCGCCCGCCCATGCCGGACAAATTTTCGAAGCCGGCCGCCCAACCTCCTCAACTGGGACTTCTCCCGCAGTTGAGGTATACAACAAATAATCCCTTGAATAAATGCGGGGCCAGAACATGACGGACGGTCCGAACCGGGGATACCCGATCGGCTTCGGCCGACTCGACGGCGGCACAAGAATGGCCAAACCACTGACCGGAAACCGACGATCGCCGCAGTGAAGCCGTGGGCAAAGGCAGTTGGCATAGGCCATGGAACTACCGAACCGAAAGGCGCCTTCCCGTGCACGTCAGAGCGTCGCACGGCGAAACGGCGGCCGGGCGCCCCCATTACCACCCGTCACGCGAGCACCTCGCGTGCCCATGTGTCCACGATGTTTCCGGCCGACGCCCCCCGCCCGCCCGATCCGAACCGGCGGCTGCCGCCCCCTGCCCGTCGCCGCTCGCGACGAGATCTACGACCTTGGACGTACAGCGGGTACGGACGGGGAGCCAGCGGAAATCGCCCTCCGGCTTGCGGAGGGGCGGGTGAGGTGTGGATGCCCGGGCTCGGCGACCGAGCCGCCCCCGCCGACACCCGCGCTCACGTCGCCCTCCGCGGCCGGGCCAAAGTCCGCGCCGCCCTCCGCACCCGCGCCGAACAGCCCGCCCCGGGCGGCGCGTGAGCGGCGTCTTCGACGCCTTGTGCTGCGCCGCTCGGCTGCGCGCCCTGCCCCGACGATCCGGGGAAAGCAACAGATTCAGACAGTTCGGCGGGACGCGAAAAAATAAAAGCAACAAATGTTGACGCAATCGACCAGTGCGCGTAGCTTCCGTGCCAGTCGTCGGGCAGTGTCAACTGCACTGCCGCGCGGACGAGTCAGAGCTCGCTCCCTCCCCCCATCCAGGAGCACGCCATGCGCGGAAAGAGATCTGCCGTTGTGAGAGCCGTGAGATCGGTGAGAGCCGTGAGAGCGGTGAGCTCGGTGAATGCCGCACGAGCGGCCCGAGAGGTCGCGGGCGGCGCGGGCGGCGCCGGCCGCGCGGTGCTTCGGTATCGGCGGGCGCTGCTCGCCGCCGTGGCGTCCGTCGGGCTTCTCCTCGGTGCCATGCTCGGTCTTCCCGGGTCGGCGCAGGCCGCCGGTTCGGGGCCGTGCGACATCTACGCCGCCGCCGGCACGCCGTGCGTGGCCGCGCACAGTACGACCCGGGCGCTGTTCGCCGCGTACAACGGGCCCCTCTACCAGGTCACCCGTGCCTCCAACGGGGGCACCGCCGACATCGGGCTGCTGGCCCAGGGCGGTTACGCGAACGCCGCGCAGCAGGACGCGTTCTGCGCGGACACCACGTGCCGCATCACGAAGATCTACGACCAGACGTCGCGGCACAACAATCTGACCCCGGGGCCCGCGGGCACCGCCGGCATGGGGGCCGACCGGGGCGCCGATGCGGCCGAACTGTCGGTCACGGCCGGCGGCCACAAGGTCTACGGCATCTGGATCTCGCCGGGAGTCGGCTACCGCTCGGCCGGTGCGGCCTCCGGCGTCGCGGTGAACGGCCAGCCCGAGGGCGCCTACATGGTGGCCAGCGGTACGCACGTCGGCTCCGCCTGCTGCTTCGACTACGGCAACGCCGAGAGCACGCCGGCCGACACCGGCAACGGCCACATGGACGCGGTGAGCATCGCCACCACCTGCTACTTCGCGCCGTGCACCGGCACCGGTCCCTGGGTCGAGGCCGACATGGAGAACGGCATGTTCCAGGGCAACAACGGCTCCAACACCGCGAACGCCGGCAACAAGAGCACGTTCGTCACAGCCGTCCTCAAGAACAACGGGCAGACGACGTACGCCCTCAAGGGCGGCAACTCGCAGTCCGGCGGCCTGTCGACCTGGTGGAACGGCGCCTTGCCGACCCGGGGCGGTTATACGCCGATGCACCAGGAAGGCGGCATCATCCTGGGCACCGGCGGTGACAACAGCAACTGGAACATGGGCACGTTCTTCGAGGGCGTGATGGTGGCCGGTTTCCCGACCGACGCCGCCGAGAACGCGGTCCAGGCGAACGTCGTCTCGGTCGGCTACTCCGGTGAGACCAACGTTCCCAACGGTCCGCAGGGTGAGATCACCGGTCCGGGCGGTCAGTGCGTCGATGTCGCCGCCGACGACACCGGGGTGGACGGAGCCGCCGTCCAGCTGTGGAACTGCCAGTCCTGGGCGGAGGACCAGTTCTGGACCCACCACACCAACGGCTCGCTGAGCACCATCGGCCGCTGCCTGGACATCAACGGCAACGGCACCGCCGCCGGTACCAAGGTCGAGCTGTGGGACTGCAATGGTGTGGGCGGCCAGGTGTGGACCCAGCAGTCGGACGGTTCGCTGCTCAATCCGCAGTCCGGCCGGTGTCTCGACTCGCCGAGCGGCGCCACCGCCAACGGCACGCGCCTGCAGATCTGGGACTGCAACGGCACCGCCGCCCAGAAGTTCGCCCTGCACTGAGGCCCGGGCGGGCGGGCCGGCGGCAGCGCACCGCACCCGGCCGCGCCCGCCCCGCACCACCTCTC
>NZ_FMCH01000133.1 GCF_900091855.1 Streptomyces sp. DvalAA-14
GGCTCGAGACGCTGCGCGCTGCCGGCCTGCGCGGCCCGGGGATCACGGGAGCGCGGGTTCCGGCCTTTCGGCCGCCGGAGCGGAGGCGGCCGCGTAGGGGCGGCGCCCGCTGGACTTGCGCCGGTTCCGGCCTGCCTGAGCCGCGCCCGGCTCGGCGTGCCAGTGCGTGGTGTCCGACGGGACTTAGATACGGGCGGTGGTCCCGGGCCGCCGGCGCGGTCCGCGGCCCGCGCAGCCGACGACGACCCCGACCAGGGCGCCCTGGGGTACGTAGCCCCAGGCCCGTGAGTCGCCACCGGCCACGGTGGTGTCGCCGTTGTCGCCGAGCAGGACGAGGCTGCCCTCGGGCACCCGGTCGCCCGGGCGGGCGCCCACCGTGCGCAGCACCGCCGCGGGGACGGGGTCGCCGCCGCGGGCGGCCACGCGTTTGATCAGCAGCGGCTTGGGCGGCACGGTTTCCGCGACCGGTTCGGTGCGCGGCAGGCGGAAGACCACCACCGCGCCGGCCCGGGGCCGGCCGGGCGGCGTCCGCAGCACGACGAGTCGGCGCCCGGGGCGGAGGGTCGGCAGCATGCTCCGGCCGGTGACGTTCACCACCAGCAGCAGGGCGCGGGCGGCGCCGTATCCGAGCAGCAGGAGCAACCCCGCGGCGAGCAGCATGAGGGCCATCGCGATCACGGGCGGGCGGCGTCCGGCTGCGGGGTGAACGGTTCGGCGGCCGCCGTGGCCAATGCTCCGGGCCCGGGCATGGCCGGCGGCCCGTACGGCGCTGCTGTTTCTCGCGCCGTTTCGCCCGCCGCTTCCTCCGAGGCCGCCCCCCGTCCGCCGCCGCCGCGACGCGGCCGCGTCCCCACCATGCGGAGCATCGCGCCACCCCCGAGGTCCACCGCGTCGGCGCCCGTCGCCGTCGCTCATCGCCGTCGCGCGCATCGGGCCCACCGAGCCCGTCGCGCACACCGAGCAAGCCCATCGCAAAATTGCTCTTCTACGCCCGCCAATTGCCGTCAACAGGCGGCTTCTTGCGGCAGCTTCGTGACCTTGCCACGCCGACCACGTCACGTCAACGGGGCGCGGTGGAACGTTTCCTCTCTTCGGGGCCGCGCAACCCGATGCCTCCTGCCTCCTTCATGCCCCGCAAGCCGCCGCCCGCTCCAGCAGGAAGGCCCGTTCGGCGTTGTTGCGGGTCAGGCCGGCCGCCCGTTCGAACTCGGCCCGGGCCTCCGCGGTACGGCCCAGGCGGGCCAGCAGGTCGCCGCGAACGCTCGGCAGCAGGTGGTAGGCGTCCAGGGTGGCGCTGGCGGCCAGCGCGTCCACCAGAGCCAGGCCGGCCGCCGGGCCGTGGGCCATGCCGACGGCGACCGCGCGGTTCAACTCGACCACCGGGGAGGGGGCGCGGGCGGCCAGCGCGTCGTAGAGAGCGGCGATCGCCGCCCAGTCGGTCTCCTCGGCGGTCGGCGCCCGGGCATGGCCGGCCGCGATCGCCGCTTGCAGGGCGTACGGGCCGGGTGCCTCGCCCCGGGCCCGGGCGGCGGCATCGGCCCGGGCCAGCGCGGCGAACCCGCGCCGGATCAGCAGCATGTCCCACCGGCTGCGGTCCTGGGCCGGCAGCGGCACCGGCACCGGTCCCGAACGGGCCGCCGCCCGCGACGCCTGGATCTCCAGCAGCGCCGCCAGCCCGTGCACCTCCGGCTCCTGCGGCAGCAGACCCGCCAGCACCCGGGCCAGCCGCAACGCGTCCTCGCACAGCGCGGGCCGCATCCAGTCGTCCCCCGCGGTCGCCGCGTAGCCCTCGTTGAAGATCAGGTAGACGACCTCCAGTACGGACGCCAGCCGTTCGGTCAGCGCGGGACCGTACGGCACCTCGAACGGCACCCGCTCCCGGGCCAGGGTCCGCTTGGCCCGCACGATCCGCTGCGCCACCGTGGGCTCGGCGACCAGGAAGGCGCGGGCGATCTCATCGGTGGTCAGGCCGCCGAGCAGCCGCAGTGTCAGGGCGACCCGGGCCTCGCGGGACAGCACCGGGTGGCAGGCCGTGAACACCAGCCGCAGCAGGTCGTCCTGGATCTCCGCCGGGTCGGCGGGCTCCTTGGGGCCGCCGAACGTCTCGGCGTCCTGGTCGAGTTCGAGTTCGTGGCCGATCAGCCGCAGCTTGCGGGCGAAGGTCTCGTTCCGCCGGATCCGGTCGATGGCGCGCCGCTTGGCGGTGGTCATCAGCCACGCTCCGGGGTTGCGCGGCACGCCGTCGCGCGGCCACTGCTCCAGCGCGGCGACCAGCGCGTCCTGGGCCAGTTCCTCCGCCACATCCATGTCGTGCACGATCCGGATCAGCCCGGCGATCAGCCGCGGCGACTCGATCCGCCACACGGTGTCCACGGTCCGGCCCACGGCCCCGCCCGGTCCGGATCCGGCTCCCGCTCCGGCTCCCGCTCCCGCTCCAAGCCATGGTGCCGGCCCCGCTCCCCCTCCTGGTCCCGGTGGGGAGTGCGGACCGGACGTCGGCCTGTCGTCGCCTGCTGCTGTCACGACCACCCATCACAGCAGCCCCGGGGCGCCCGCGCCAAGCGGACGCCCCGGGCGCGGCGCGCCGCCTACGCGGGCTCCACGACCTGCCGGACCTCCGCGTTCAGCTCCCAGGTGTCGCCGTGGACCGCCAGGAAACGCGAGGCCCACTCCACGGCCTCCTCCTGCGACTTCGCCTGCACCATGAGGTAGCCGCCCACGACCTCCTTGGCCTCCGCGTACGGGCCGTCCACCACGGTCTGCTTGCCGCCGGACAGCCGCAGCACCGTCGACTCCTCCAGCGGACGCAGCCCCCCGGTGTCCAGCAGCACGCCGGCCCGGGTCATCTCCTCCAGCAGCTTCCCCATCTCCTCCATCAGCTCCGGGCTCGGCTCCGAGGCATGGGCGGAGGGGTCCAGCTTGAGCAGCATCATGTAACGCATCGTGTCGTCCTCTCACATCACCGGTTCGAACGGCAGTCGGCGCCGCCGCTCCGGGCGGGCCGTTTCGCCCGCCTCACTTCACGCGTCGAGCGGGACCCGGGGAAATCGACACCCCGCCGAAGAAAGTTTTTCCGCGCTCCCGGGAGTCCCTGGGGCCGTGAGAAAGTAACCGCGTGAACCGACTCGGTGACGCCACCTCGCCCTATCTGCTCCAGCACGCCAACAACCCGGTGGATTGGTGGCCGTGGGGGCAGGACGCCTTCGCCGCGGCGCGCGAGCGCGAGGTGCCGGTGCTGCTGAGCGTCGGGTACAGCAGCTGCCACTGGTGCCATGTGATGGCCCACGAGTCCTTCGAGGACGAGACCACCGCCGCTTACCTGAACGAGCACTTCGTCGCGGTGAAGGTGGACCGCGAGGAGCGGCCGGACGTGGACGCGGTGTACATGGAGGCGGTGCAGGCGGCCACCGGCCAGGGCGGCTGGCCGATGACGGTGATCCTGACCCCCGACGGGGAGCCGTTCTACTTCGGCACCTACTTCCCGCCGCGGCAGAAACACGGACTGCCCGGTTTCATGGACGTGCTGCAGGGCGTGGTCGCGGCCTGGCGCGACCGGCGCGAGGAGGTCGGGGAGGTCGCGGCGCGGATCACCCGGGACCTGTCCGAGCGGACCGGCGCCTACGGCGATCCGGCGGCGTCGGCGGGGGAGAGCGAGCTGGGCGAGGCGCTGGCCGGGCTGGCCCGCGGCTACGACGAGGAGCAGGGCGGATTCGGCGGGGCGCCGAAGTTCCCGCCGTCCATGGCACTGGAGTTCCTGTTGCGGCACCACGCCCGTACCGGCGACGACAGCGCGCTGCGGATGGCCCGCGACACCTGCGAGTCGATGGCCCGCGGCGGCATCTACGACCAGCTGGCCGGCGGCTTCGCCCGGTACAGCGTCGACCGCACCTGGACCGTGCCGCACTTCGAGAAGATGCTCTACGACAACGCGCTGCTCACCCGGGTGTACGCCCACCTGTGGCGGGCCACCGGCTCCGACCTGGCCCGGCGGGTCGCGCTGGAGACCGCCGACTTCCTGATCGCCGAACTCGGCACCGCGGAGGGCGGCTTCGCCTCCGCGCTCGACGCCGACAGTGAGGACGGCGCCGGCCGGCACGTCGAAGGCGCCTACTACGTCTGGACTCCCGCCCAGCTCGTCGAGGAACTCGGCCCGGACGACGGCGCGTTCGCGGCCGGCTACTTCGGCGTCACCCCGGAGGGCACCTTCGAGGAGGGTGCCTCCGTCCTCCAGCTCCAGCAGGGCAACGGGGTGGTGGACGCCGACCGGGTGGCCGCCGTCCGCGACCGGCTGCTCGCCGCCCGGGCCCGCCGCCCCCGGCCCGGCCGGGACGACAAGGTGGTGGCGGCCTGGAACGGCCTGGCCATCGCCGCGCTGGCCGAGACCGGCGCGTACTTCGACCGGCCGGACCTGGTGCAGGCCGCGGTGGACGCCGCCGACCTGCTGGTCCGGGTGCACCTGGACGACCGCGGCCGGCTCTTCCGCACCTCCCGGGACGGCGTCGCGGGCGTCAATTCCGGCGTCCTGGAGGACTACGGCGATGTCGCCGAGGGCTTCCTCGCCCTTGCCGCGGTCACCGGCGAGGGCGTCTGGCTGGACCTCGCCGGGCTGCTGCTCGACGCGGTCCTGCGCCACTTCACCGCGGACGACGGCACCCTCTACGACACCGCCGACGACGCCGAGACGCTGATCCGCCGCCCGCAGGACCCCACGGACAACGCCACCCCGTCGGGATGGACGGCGGCGGCCGGCGCCCTGCTGTCCTACGCCGCGCACACCGGCTCCGAGGCCCACCGCGACGCCGCCGAACGGGCGCTGGCCGTGGTGGGCGCGCTGGCGGCCCGGGCGCCCCGGTTCATCGGCTGGGGACTCGCGGTCGCCGAGGCCGCACTGGACGGGCCCCGCGAGGTGGCGGTCGTCGGGGCGATCGCCGATCCGCTCACCGCGGAACTGCACCGCACCGCCCTGCTCGCGACCGCCGCGGGCGCGGTGGTCGCCGTCGGCGAGGAGGGCGCGGCCGACTTCCCGCTGCTGCTCGACCGGCCGACCCGCGCCGGGCGCCCCGCGGCCTACGTCTGCCGGCGCTTTGTCTGCGACGCGCCCACCTCGGACCCGGCCACCTTGCGGTCGCAACTGACCTGACCTGAGCCGGGGCCGGCCGGGCCGCGGGGCCTGTCCGGCCGGCCCCGGCTCGGCCTAGGCGTGCTGGTAGGCCACCAGCGAGATGCCCACGTAGTGCACGACGAACGCCGCCAGCGTGAACGAGTGGAAGAGTTCGTGGAAGCCGAACCACCGCGGCGACGGGTTCGGCCTCTTGAAGCCGTAGATCGCCGCGCCGACGCTGTAGAGCAGTCCGCCGACGACCACGCACACCATCACCGCGACCCCGCCCGTGCGCAGGAAGTCCGGCAGGAAGAAGACCGCGACCCAGCCCAGCGCGATGTAGCAGGGCGTGTAGAGCCAGCGGGGAGCGCCGACCCAGAAGACCCGGAACGCGATACCGGCCAGCGCGCCGGCCCACACCATCCACAGCAGGAACTCGGACGTGCCGCCGGGCAGCAGCAGGATCGCCAGCGGTGTGTAGGTGCCGGCGATGATCAAGAAGATGTTCGCATGGTCAAGTCGTCGCAAAATTCCTGAGGCGGTGGCCCCCCAGTTTCCGCGGTGGTAGAGCGCGCTCACCCCGAACAGGGCGCACGCCGTGAGGGTGAAGATCCCGCACGCGATGCGACCTCGGGTGCTCTCCGCGAAGGCCGTCAGGACGACGCCCGAAATGAGCACCGCCGGGAACATCCCCGCATGCAACCAGCCCCTGAGCTTGGGTTTTACCAACTCGGGCAGGTCGATCTCATCGACGGCGGAGGGCACCTCGCCGGGTTCGTCCAGAGCGCTCATGTGTCAATCCTATCTACGGACTCGTAAGTTACCCGTTAGTAGGAGGGTTGGTGGTGTCGCGGGTGTCGGCCGCCGAACGTGCTCTGGACAGAATCATTTGTCGAGGCCCACACTCATATGAGTGCGGTCGGCACCGGATGAGCGCCCTGCAAGCGTCCGGGCCGCAGCCCCCAAGGGGCCGAACCCAACCCTCAATGTGTGACGCCGGTCTGTGCGGACCCGGCGGGACGGAGAGATCGTGGCGCGCGGCTTTGCGGCTCCCACCGAGCATCAGGAACTGATCGAATGGGTCGGCGACATCGCCGAACTCACCCAGCCCGACGAGATCGTGTGGTGCGACGGTTCGGAGGCGGAGTACCACCGCCTGGCCGAGCAACTCGTCGCCAAGGGCACCTTCACCCGACTCGACCCCACCTTGCGCCCCAACTCGTACTACGCCGCCTCCGACCCCTCGGACGTGGCGCGCGTCGAGGACCGGACCTTCATCTGCTCCCAGCGCGAGGCCGACGCCGGTCCCACCAACCACTGGAAGGCGCCCGCCGAGATGCGGGCGATCTTCACCGGGGACCCGGCCGGCAAGCCCGCCGGAAAGCCCGCCGGAAAGTCCGCCGGGAAATCCACCGGAACGGAAGACAGCCCCACCGGCCAGGAGAGTGAGCGCGGCCTGTTCCGCGGCTCGATGCGCGGCCGGACCATGTACGTGGTCCCGTTCTGCATGGGCCCGCTCGGCTCACCGCTGTCCGCGATGGGCGTGGAGATCACCGACTCCGCGTACGTCGCCGTGTCGATGCGCACCATGACGCGGATGGGCCGCGCGGTGCTGGACGAACTCGGCACCGACGGCGCCTTCGTCAAGGCCGTGCACACCCTGGGCGCCCCGCTCGCCGAGGGCCAGGCCGACGTGCCCTGGCCGTGCAACAGCACCAAGTACATCTCGCACTTCCCCGAGACCCGCGAGATCTGGTCCTACGGCTCCGGCTACGGCGGCAACGCCCTGCTCGGCAAGAAGTGCTACGCGCTGCGCATCGCCTCCGTGATGGCCCGCGACGAGGGCTGGCTGGCCGAGCACATGCTCATCCTCAAGCTGACCCCGCCCCGCGGCGAGAGCAAGTACGTCGCCGCCGCCTTCCCGTCGGCCTGCGGCAAGACCAACCTCGCGATGCTGGAACCGACCATCTCCGGCTGGTCGGTGGAGACCATCGGCGACGACATCGCCTGGATGCGGTTCGGCGAGGACGGCCGGCTCTACGCGATCAACCCTGAGGCCGGCTTCTTCGGCGTCGCGCCGGGCACCGGCGAGCACACCAACGCCAACGCGATGAAGACCATGTACGGCAACTCGGTCTTCACCAATGTCGCCCTCACCGACGACGGCGACGTGTGGTGGGAGGGGATGACCGACGAACCCCCGGCCCATCTGACGGACTGGCGGGGCAACGACTGGACACCCGACAGCGGCACGCCGGCGGCCCACCCCAACGCCCGCTTCACCGTGCCGGCCGCCCAGTGCCCGATCATCGCCCCGGAGTGGGAGGACCCGCGGGGCGTGCCGATCTCGGCGATCCTCTTCGGCGGCAGGCGCGCCTCGGCCGTGCCGCTGGTCACCGAGTCCTTCGACTGGCAGCACGGCGTCTTCCTCGGCGCCAACATCGCCAGCGAGAAGACCGCCGCCGCCGAGGGCAAGGTGGGCGAACTGCGGCGCGACCCGTTCGCCATGCTGCCCTTCTGCGGCTACAACATGGGCGACTACTTCGGCCACTGGGTCGCGCTCGGCAAGGACGCCGAGCGCAAGGGCGCCCAGGACAAACTGCCGAAGATCTACTACGTCAACTGGTTCCGCAAGGACGCCGGCGGCCGCTTCGTGTGGCCCGGCTTCGGCGAGAACAGCCGCGTGCTGAAGTGGATCGTGGAGCGGCTCAGCGGGGACGCCCAGGGCGTCGAGACCCCGATCGGCGTCCTCCCCGCCCGCGGCGCCCTGGACACCGACGGCCTCGGCCTCTCCCCGGCCGACCTCGACCTGCTCCTCACCGTCGACCGGGAGGTCTGGCGCCAGGAGGCCGCGCTGATCCCGGAACACCTGGAGACGTACGGGGAGCACACCCCGCGCGAACTGTGGGCCGAGTACGAGGCGCTGGTCGCGCGACTGGGCTGACCTCGGGCGCCCTCCGCGGTCTCCCGCGGAGGGCGGCACCCCCCAGCGCCCCTGTTGGGTGCCCGCCCGGCGCACGGCGGGCCGCCCGGCGTGAGCGTTACGGCTGGCTGTAGCCGTCCAGGAAGCGCCCTATCCGGGTCACCGCGTCCGTCAGGTCCTCCTTGGCCGGCAGGGTCACCAGGCGGAGGTGGTCCGGCTCGGGCCAGTTGAAGCCGGTGCCCTGGACGACCAGGATCCGCTCGGCCCGCAGCAGGTCGAGCACCAGCTGCTGGTCGTCCTTGATCTTGTAGACCTTCGGATCGAGCCGGGGGAAGGCGTACAGCGCGCCGCGCGGCTTCACGCAGGTGACCCCGGGGATCGCGGTCAGCGCCTCGTAGGCCGCGTCCCGCTGCTCGGTGAGCCGGCCGCCGGGCAGCACCAGGTCCTTGATGGACTGCCGGCCGCCCAGCGCGGTGGCGATGGCGTGCTGCGCGGGCACATTCGCGCACAGCCGCATGTTCGACAGGATCGTCAGACCCTCTATATAGCTGGTGGCGTGCTCCTTGGGCCCGCACACCGCGAGCCAGCCGCTGCGGTAGCCGGCCACCCGGTAGGCCTTCGACAGGCCGTTGAAGGTGAGGGTCAGCAGGTCCGGGGCGATCGCGGCGAACGGGGTGTGCGTCACGTCGTCGTAGAGGATCTTGTCGTAGATCTCGTCGGCGCAGACGATCAGCTGGTGCCGGCGGGCGATGTCCGCGAAGCCGCGCAGCAGTTCGTCGTCGTACACGGCGCCGGTGGGGTTGTTCGGGTTGATCAGCACGATCGCCTTGGTGCGGTCGGTGATCCTGCGCTCGATGTCGGTCAGGTCCGGGTACCAGTCGGCCTGCTCGTCGCAGCGGTAGTGCACCGCGGTGCCGCCGGACAGGGAGACCGCCGCCGTCCACAGCGGGTAGTCCGGCGCGGGGACCAGGACCTCGTCGCCGTCGTCCAGCAGCGCCTGCATGGACATCTGGATCAGCTCGGAGACGCCGTTGCCGAGGTAGATGTCCTCGACCTCCAGCTCGATGCCCCGCGTCTGGTAGTGCTGCACGACCGCCCGGCGCGCGGGGAGGATGCCCTTGGAGCTCACGTAGCCGTGGGCGCTGCCCAGTGATCTGAGCATGTCCTCCAGGATCTCCGGCGGGCATTCGAAGCCGAAGGGCGCCGGATTGCCGGTGTTCAGTTCCAGGACGCGGTGGCCCGCCGCCTGGAGCCGCATGGCCTCTTCGAGCACCGGGCCGCGGATGTCGTAGCAGACGTTGGCGAGTTTTGTGGACTGGATCACCTGCATGCCGGTCACCTTACGGCCAGGTAACGCGCGCCGCGCGGTGTTTTCCGCCACCTGTGGACAACTCCGATCCGGCGCGGCGGCCCGGCGGAGCGGCCCCCCGGCGGCGGCCGGGCGGCCCTCACACCGCGGTCCGCCGCACCGAGCGGCCGGCCAGTTCGCCGGTGCGCCGCCCCTCGGCCATGACGAAACGGCCGTCGACGAGCACATACGGAATGCCGGTCGGCAGGGTGCGCGGGCGGTCGTAGTCGGCGCCGGCGGCAACCGTGTCCGGGTCGAAGAGCACCAGGTCAGCGCGGTATCCGGGGCGGATCAGGCCGCGGTCGGGCAGCCGGAGCCTGGCCGCCGGCCGGCCGCTGAGATGGGCCACGCACTCCTCCAGGCCCAGCACGCCCAGCTCCCGTACGTAGCGCCCGAGGTAGTGCGGAAAGGTGCCGTACGCGCGCGGGTGCGGCTTGGCGCCGTGCAGGATGCCGTCGGAGCCGCCGGTGTGGGCCCGGTGGCGCATGATCGTACGAACGTTCGACTCATGGCCCACATGCTGGAGGATGGTGGTGCCGAGCCGGTCGGCCAGCAGCAGGCGGCGGGCGGTCGGCCAGCCGTCCAGCCGGGCGCCGATGTGCGCGGCGAGCGCCGGGTCACCGACCCCGGAGATCTCGATGGTGGACCAGTCCATCGGCACCCCGTGGCTGCCGTCCGAGCCCTCGACCTCCAGCGCGTACCGGATCCGCTCGGCGGTCGCCTCGTCCCGCAGCCGCTCCAGCGTCGCCTCCGGCCCGCCCGCCGCCGCCCAGCTGGGCATCAGCGCGAGCAGCGTCGTACAACCGGGCGTGTAGGGGTAGGTGTCCAGGCTGACGTCCGCCCCCGCGGCGATGGCCCGGTCCAGCAGGGCCAGCAACTCGGGCGCGCGGCCCTCGTTGACGCCGAAGTTCATGGTCGCGTGCGCCAGGTGCAGCGCGCAGCCCGCCTCCGCCGCCAGTGCCAGCACCTCCTGGTACGCCTCCAGCGCGCCGGCCCCGTACGACCGGTGGTGGGGGCAGAAGTACCCGCCGTGGGCGGCCACCACCCGGCACAGCTCGGTCAGCTCCGCGTCCGAGGCGTACATCCCCGGGGTGTACGTCAGCCCGGACGACATCCCGACGGCCCCTTCCGCCAGCCCCCGGGCCACCAGTTCCTTCATCCGGACCAGTTCGGCCGCGGTGGCCGGCCGGTCCTGCCAGCCCATGGCCAGGGCCCGCACGGTGCCCTGCGGCACCAGGTAGGCGGCGTTCACCGCGACGCCCCGGTCCAGCCGGTCCAGGTACTCGCCGACGCTCCGCCAGTCGATGTCCGTGTCCCGCCCGTCGCCGTTCCACCCCGCGAGCTGGGTGCGCAGCTCGCCCAGCGTCGCGTCGTCGATGGGCGCGTACGACAGCCCGTCCTGTCCGAGCACCTCCAGTGTCACGCCCTGGGCGGCCTTCGCCTCGTGTCCCGGGTCGGTGAGCAGCGCCAGATCGCTGTGCGCGTGCATGTCGATGAAGCCGGGCGCCAGCACCAGCCCGCCGGCGTCCAGCGTCCGCCGCCCGGACAGCCGCGGCCCGCCCGTCCGGATCTCCGCGATGCGGCCGGCCCGCAGCCCGACATCGGCGGTGTACGAGTGCGCGCCGGTGCCGTCCGCCACCCGAGCGCCGCGTATCACCAGGTCCATGGCCAGCCATCCTCCCTCGGGCCGCCCGCCCGGCGGCGGACCGGGCGGGGCGGCGGGTGGATCAGAAGAACGTGTGGACGTACCCCGTCGCGGTGCCGTCCTCGCGGACGACCGGGATCAGGCGCCACTTGTCGAAGGTGGTGCACGGGTGGGACAGGCCGAGGGCCACCCAGTCGCCCACTTCGAGCGGCTCGGAGGCGGGCAGGCTCAACCAAGTGTGCTGGTCGGAGAGCTTGGCGACGGCGACGCCGTCCTCAAGATCGCGGACGGCGCCGTCCCGGGCCGAGCGGACGGCGACCGGGTGCGGGAGGCCGAGGTCGTAAGGGGCGTCCCGCTTGCCCGCGTTGAGGAATGCCTGGGTCGGGGTGGGGCGGGACAGCACCTGGGCCCACAGGCGGAACGCGGGCTCCAACCGGCCCTCGGCGGGCACCCGGTTGAAGGGGGTGAGCCGGCGGTAGTGGTCGTCGTCGTGCGTGAGGTAGGCGCCGGAGCGCAGCAACTTCAACGCCGGGGAGCTGAGTTCGGGAATCTCCGCGAAGACGTCGGCGACCGCGTCGAACCAGGCGGAGCCGCCCGCGCTGACCACGATCTCGGCGGCGTCCGCGAAGTGCCCGGCCTTGTCGAGGTCCGCCGCGAAGCCCACCAGCCGCCGCAGCCAGGCCCGTACCGACGCGGGGCCGGGGTCCGGCACCTCGCCCTCGTAGCCCGCGACGCCCACCAGGCGCAGGGTGGGGACGGCGGTGACCGCTTCGGCGACCGCCGTGCCCTCGGCCTCGGTCCGGACACCGGTACGCGCCCCTTCGCCGGCGCCGAGTTCGACGACGACGTCCAGCGGACGGCGGGTGCCGGCCGCCCGCAGCGCCGCGTCCATCAGTTCGACGCCCCGGACCGAGTCCACGTAGCAGACGAAGGAGACGTCCGGGTCGGCGTCGAGTTGGCCGCCGATCCAGCGCAGACCGGCCGCGTCGACCACCTCGTTGGCCACGAAGATCCGCCGGACGCCGAACGCGCGGGCCACCCTGGCCTGGTGGGGGGCGGCAACCGTGATGCCCCAGGCGCCGTGCGCGAGTTGCCGGGCGAACAGCTGCGGGGCCATGGAGGTCTTGCCGTGCGGGGCGAAGGCGAGGCCGTGCTCGGCGGTGTAGCGCTCCAGCAGGCCCAGATTGTGGTCCAGCGCCTCCTCGGACAAGGCGAGGACGGGGGTGGTGAAGCCGCCGTCGAAGAGGTTGCGGCGCTGGGCGGCGAGTTCGCCGAAGGTCAGCCCGTCGGCGTCCGGCGGCAGCCCCTTGAAGCGGTGGTCGATCCGCTCCCGGTCCAGCGCCGCCACCTTCTCGTCGATGCCCATGTCCCGCACCCTCCCGCGTCCCCGAAACCGAACCGAACTGAACCGAGCCCGAGCGAACCCGAGCGAGCCCGGGCTGAACCCGCACCCCCAGCCGCAACCGTATCCGGGCGGGACACGACCGCGTTGCACCATGTGCAACAGCCATTGCGTAGGGTGTTCCGTGCTGTCTAACATCCACGCCTGCGCCGGGTCAACGTCCGGCCCCGAGGGAAGCGAGGGCCCAGGTGACCGCCGACTTCGACGTGGTGTGCCTCGGGGAGTCCATGGTCACCTTCGTGCCGTCGCGGCCCGGTCGCCTCGCCGACGTGCCCGACTTCCACCGGGCCATCGGCGGCGCCGAGTCCAACGTCGCCTGCACGCTGGCCCGGGCCGGCCACCGGGTGCGCTGGCTCAGCCGGGTCGGTGCGGACGGCTTCGGCGACCACCTGGTCGAGACGATCGCCGCGGCCGGCGTGGAGGTGGGCGCCGTCCAGCGCGACCCGCGCCGCCCCACCGGGGTCTACTTCCGCACCGCGGGGGAGCGCGCCACCACCCTGGGCGCCGAGCCGGGAAAAGCCGAGGTCGTCTACTACCGCAAAGGCTCGGCCGCCTCCGCGCTGTCGCCCGCGCTGGTACGGCGCCGCGACGCGTGGGCCGGCCGGGTGCTGCACCTGACCGGCATCACCGCCGCGCTCTCCGCGACCTGCCACGCGCTGATGCGGCGGCTCACCCGGCGCGAGCCCGGCCGCCCGCTGATCTCCTACGACGTCAACCACCGGCCGGCCCTGTGGCACGACGCCGACCCGTGGCGGCTGGCCGAACTCGCCCGCGGCTGCGACCTGGTGTTCGTCGGCGAGGACGAGGCAGCGGCGGCCTGGGGACTCCCCGACGCCGACGCGATCCGGGCCGCGCTGCCCGAACCGGCCGTGCTGGTCGTCAAACAGGGCGCCGCCGGGGCCACCGCGTTCACCGCGGCCGGCCGCCTGCACCTGCCGGCACCGCTGGTGGACGTCGTTTCCCATGTGGGCGCCGGCGACGCCTTCGCGGCCGGCTTCCTGTCCGCCACCCTGCGCGGCCTGCCGCTGCCCGACCGGCTGCGGCACGGCCACTTGCTGGCGGCCGCCGCCCTCACCGTCCACGACGACCTGGCCGTACCGCCCCGCAGGGAGCACGCCGACGCGCTGGTCGCGCTGGACGACCGGGCGTGGGGAAGCCTGCGGCTCGGCCCCGGATGGACGCGGCAGGCGCCGCAGGGCGGGGGGCAGCGGTGAGCCAGACCGTCGACCGGGCGCTGAGCATCCTGCCGCTGCTCGCCGAAGGTCCCGCCGGCCTGGAGCAGGTGGCCACCCGGCTGGACGTGCACAAGTCGACCGCGCTCCGGCTGCTGCGGACGCTGCACGAGCACGGCCTGGTCTACCGCCAGCAGGACCAGCGCTACCGGCTCGGCGCCCGGCTGTTCGCGCTCGCCCAGCAGGCGATGGAGGCACTGGACATCCGCGGCATCGCCCACCCGCACCTGGCCGCGCTCAACGAACGCACCGGGCACACCGTGCACTTGGCGGTGTACGAGCAGGGCGAGGTCGTCTACATCGACAAGGTGGACAGCCGCTACCCGGTGCGGATGTACTCCCGGATCGGCCGCCCGGTCGCCATCACGGTCGCCGCCGTCGCCAAGCTGCTGCTGGCCGACCTGGCGGAGCCGGAGCGGCGGGCGGTCGCCGAGAGCCTGGAGTATCCGCGGTACACCGCCCGGTCCACGCCGGACGCCGCCGCCTTCCTCATCGAACTGGCCCGGGTCCGCGAGCAGGGCTGGGCCGCCGACCTGGGCGGCCACGAGGAGTCCATCAACTGCCTCGGCGCCCCGCTGCGCGGTCCGGACGGCCGGGTGTGCGCGGCCATGTCGGTCTCGGCGCCCAACGTCGTCGTGACCGCCGAGGAGTTGCTGCGGCTGCGGCCGCAAGTGCTGCGGACCGCGGCGGCGATCAGCGCCGAGCTGTCCGGGGCCGCGCCCGGATCCGCGGCGACACCCGGACCGAACGGTCCGGTGCCCACCCACGAGCCCAAGGAAGCCCCCGCATGAGCGAGTTGTCCAAGACCGCCGTCACTCCGCCCACCCACACCGCCCCGCCGGCGAAGTTCTCGCACGGCGTGCGCAAGGGCAACATCCTCCAAGTGGCCGGCCAGGTCGGCTTCCTGCCGGCCGTGGCGGGACAGCCGCCCACCCCGGCCGGGCCGACTCTGCGCGAGCAGACCCTGCAGACGCTGGCCAATGTGCAGTCCGTACTGGAAGCCGGCGGCGCGAGCTGGGAGGACGCGGTGATGATCCGCGTCTACCTCACCGACACCGGCCACTTCGCCGAGTTCAACGAGATCTACAACGGCTTCTTCGCCGATCTGAAGGAGGCGCCGGCCGCGCGGACCACGGTCTACGTCGGCCTGCCGGCCGGGCTGCTGGTCGAGATCGACGCGCTGGCCGTCCTGGGCTGAGCGCGCTTCGGCCTCGCGCCCCTTCGGGGCACCCCGCCGGAGCGGGGTGCCCACCGGGGCGCGAGGCCGTCCGCGCCGTGCGGACCTGGTTACGGCATCGCGTGGACGTGCGCGCCCACCGCGTTGGACCAGGTGTTGCCCGCGCTCGCGTCCCAGTTCGTGGACCAGGTCATGGCGCCGCGGATCGTGGGCCAGGTCGTGCTGGGCTTGAAGGTGCCGCAGCCGGTTCCCTTGGCGAGGCAGTCCAGGGCGTTGTTGACGACGGTCGGGCTGACGTAGCCGGAGCCGGCCGCGCTGGTGGACGCCGGGGTGCCGATGCCGACCTGGGCCGGGGACAGACCGGCCTGGATCGCGGTGCAGGCCATCGTGGTGATGAAGTCCACCGTGCCCTGGCTGTAGACCCCGCCGTCACAGCCGTTCATCGAACCGCTGTTGTAGTACTGGGTGTTGACGACGGTCAGGATGTCCTTGATCTTCAGCGCGGTGGCCAGGTAGTCGCTGCCCGCGGTGAGCATGTCGATGGTCTGCGGGGCCATCGTGATGATCAGCGACGAGCCGGCCTTGGCGCTCAGCGCCCGCAGCGCCTGCGGCATGTAGGTGGTGTCGATGCCGTTTTCCAGGTCGATGTCCACCCCGTTGAAGCCGTAGGTCTGCATCAGCGAGTAGACGCTGTTGGCGAAGTTGGTCGCCGAGGCGGAGTCCCGGACCGAGATGGTGCCGTTCTGGCCGCCGACCGAGATGATGACCTTCTTGCCGGCTGCCTGCTTGGCCGCGATGTCCGCCTTGAACTGCGCCACGCTGTAGCCGAGCGACGGGTCCAGGGTGAAGGAGATCGCGCCGGGTGTGCTGGTCGCGTCCGCGAAGGCGACGGCGATGATGTCGTACTGGTTCTGCACCTGGGCGATGGTCTGCACCTGCGCGCCGTTGTTGAAGTCCTGCCAGTAGCCGGTCACCACGTGCTTGGGCAGGTTGCCGGGCGGCGGGGTGACCGGAGTGGTCGGCGGGGTGGTGGGGGGTGTGGTCGGCGGCGTGGTGGGCGGCGTGGTGGGCGGCGTCGTCGGCGGGGTGGTCGTGGGCGGCGGGGTGGTGGGGTTGCCGGCCGGGCCAGACAGCGACAGGTCGTCCGCGTAGTAGGTGGGCTGGCCGTACCAGCCGTGCGTGTAGACCGTCACCGAGTGCGTGCTCGCACCGGTGGTGAAGCCGACGCTGAGCTGCTGGAAGCCGCTGGTGCCCGGGGTCCAGGTGGACGGGTCGGTGCCGCCGGTGCCGGTCGCGCCGATGTAGACGTACGAGCCCTGCACCCACGCGCTCAGCGTGTAGGCCGAGTTGGGCTGCACGCTGACCGTCTGGCTGCACTGGCCGGTGTCGCTGGCCGACGGGACGGCCTTCAGCGCGGAGGTGCCGGAATGCACCGGGCTGCTGACCGCGGAACCGCTGCCGGCGGTGCAGCTCCAGTTGGAAAGACCGCTCTCGAAGCCGGGGTTGGCGATCAGATTGGTGGTCGCCGCGCTGGCGTCGCCGACGTTCACCAGGGCGACGCCGGTGCCGATCACCGCGGCGGCGCTCAGGCCGGCGATGGTCCGCCGCAGGACGGTTGATCTGTGCTGGGCACGGCTCGCAAGATTCTGATTCGCGTGCGATGCACGTTCCACGACTGCCTCCTGGGGGCAAGGAGTTGGGGGGTGGTGGGAGTGCGGGTGACGGAGAACACAGGTGACACCTATTAGGGAGAAAGTTGGTCCAGACCAATCTGGTTGTCAAGACCTCCGGTGGTCACCTGTCGTTCACCGATCCCGATCCGCAACTTTCCGCACCCATCCCGCTACACATCGATAAGCTGACGACCGCGAATTGCCAGGTAAGGCGGAGAAGAGGAGGTTCCGTATGCCGAGCGTCATCACGGTCACGACGGACGACCTCGCGCTCCCGCTGGAAGACCAGGTGATGCGCACATCGGCCGCCCTGGACGCGCACGGCCACATCGTGGCGCTGGCCCCGGCCGATCCGGCCGATCCGGCCCGCCGCCGGATGCACACCGTACGGTCCGCCCTGGAGGCCGACCGGATCGCCATCGTGCCGCTCACCCTGCCGCCCCTGGCCGCCACCCTTCTCGGCGAGCAGCTGCGGCAGTTGGCCGGCACCGACCTCGGCCCCGGCGTGCTCGCCGGCGCCGCCCGGCTGCTCTCCTACTACCTGCACTCCGGCGCGCTGCTCGGCTCGGTCGCCAAGCTGGACCGGGTGCCGGTCGGCGTCGGCAGCCACGTCAAGTCCCTCGTCCCGGGCCGGAACTTCGCCGTCCTGGCCCACCCCGAGCCCTACCTCGCCGAAGCCGGCCCCGATCAACTGCCGCCCGGCCCCGGCTACCAGACGCAACTGGCCCTGGCCGGCGCCGGCGTGGACACCGGCTGGATCACCGGACCGCTCGCCGCCGCCTGGCACACCCAGCACCTGCGCGAAGTGCCGCTGCCCACCGACTCCGCCGCCTGGTGGGGCACCTCGAAGCTGGTCGAGTTCACCGCCTACATCGCGGACGTCGGCATGCTCTACCAACTGGTCACCTCGGTACGGCGCGACACCTGCACCTGGTGCGGGCTCGAAGTCATCGGCGACCAGTGCCTGTTCTGCGGAACCCGGCTCGGCGAGCGCGCCACCCCGCCGAAACACGCCGCCGTACCCGCCGGCCGGGGACGCGCGGTCGAGACCCCGCGCCGCCCGCAACTCGAACCCCACAAGCGATAGGCCCGCCCGCACATGAATTCACGTCAGCGCCGTGGTGTCGTCCTCCTGGTGATCTCCGTGCTGTGCGCGGTGGCCGCCTTCGCCGGGGTGGTGGCGGTCGTCGCCAACGCGCGCTCGCAGGTCGGATCGAAGGTCACCGCGTACGAACTGACCGCGGACGTACCGGCGTACACCGCGCTCAGCGCCTCCAAGGTGCACCGGATATCGATGCCGAAGCGCTGGCTGCCCGACACCGCGGTCCGTGATCTCGGTGAACTGCAGGGGAAGATCGCCGCGGTGCCGCTGAAGAAGGGCACGCTGCTCCAGTCCGACATGGTGGCCGACCAGCCCCAGCTCCAACCCGGGCAGATGGAGATCGCGATCATGATCGACGCGGAGACCGGCGTGGCCGGCAAGATCACGCCGGGAGCGCGGGTCAACATCTTCGCCACCTTCAAGGGCAAGCAGAGCAGCGACCCGGACATCTCCAAGCTGATGGTGGCCGACGCCCAGGTCATCGACGTCGGCGAGATCAAGGCGTTCGACCCGAGCACGGACGCGCAGCGGCAATCGGCGCAGGGGGTGCCCATCACCTTCGCCCTCGACGAGCGGGACGCCCAGCGCATCGCCTACTCCGAGTCGTTCGCGGTGCACGTCCGGCTCGCCCTGGTCGCGCCCAGTGACACCGGAACACCGCCGCTGGGCGACCGTACGTACACGCTGGGCGGGGACAAGGACACCGGGAGCGCGCAGTGAGCGTACGCATCCTCGCCGCCACCGGCGACCCCGACGCGGCCAGGGCCCTGCTCGGCCTGCTGGCGCAACTGCCCGGCGCCGAACCGGCCCCCGCGGTCGGCGACTCCACCGCCCTGGCCGACGCCCTGACCCGGGCCGCCGAGACGGGCCTCGACGAACTGCCCGAGGTCGTCGTCCTGCACGACGCGATCGGGCCGATGCCCGCGCTCGACCTGGTCCGCGAGGTCGCCCTGCGCTTCCCCTCGGTCGGCGTGGTGCTGCTGACCGCCGACCCCAGCCCCGGCATGCTGGCCGCCGCGATGAACTCCGGCGCCCGCGGCGTCATCGGACTGCCCCTGTCCTACGACGACTTGGGGGCACGCGTCGAGGCCGCCGCGGCCTGGGCGGCCGGCGTCCGGCGCCACCTGGGCCCGGGCCGGGTCGCGCTGCCCGCGGTGGCCGGCGGCATCCTCGTCGCGGTGGCCGGCGCCAAGGGCGGTGTCGGCGCCACCGTCACCGCCGTCCAACTCGCCCTGGCCGCCCAGGCCTCCGGCCGTTCCACCGCCCTGGTCGACCTCGACCTGCAGGGCGGCGACATCGCCTCCTACCTCGACGTCCAGTTCCGCCGCTCGGTGGCCGACCTCGCCGACATCGCCGACGTCTCCTCACGCGTACTCAACGACGCGATGTACGTGCACGAGTCCGGCCCCGCGCTGCTGCTCGCGCCCGCCGAGGGCGAACGCGGCGAGGACGTCACCGACCGCGCCGCCCGGCTGGTGCTGGCCGCGCTCCGGCAGCGCTACGAAGTCGTGGTCGTCGACTGCGGCACCCAGGTGACCAGCGCGAACGCGGTCGCCGTGGAAACCGCCGACGCGGCCGTCCTGGTCACCACCCCCGACGTCATCGCGGTCCGCGCGGCCAAGCGGATGGTCCGGATGTGGGACCGGCTGCAGATCCGCAAGCCGCAGGACACCACCACCGTCGTCAACCGCTACACCCGCACCAGTGAGATCCAGCCCTCGCTGATCGGCCGGATCACCGGTACGAAGGTCGCCGCGTCCGTGATCCCGGCCGCCTTCAAGGAGTTGCAGTCCGTCATCGACGCCGGACGCCTGCAGGACCTGGACAACCGCTCCACCGTCAAAGCCGGGATCTGGGCGCTGGCCGGGGAAGTGGGCCTGGTCACCGGGGCCACGGCGGCGCCGCCCGCCCGCGGCCGCAAGCAGCGGCGCGGCGACCGCGGCCAAGTCACCCTGGAAACCCTGGGGATGACACCCATCATCCTCATCACCCTGATCCTGGTCTGGCAGGCGGTGCTGGCCGGCTACACCTTCACCCTGGCCGGCAACGCGGCGGACCAGGCGGCGCGGGCCGCGGCGGTGGGACAGGACGCGGCCACCGCGGCGAAGAGCGATCTGCCCAGCGCGTGGGCGGCCGGCGCCCAGGTCAGCGGCCCCGACATCGCCGGCGGCCAGGTCTCGGTCACCGTCGGGATCAAGGTCCCCGTCCTCTTCCCCGGCGCCATCGACTTCCCGCTGACCGTCCACGGCCACGCCAGCACCCCGGACGAGGAGCCCGACCGGTGACCGGCACCCCGCGCCGGCCGCGCGACCGCGGTGTCGCATCGCTCGAATACCTCGGGATGCTGCCGATCCTGCTGCTCATCGCGCTCGCCGGGATCCAGCTCGGCATAGCCGCCTACTGCGGGGAGCAGGCCGGGACGGCGGCCCGCACCGCCGCGCGGACCGCCGCCGAGGCGCATCCCGAGACCGACCCGCAGACGGCCGGGGACAACGCCACCAGCGGGTGGGTCAACCCGGCCATCGGGGTGGACCCCGGCAGCAGCAGCGTCACGGCCACCGCGCGGGTGCAAGTCCCGTCGGTGCTGCCCGGGCTGAGCTTCATCGGCCCCATCACCCGGTCCGCGACGATGCCCAAGGAGGACGACACCCCATGAGCCTCCGCGCCCGCCTCGCTGTCGAAGAGGCCGCCCCGCAGACCCAGGAAAGCCACCTGGTGGCCGTCTACCGGGCCAAGCTGCTCCAGGAGATCGACCTCGCCGAGATGTCCGCGCTGGCCGCCGCCGAGCGCCGCGCGCGGCTCGAACGCGTCCTCGGGCACATCATCAGCCGCGAGGGCCCGGTACTGTCCACCGCCGAACGCGCCGCCCTGATCCGCCGGGTGGTGGACGAGGCCCTCGGACTCGGCATCCTGGAACCGCTGCTCGAAGACCCGTCCGTCACCGAGATCATGGTCAACGGCCCGGACAAGATCTACGTCGAACGCGGCGGCCGCGTCGAGCAGGTCGCCGCCCGCTTCTCCTCCGCCGAGCAGCTCCTGCAGACCATCGAGCGGATCGTGTCCACTGTCAACCGCCGGGTGGACGAGTCCAATCCGATGGTCGACGCGCGCCTGCCGTCCGGCGAGCGCGTCAACGTCATCATCCCGCCGCTGGCCCTGAGCGGCCCCACCCTCACCATCCGCCGCTTCCCGCGCGCCTACACCCTGCAGGAACTCATCGCGCTGGGCACGCTGGACGAGCACATGCTCCTGCTGCTGTCCGCGTTCGTCCGCGCCAAGTGCAACATCATCGTCAGCGGCGGCACCGGCACCGGCAAGACCACCCTGCTCAACGCGCTGTCCGGACTGATCCCGGACGGCGAGCGGATCATCACCGTCGAGGACGCCGCCGAACTCCAACTCCAGCAGGAGCACGTGATCCGGCTGGAGTCCCGCCCGCCCAACGTCGAGGGCGAAGGGCACGTCACCATCCGCGACCTGGTGCGCAACTCGCTGCGCATGCGCCCCGACCGGATCATCGTCGGCGAGGTCCGCGGCGGCGAGACCCTCGACATGCTCCAGGCCATGTCCACCGGCCACGACGGCTCGCTGGCCACCGTGCACGCCAACTCCGCGGACGACGCGGTGCTCAGGCTCCAGACGCTGGCCTCGATGAGCGAGGTGAAGATCCCCTTCGAGGCGCTGCGCGACCAGATCAACTCGGCGGTGGACGTGATCGTCCAACTGCACCGGCACATCGACGGCACCCGCCGCATCGCCGAGATCGCGGTGCTGTCCTCCCGCGGCCGGAACACCTTCCTGCTCTCCGCCGCCACCCGCTTCCGCGCCGAACCGCTCGGCGTGGACCGCATCGTCCGCGGCTGGTACGAACACCGGCCGGTGCCGCGGGAGATCGGCGAGCGCCTCTACCTGGCCGGGGAGCATGTGCCGGCCGCGTTCGGGATCGGGGCCAGTGAGCTGGAACTCGACAGCCGGGAGGCGAAATGACGCGGCTCGCGCCGCCGGGCGCCGGTCATCTCCAGCAGCCGGCCGGGGCGTTGGCGGCCCCCGCCTTCGCCTCCGGCCCGTACCCCGTGCTGGTGGTCGCGGCCACCCTGGTCGCGCTGGTGCTCGGGGTGTGGGGCCTGCACGCCTGGCGCGGCGGCCGGGCGGACCGCGCCGCGCTGGTCGAGCGCCTCGCCGGCGACCCCGGGCGCGGTCCGCACCGCGCCGCCTTCTCCGGGCTCGACCGGCGGGTTCGGGGATACGCCTGGGGCAAGCGGCTCGAAGGCCGGCTGGCCGCCACCGGCACCGATCTGACGCCCGGCCAGTTCACCGCGGGCTTCGCCGGGTTCGTCGCGGTGGCCTGGCTGCTGGCCGCGCTTGCGCTGGCCCCGTTCTTCGGCCCGATCGCGGCCCTGATCGCCGGCTGGGTCGCCTACTCCTTCCTGTCCTGGCGCCGCCAGGTCCGTACCGAACGCTTCATCGCCCAACTCCCGGACCTGGCCCGCATCCTGGCCAACGCGACACAGGCCGGGCTGGCCCTGCGCACCGCTGTGGGGATGGCGGCGGACGAGCTGGAGGCCCCGGCCGGCGAGGAGTTGCGGCAGGTCGCCGACGCGATGGCGATGGGCAACTCGGTCGAGGACGCCTTGTCCGAGCTGCAACAGCGTCTTCCCAGCCGCGAGTTGATCGTGCTGGTGTCCACCCTGGTGCTGTCCAGCCGGGCCGGCGGCTCCGTCGTGGAGTCGCTGCGCAACCTCACCGTCACCCTGGAGGAGCGCAAGGAGACCCGCCGGGAGGTCCGCACCCAGATGGCCCAGGTCACGGTCACCGCCTACGCGGTGCCGGTGATCGGCATCGGTTCCCTGCTCCTGCTCGACCGCATCATGCCCGGCTCGCTCGGCGCCATGACCGGCTCCACCATCGGCCGGATCTGCGTACTGGTCGCGCTGGGCATGTACGTGGTCGGATTCGTCCTGATCCGCCGCATGTCCCGGATCGACGTGTGAGGGGCCGGCTATGACACTGCTCGGCCTCGGACTCGCCCTGGCGCTCGCCGCCTGCGCGGTCGGCCTCGTCTACGCGGTCGGCCTGCTGCGGGCCGACGTCAAACTCCCCGACGACCTGGCCCTGGCGCTGGAGGTCGGCCGCACCCGCACCACCCGCGCCGGCAGCGCCGTCGACCGGCTCGGCATCCGCTGGGCCCCCATGGTGCTGCGCATGATGGGCCCGGCCCGGGTCTCACGGCTCCGGGCCAGGATCGACCACGCCGGCCACCCGTACGGCCTGACTGTCGACCGCTACGCGGCCCGGCGCGCGGTCTACGGCGGGCTCGGCGGCCTGGGCGGCCTGGTACTGCTCAGCCGCGGCAGCTGGCTGCTGGCGCTGCTGGTGCTCGCCTACGGCTGGTGGATGGCCGACCTCGCCCTGTGGGTGGCGGTCCGCCGCCGCCGCGACGACATCGAACGGACGCTGCCGGATTTCCTGGACGTACTGGCCGTGGTGGTCAGCGCGGGACTCGGCTTTCGGCAGGCGCTGGAACGCGTCAACTCCGTCTACAAGGGCCCCTGGTCGGACGAGATCCGGATCGCGCTGCGGCAGATGGACGTGGGCGTCAGCCGCCGCGACGCCTTCGACCAGCTGCGCAAGCGCAACCGCAGTGAGCAGGTGGCCCAGTTCGTGTCCGCCCTCCAGCAGGGCGAGGAACTCGGCGCCCCCATCGCCCGGACGCTGCTGCAGATCGCCAAGGACATGCGCCGCAGCGAAGCGCAGAACGCCCGCCGCAGGGCGGCGCGGATGGTCCCGCGAGCGACCGGCGTGATCACCGTTCTGCTGGTGCCGGCCACCATGATCCTGCTGATCACAGGCACGATCATCGGTTCCCAGATCCACTTCGGCGATCTCTTCGGAAATGGGTGATTCCGATGCCAGGAAGGGCACTTGCGCGCCATGCTGGTGGAAGACACGATTCCGGCGGAGACCGCTGGGTTTCGGTCGGTCACGGCTCAACCGGGTGCGGATGCGCGGGACTCGGGTGTACCTTTGCATTCGCAACCATATTTGCACCTGCAATCAGTTACTGCGAACCCGCACCACGACCAGCGAGAGGCGGTGCGCCGTGTCCCCCTCCCCTGACGGGCCGCGCACGGCCACCGCACGCAATAGCCAGGTGACAAAGGATGGGGCGAACAATCATGAACAGGTGGCTAGTCCGGCGCTTCGTCCGGATCCGTACAGGGATGGCCGAGTTCGGCCGCGACCGGGGCCAGACCGGGATCGAGTACCTCGGGATCGCGGTGGTGATCGCGGTGATCATCGGGGTGCTGGCGACTACGGACATCGGCAATGCCATCCTCACCGCGATCCTGTCGAAGATCTCGCAAATCGCCGGCGACTGAGCTGGTTCCTGCGCGCGGACGGGGGCCAGACGATCGGCCTCTACATCGTCGCCATCGCCGCCCTGTTCTTCCTGGCCTTCGCCTACTTCGCGGTGGGTCAGGCATCCGTAGCCCGAAATGGCGCGCAAACCGCCGCTGACGCCGCGGCGCTGGCGGCGGCGCGCGAGCAACGCGACGAGGTGCACGACGCGTTCCTGGCGGCGCTGCTGTCCGGGAACCTTGACGTGCTGGGCCAGTTGCTGGCAGCCGCGAACGGTCCCGGTTCACCGTGCGCGGTCGCGGGGGACTACGCGGCAGACAACCGTGCCGACGTCGTCTCCTGCGTCCCCGTGGCCGGTCCCCCGGGGTGGACCGTCGGCGTGCGCATGCTGGGAACCGTCGGTCCGTCCGTGGTCAAGGGCAGCGACAGCATCCACGCCACGGCGCATGCCACCGCGGTGGTGGAACCGCGCTGCACTCTGGACGACGCCAAAAAGCCCGTGGTGGACTTCACCTGCGACAACGGGCCGTTGGACATCGATCCGACCCAGACCGGATTCGTCCTGGACCTGTCGGACTTCTACACCGTCCACCTGAGTGACTGACGTCGGCCGACCAGTGAGGAGTTCCACGCAATGAGCAAGGGCCACGGGCGCAGAACAGCCGGCGCGGCGGCGACGGCCGTCCTCGCACTCCTGCTCGCCGGCTGCGGGGGCGGCGGTGGCGGCGACGGCAAGGCCGACGCACCGGCGTCCCCCGGAGGCGGCGCAGCCACGTCGGCTACCCCCGGGGCGGCAGGTGGCGACCAGACGCCATCGACCGAACCGACGCAGATCCTGGCCCAGATCAAGGGCGGCGACAACGTGGTGGTCACCATCACGTCGGCGGTCCGTGACCAAGGCGGATATGTGACGATCCAGGGCACGGTCACCAACAACGGCACGAAGGCGTTCAACGCCGTCGCCTGGCGGGGCGAGGAGACGGCCGTGGTGAAGTCCGGCGCCTCCGTCGCCGGAGCCGTCCTGGTCGACGAGGCCGGGAAGAAGCGCTATTACGTGCTGCGCGACACCGACGGCCTCTGCCTGTGCACCATGGACCTGATCGGGGTCCAGCCGAAGGAGAGCCGGCCGATCTTCGCCCAATTTCCCGCCCCCCCGCCCACCACCACCTCCGTCGACTTCGAGCTCCCCACCATGCCCCCCGCCCAGATCACCATCTCGGAGGGGTGAGCCAGCCGTGAAGCCTGTCGCTGCGAAGAAGCCCGCCGGGGTGGCGGTGACCCTGGGGGCCCTGGTCGCGTTGGTGTTCGCCGCCGGGACGGTGAACGGGGCCGTGGCCGTGGCGGACACCAATCCGCCGCCGAGTGCCGGGGACAGCGCGCCGGCCGCGCCCGTGCAGATCGACCCGACCTCGCCGGGGCTGAAGCTGCCGGAGGGGGCCACGCTGGCGCCGCCGAAGGTGCTGGACATCGTGTCGGTGACCGACGAGAGCTCGGTGGCGGCCAGCCAGCCGCAGCAGCGGCAGGAGACGTCGAACGCGACGGTGACCTACGCGCTCCAGGCCGAGGTGCTGTTCGCGAAGGACAGCTCGAAGCTGGCGCCGGCCGCGAGCGGGCGGATCCGGGCCATCGCGAGCGACATCAAGGCGCGACACGTCTCTTCACCTATCCGTGTTTTCGGCTTCACCGACAACCTGGGCAGCAGCGAGCACGGCGACGTGCTCTCCAAGGCGCGGGCCGACGCCGTTTACCAAATTCTGGCAACAGAGCTGGACACGCTCGGTGATGCCGCCCATACCTTCCAGGTACGGGGCTACGGCGAGGACTACCCGATTGCCGACAATTCGACCGAAAGCGGTCGGCAGCAGAATCGAAGAGTCGAGATCACTTTCACGCCACCTGCCGCGTAACGTGCTGAGCGAGCGCTCGGACGCGGTACGGTGTAACTCCCCCCCTCGGGCCGGTTCGCTCTCCCCCCCTGCGAGCCGGCCCGTTTTTCTTTTCCCGCCCGCGCTCCCCGTCCGCACGCCAAGCGGGCGCCTCTCGCACGCCGGTCAGCGAACCCGGCCCCGGTGCGTCGTAGATTGCCCGCATGCGGAAGACATGGCTGCTGAGCGGGGTGTCCGCGCTGGTGGCGGGGGCTGTCGGGGGGGTGCTCGGTCGGATCGGGGGGCGCCGGAGGGCTGGCGCTATCTCCGCGCGGCCGAGGTGTCCGTGGCGCACCCGAAGAGCTGGCGGGAGACGGGCAGCGGAGCCGTCCTGCGCGACCGCAGCGGCCGGACGAACGCCGTGCTCACCGTGCAGGCGGCAGGTGGCCCGGCAGCCGGACCGGCAGCCGGACCGCCGGGCGGTCACCCGCCTGATCACCCGGGTGGCGCAGCGGGCCCCCCGGCCGGTGTCCCCCGCCGTCCCCGCCGACGCCCGCAAGGACACGCTGACCTTGGACGGCCACCGCGCCCGGGTCTTCAACTACGCCCGCCCGGCCCCCGACGGGCGGCCGGCCGCCTACGTCGAGGTGCACGTCACCGGCCGTGACGGACGCCCGCTGCTGGTCCGGGCCTGGTCGGTGGACGGTACGAGCCGCGACCTGACGCTGCTGCCGGAGATCGTCAACAGCATCGAGTTCACGACCGGGCGCCTGCCGTAGGGCCGCCCCCGGCCGCGGGCCCGGTCACCGCCTCCAGCACCGCGCCGCGGCGCACCCCCCCACGCCGCCATGGCGCCCGCCTCCGCCTCCAGGACGTGGCGGGCCCGCAGCCGCGGGCGGCCGACGCGGCCCGGCGGCATCGTGCGGACCGCCAGCACCCGCAGCCGCCGGTCCAGGTAGGCGACGTCGATGGCGAACCGCATCCGTACGGTGTGCACGCTGGCCGCCGGGGTCAACAGCAGCGCGCCCTCGATCCCGTCGAGTCCGAGCAGTCCCCGGGTCCGGGCGCGGTAGGACGCCGCGATCCGCAGCGGCACCTCCGCGCCGGGCGCGCGCAGCGTCCCGTCCCCGTCCTGCCAGCGTCGGCGCATGACATCCCTCCCACCTGCGGGCCCGTCAGCAGGGGCGGCAAGCGCCCCCCGTACCGCCCGCGTCCGCGTGTACGGTCGGCCGGTGCATGTCTATCTGATCGCGCTGGCCGCCGTCTGGGGAACAGCCGCCGGACTGCTGGCGCCGCGGACCGCGTACCGGCTGGCGGTGCCGGCCGAGGAGCCCTGGGCCGCCGCCTGCCCGTCGGGGCACCCGGTGCGCGGCTGGCTCGGGCCGGCCCGCTGCCGGGTCCCGGACTGCCCGTCCGGCCGGTACGGCCTGGGTTACGGCGCGGCGGCCGGCAGCGCGGCGGTGTGCGGCTGGCTGGCGCTGACCACCGGGCCGCACCCGGAGCTGGCGGTCTGGCTGTTGCTGGTGCCGGTCGGGCTGGTGCTGGCCCGGGTGGACCTGCTGGTCTTCCGGCTGCCCGACGTGCTGACGCTGCCCGCGCTGGGCGGTACGGCGGCGCTCCTGGGGGTGGCCGCGCTGCTGCCGTCCCACCAGGGGTCCTGGCTGCGGGCGCTGTGCGCGGCGGCGGCGGTGGGGGTCGTCTACCTCGTGCTGTTCCTCATCAACCCGGCCGGCATGGGCTTCGGCGACGTCAAACTCGCGCCCACGGTCGGGCTGGCCCTGGGCTGGTACGGCTGGCCGACCGTCTTCACCGGTACGTTCGCCGGTTTCGCGCTGGGCGCCCTGACCGGCCTGGTCCTCATCGCCGCCCGCCGCGCCAACCGCAGGACGCCGATCCCGTTCGGCCCCTTCATGCTGCTGGGCGCCCTCGCGGGCGTCCTGTACTGAGCCCCGCCCCCGGTCCTAAAAACGGGGCACCGCGCCGGCTACGACTCGCTGCTCACCGACCAGAGGTTGACCCCGGCCGGCTCCACCGCGTGCTCGTCGATCGCCGCCAGCTCCTGCGCCGTGAGCGGCGCCGCGCCGACCGCGGCCACGTTGGCCTCCAGCTGCGCGACCGAGGACGCGCCGATGAGGGCCGAGGTGACCCGCGGGTCGCGCAGCACCCAGCTCAGGGCCAGCTGCGCCAGCGACTGGCCGCGGGCTGCGGCGATGTCGTTGAGCGCCCGCAGCCGGGCGACGGTCTCGTCGTTGACCAGCGCCGGGTTGAGGGACTTGCCCTGGGCGGCCCGGGAGTCCTCCGGGATACCGCCGAGGTAGCGGTCGGTGAGCAGGCCCTGGGCGAGCGGCACGAAGCCGATGCAGCCCATGCCCTCCTCCTCCAGGACGTCCAGCAGGCCCTCGTCCTCGATCCAGCGGTTGATCATGGAGTAGGACGGCTGGTGGATCAGCGCCGGCACGCCGAGCTCGCGCAGGATGCGCGCGGCCTCGCGGGTGCGGTCCGGGCCGTAGGAGGATATGCCGACGTACAGCGCCTTGCCCTGCTGCACCGCGGTGGCCAGCGCGCCCATCGTCTCTTCGAGCGGGGTGTCCGGGTCGAAGCGGTGGGAGTAGAAGATGTCGACGTAGTCCAGGCCGGTCCGGGACAGCGACTGGTCGAGCGAGGCCAGCAGGTACTTGCGGGAGCCCCACTCGCCGTACGGGCCGGGCCACATGTCGTAGCCCGCCTTGGAGGAGATCACCAGCTCGTCCCGGTAGGGACGGAAGTCCTGGGCGAACAGGGTGCCGAAATTGGCCTCGGCGGCGCCGTAGGGCGGGCCGTAGTTGTTGGCCAGGTCGAAGTGCGTGATGCCCAGGTCGAAGGCGCGGCGCAGGATCGCCCGCTGGGAGTCCAGCGTGCGGTCGTCGCCGAAGTTGTGCCACAGGCCCAGCGACACGGCCGGGAGCTTGAGCCCGCTGCGGCCGGTGCGGCGGTACTCCATCGAGTCGTAGCGCTCGTCGGAGGCGCGGTAAAGGTTTCGGATATCCACGGACCTTGCTTATCACGCGCGGTTGAACCGCTTACTACCCGCTACCGCCGCGCCCGCCACCCCCTCCGCGCACCCCCGCCGGCTCGGCTCCGCGGCGCTCCCGGCGCGGCCGGCGCCCGGCCCCGATCCCGTGCCGGAGCGTGCCCGGACCGTCACCCCACCAGCCTCTTCGTCCTCGTGGGCCGCCGACCCGGTTCGTCCGTACGGCACTTCGCGCAGTAGTGTGGCCGCCGGGCGTCGGAGTGCAGGAGGGGCTGGTACGCGATGACATTGCGCGACCTGGTGTACGGGCTGTACTCCCGCCGAGTGGAACGCCGGCTCGACGTCTCGCAGGGCCCCAAGCACATCGGTGTGATCCTGGACGGCAACCGCCGGTGGGCCAAGGCGGCCGGCGGCACCACCGAGGAGGGCCACCGGGCCGGGGCGGACAAGATCGCCGAGATGCTGGGCTGGTGCGAGGAGACCGGTGTCGAGGTGGTCACCTTGTGGCTGCTGTCCACCGACAATCTGGACCGGCCGGCCGAGGAGCTCGTCCCGCTGCTGGGCATCATCGAGGACGCCGTCACCGATCTGGCCGCCAACGGCCGCTGGCGGGTCCACCACGTCGGCACCATGGATCTGCTGCCCGCGCACACCCAGTCCGTGCTCAAGGAGGCCGAACAGGCCACCGACGGCACCACCGGCATCCTGGTGAACGTGGCGGTGGGCTACGGCGGCCGCCAGGAGATCGCCGACGCGGTGCGGTCGCTGCTGCACGAGCACGCCGGGCGCGGCACCACCATCGAGAACCTCGCCGAGATCCTCGACGTCGAACACATCGCCGAGCACCTCTACACGCGCGGCCAGCCGGATCCCGACCTGGTGATCCGCACCTCCGGGGAGCAGCGGCTGTCCGGCTTCATGCTGTGGCAGAGCGCCCATTCGGAGTACTACTTCTGCGAGGTCTTCTGGCCCGCGTTCCGCAAGGTCGACTTCCTGCGGGCCCTGCGGGACTACGCGGCCCGGCACCGCCGCTACGGATCGTAGTCGCCCGCCGTCGCCCAGCTACGGACAAAAAGGGCTAGTGGGTAGCCTGCCTGCGGAGTTACCGTTCTCAGGAGTTCGCCGAAGTACGGATGAGCGGCCGATGGACGGCCGGTGACCGTCGGACGACTGTCATATGCATTCGCATGGGCGTGGGCTTTCCAGGGCATATCACTGGCAGACCGGCATCCGGACCTTGGCTGTCGGACCGCAGACTCACCTCTCCCGAGGGGGTTCGTCCACACGTGGTGACCAGCAAGAATCGCCGTGATCACGACCGGCGCACGTACGTACTCGACACCAGCGTGCTGCTGGCCGACCCCAACGCCCTGACCCGCTTCGACGAGCACGAGGTCGTGCTGCCCGTCGTCGTGGTGACGGAGTTGGAGGCCAAGCGCCACCACCCGGAGCTCGGCTACTTCGCCCGGCAGGCCCTGCGCCTGCTGGACGAGTTCCGGATCCGGTACGGCCGGCTCGACGCACCGATTCCGATCGGTGACATCGGCGGCACGCTCCGTGTCGAGCTCAACCACTCGGACCCCGGGGTACTCCCCGCGGGATTCCGGCTCGGTGACAACGACTCGCGCATCCTGGCGGTCGCCCGCAATCTGCAGGCCGAGGGGTACGACGTCACCGTCGTCTCCAAGGACCTGCCGCTGCGGGTGAAAGCGTCCTCGGTCGGCCTGCTGGCCGAGGAGTACCGGGCTGAGCTGGCGATCACCTCGGGCTGGACCGGAATGGAGGAGTTGCTGGTCTCGGCGGAGGACGTGGACGCGCTCTTCGCTCAGGAAACGATCACCCTGCCCGAGGCGGCGGCGCTCCCGGTGCACACCGGGCTGGTGCTGCAGTCCGACCGGGGCAAGGCGCTGGGGCGGGTCACGGCCGAGGGCCAGGTCCGGCTGGTGCGCGGCGACCGGGAGGCGTTCGGCATCCACGGCCGCAGCGCGGAGCAGCGCATCGCGCTGGATCTGCTGCTGGACCCGGAGGTCGGCATCGTCTCGATGGGCGGCCGGGCCGGCACCGGCAAGTCCGCGCTGGCCCTGTGCGCGGGCCTGGAGGCGGTCCTGGAGCGGCGCCAGCACCGCAAGGTGATGGTCTTCCGCCCGCTGTACGCGGTCGGCGGCCAGGAGCTCGGCTATCTGCCGGGCAGCGAGGCCGAGAAGATGAGCCCCTGGGCCCAGGCGGTCTTCGACACCCTGTCCGCGGTCACCAGCAAGGAAGTCATCGAGGAGGTCGTGGCCCGCGGCATGCTCGAGGTGCTGCCGCTCACCCACATCAGGGGGCGCTCGCTGCACGACGCCTTCGTGATCGTGGACGAGGCGCAGTCGCTGGAGCGCAATGTGCTGCTGACCGTCCTGTCCCGGATAGGGGCCGGCTCGCGGGTGGTGCTGACGCACGACGTGGCGCAGCGGGACAACCTCCGGGTGGGCCGGTACGACGGCGTGGTGGCGGTGGTGGAGAAGCTGAAGGGCCATCCGCTGTTCGCCCATGTGACGCTCAACCGCTCCGAGCGGTCCGCCATCGCGGCGCTCGTCACCGAGATGCTGGAGGACGGCGGGGCGTGACGGTGCCGAGGCCGGATCCGATCCTGGCATGATCGTTTGATGCGATGCCCGGATTTGGCTATGAATGATCAGAGTTGAGGCTGCTGCGCCCTCCCCGGAGGGCGCAGCAGCTTAGCGTTTCCGGGCAACAGGCGCGAGCAATTACCTTCGTTCGCAGCGTGTGAAGTTTGCCACTCAACCGGAAATTGCCGCGCGGCGTCTGCGTACGGCAGGGTGTGAGGCTGTCAGGCCCCGCTTATGGCACTCCTACACCTCTCGGGGGGTAGGACCAGCAGAACCACACAAATTCACAACGCACGCCATGAGCCGCCCGAGCACCACGCGGACCCCGCAAGGGACTTCGCACCGGGCCAGAACCCCCGTGACCGACCGGCCCGTACGGCGGACCGGACCCAAGGGGACAGCGCCAGGGGCACGATTGCGTCCGTGCGGTCACCAAGCGGACGCTTCCGGAAGGAAACCGTGTGAGCCGGATCTCGGTCCGGGGGCTCGCGGTGGCATCCGCCACCGCCGTCACCACTGTGGGCGCCGTCGTAGGCGTCGCGTCAGGCGCAGAACAGGGCAGCACCACCGAGCCCGTCGAAGCAGCCGGGACGACGACGCTCCTTGCTGACATCCCCGATGGGCAGCAAGTACAGCAGGCTTCGTTGACCGAGCAGATCCAGGCTCAGTCCGACGCCGCCGACGCGACGGCGAGGCAGTACGCCGAGCAGGCGGCCCGCGTGCAAGCGGCCAAGGACGCCTCGGCCAAGAAGAAGGCCGCGGACAAGGCGGAGGCGCTCGCCAAGGAGAAGAAGGAGCAGGAGGCCAGCCAGGGCGACGTGAACGCGTCCTTCCCGGTGAAGTCGTCCTACTCGATCGCCGCCGTGCAGGCGATGGCCCGCTCGATCGTGGGCAGCGGCCAGTACGCCTGTTTCTCCAACATCGTCTCCCGCGAGAGTGGTTGGGACTACACCGCCACCAACGCGTCGTCCGGTGCCTACGGACTGGTGCAGTCCAACCCGGGCTCGAAGATGGCCTCGGTCGCCTCCGACTGGCGGACCAATCCGGCCACGCAGATAAAGTGGGGCCTGAACTACATGAACAGCCGCTACGGAAGTCCGTGCGGCGCCTGGGAGTTCTGGCAGGGGCACAGCTACTACTGAGCCGCCCGGCCGCTCCCTCCGAGTGGGGCCGCGAGCACGCCGGTTCGCCGGCGTGCCGTGACCCGCGGTCGTCCGACGGCCCCGACTCCCGCTGAACCGGGCAACCCTGAGCCCGGGTAACGTCGTCTCCACAGCAGGGTCACAGTCGGCCGGCGGTGCCGGGGGACGGCGGCCGGAGGGGTCAGGGGGATGCGGGATGCCGGAAAAGCGCCACTGGAGTTCTGCCCTCGCCGGCGGGCTGGCCCGACTGGCCGGCCGGATCGAGGACCGGTACGCCGAGGTGTCCGCGCGCGACGCGGCGCATCAGTCCGGCTCGACCGCCGAAGCCGTTACCGCCCCGGCCGACACCGCCGGGGCGGACGCCGTTGTGGTCCCGGCCGGCGCACCCCCGAAGGGGACGCCCGCACCGGCCGGGATACCCGGGGCCGGCACCGCCGCCCGGGCTGGTGGGACCGGCCGGGCCGCGACCGGGGCGGTGTCCACCGCGCAGCCCCCGTCGGCCCCGGCCGCCCGGCGACCGTCCCGCCCCCCGCTGGACCCGGTGACCGTGGTGCCCTGGAGCATGCGTGTCGCGGCCGAAGTGGGCTGGCGGCTCCTGGTGCTGGCCGGCACCGTCTGGGTGCTGATGCGGGTGATCGGCGCCGTCCAGCTGGTCGTACTCGCTTTCATGGCCGCCTTGTTGATCACCGCGCTGCTGCAGCCGTTCGTGGCCCGGCTCAAGCGGATGGGTCTGCCGCGCGGCCTGGCCACCGCGCTGGTGTTCATCGGCGGCTTCATCGTGATGGGCCTGGTCGGCTGGTTCGTGGTGTGGCAGGTGATGGCCAACATCGACAATCTGTCGCACAGCCTGCAGGACGGCGTGGCCGAGGGCAAGAAGTGGCTGCTCCACAGCCCCTTCCATGTCACCGAGGACCAGATCAACCAGCTCGCCAAGAACCTCAGCGACGCCATCGGTTCCAACACCAAGGCACTCACCGACGCCGGACTCCAAGGCGTCACCGTCATCGTCGAGTTGCTGACCGGCATGCTGCTGGCGATGTTCAGCACCCTGTTCCTGCTCTACGACGGCCCCAACATCTGGAAATGGGTGCTGCGGCTCTTCCCCGAGCCCGCCCGCGAGGGACTGGCCGGGGCCGGCCCGCGCGCCTGGCACACCCTCACCCTCTATGTGCGCGGCACCGTGCTTGTCGCGCTGATCGACGCCATCTTCATCGGCGTCGGCATCTTCTGCCTCCAGGTACCGATGGCGGTGCCGCTGGCCGTGCTCATCTTCCTGGCGTCCTTCGTACCGCTGGTCGGCGCGGTGGCCTCGGGGCATAGCGGTGGTGGTCGCGCTCGTCACCCAGGGGCCGGTCACCGCACTGCTGGTGCTGGCGGTGGTGCTGCTCGTGCAGCAGATCGAGGGCCATGTGCTGCAGCCGTTCATCCTCGGCCGCGCGGTGCGGGTGCACCCGCTCGCCGTGGTGCTGTCGGTGGCGGCCGGCTCGCTGGTCGCGGGCATCGGCGGCGCGGTCGCGGCGGTGCCGCTGGTCGCGGTCGGCAACACGGTGGTCAGCTACCTGCGCGCGCACTCCCGGGAGATCGCGGCGGCCCGCGACGCGGACGGCCTGCCGCCGGTGCCGGAGGGGGAGTCGGGCCCGGCCGGGCCGGGCGCGGAGCCCGAGGCGGGACGCACGGCGGAGCCCCGGCCGGCATCCGCTGGTGAAGCCGGCACCGAGGCCGGGACCGAAGCCGGCACCGAACCCGGCGAGGCACCGAATGCCGAAGCCGGGACCGCACCGGTTGCCGAAGCCGGCAGCGAATCCGGTACCGGGTCCGAGCCGTCGGACGCACCGGGTGGTACCGACTCCACCGCCGGCGGAGGCATGCGCACGCCGGTCCTCTGAGCGGTCGGCCCGCCACGGACCCGCCCCCACCGACCCGTCGCCCCGCGGGCCGGTCGGGCCAGCGGGGCAACGGGTTCGCGGAGGCGGTCAACTCCCGCCGCTCACCGGCTCATTCGGTGCGCAGTCCGTCCGGCCGCATCAGCCGCCACAGCGGCGGCAGGCTGAGCAGCGTCACCGCGAACACCACCCCGGCGCCGATCGCGGACATCGTGGCGACACCGCCCCAGTCGGCGCGGAAGGACCGGCCGACCAGCGCCAGCAGCGCCGCGCCCAGGCCGATGCCGCCGGCGACGGCCAGCACCAGGCCCAGCACCACCGGGATCGCGGTCTGCCACAGCACCGACCAGGCCAGTGCGGCCCGCTTGGTGCCGAAGGCCACCAGCACCGCCAGCAGCTTCCTGCGGTCCCGCAGTTGCTCCAGCATCGTCACCAGCAGGCTCGCGCCGATCAGCGCCATGGTCAGGGCGGCGCCGGCGAACAGGCCCCGGCGCAGCTGGACGAAGCCGGACTTCTCCGTGGTGTCGGTGATGGTCGACACATAGGCGCTCGGGCCCAGTTTCACACCGGTGTTGCGCAGGTACTCGATGGCGTCCGGCTGCTTGGGGTCGAGGGTGACCATGATCCGCGAGCTCGGCTCGGGCAGTTTCGTGGCGTCCACCGCCTCGGGGGTCACGAAGATCCCGTAGTTGATGGTGCCCGCCGGGTCGACGCGGGCGGTGACCCGGCGGATACCGGTCGGGATGGTCCACAGCTCGGGCTTGCCGCGGTACGCCTCGCCGTCGGGGACGTTCAGGTCCACCTTGGCGCCGGGCTGGGCGTAGGTGGCCATCGCCCCGTCGTCGCCGGTGTCGGGACCCGGCGGCACGAGGAAGGCGCTGCCCGGCCCGCAGGAGGTGATGACGGCCAGCTGCCGCAGCGTCGGGCAGTCGCCGACCTCCAGCGGCAGATAGGCGAAGTCGGTTCCGCCCGCGGTGCTCGCGTCCGGCTGGGTGGCTCGGGAGTCGACATAGCCGTAGACCTGCCGCACGCCCTTGGTGGCCGCGATCTTCCGCATGTACTGCTGGGTCTGGCCGCCGTTGGTGATCGGGGCGAAGACCTGGGCCTGCGCCCGGGTCGAATCGGCGCCGGTGCTGCTCGAGAAGTCGCCGCTGACCCCGCCGAACAGCATCTGCAGGGCGATCGCGCCGGCCACCGCGACGGTGACGCCGCTGACCATCCGGGCCGACGCGCTGCTGTTCAACTGCAGCCGCCGGGTCGCCAGCTGCCAGGACACCGGGCCGCCGCGCAGCCGTCCCACGGCGGTCTCCACGATCCACGGCAGCACCGCGGTGACGCCGATCAGCAGCATCACGGTGCCCAGTGCGACCTGGTACTCGTTGATATGGACGTCGCCCTTGACCGCGCCGAACAACGGGGCCAGCAGCAGCAGTCCGACCGCCGGGATCAGCAGCCGCCACCACAGCCTGCGCCGCCGGCCGAGCGACTGCCGGACCACGCCCAGCGGTTCGATGGCGGTACGGCGCAGGCTCAGCATGGTCACCGCGATCGCCGCCACCGGCACCGCCACCACGATCAGCAGCGTCAGCGAGGTACTGGGTGTCATGTCGGACGGGAAGGCGGAGATGCCGTGGAGGGTGATCTTGGAGCCGAGCTGCCGCCCGAGCAGGAAGACCAGCGAGCCGAAGACCAGCCCGAACACCGCCCCGAACAGGGCCTCCCCGGCCGCGATCCGGCGGGTCATCCGGATGTCGGCGCCGACCAGCCGCAGTGCCGCCAGCCGCCGGTCGCGGCGCTCGCCGCCGAAGCGCACCGCCGTGCCGATGAACACCGCCACCGGCAGCAGCAGCACCACCAGGACGATCACCAGCAGCAGGTCCAGCACCGGGCCCATCGGCTCGGAGGCGCTCCGGTAGCCGAAGCCGGCCACCCGGTCGGCGGTGCCGCTGTCGTAGTTCCCGTTGTCCCGCGCGGTCAGGTGGTCGTTGCCCGCGTAGTAGTAGAGCTCCGCCGGGCCGAGCAGCCCGGCCTGCCCGATGGTGCCGTCCACGGTGTACGGGAGCCGTTCGCGCAGCAGCGGCGCGTGCGCCAGCAGCTTCTTCAGCGCGGGGGAGACCAGCATGTGCCCACCGGGCGGCAGTGCGGAGACGCCCGGTGGCACGGCGGGACGGCTGCCCTCGGGGCGCACCAGCACGCCGGTGATGTCCTGGCCGTGGTAGGTGGTCCGGGCATTTCCGACCAGCAGGGTGCGGTCGGTGGGCTTGGCTATGAAGGTGACCGGCGAGACGTTGCGGGCCGCTTCCTTGTGGTCGCGGGTGGTCATCATGGCCGGGATGGCGGCGGCCAGCAGCAGCAGCGCCACGCCGAGCCCGACACCGACGGCGGTCAGCACCGTCCGGGTCCAGCCCTCGCGGCCGCCGCCGGCCGCGAAGCGGACACCGAGGACCAGGTCGCGCAGCCAGACGCGGACCGATGCGGGCTGCTCCGGCCCCTCGCCGCGCGGCCCGCGGGGGCCGATCGCGTCGAAGCCGACCAGGGGCCCGGGAGAACCGCTCATGACGTCCGCTCCATGTCGCGCGACTTGCCGTCCCGCACGACGATCTCCCGGTCGGAGTAGGCGGCCACCCGTGCCTCGTGGGTGACCAGCACGACCGCGGCGCCGGTGTCGTGTGCCGCGTCGGTCAGCAGCCGCATCACCCACTCGCCGTTCAGGGAGTCCAGCGCGCCGGTCGGTTCGTCGGCGAACACCACCCGCGGCCGGCTGACCAGCGCGCGGGCCACCGCGACCCGCTGGCCCTGGCCGCCGGAGACCTCGCCGGGCCGCTTGCCCGCGATGTCCGCGACCTCCAGCCGTGCCAGCCAGGCGGCGGCCCGCTCCTCGGCCTCGCGGCGCTTGACCCCGCCGAGCCGCAGCGGCATCGCCACGTTCTCCACGCAGGTGAGCTCGGGCACCAGCTGGCCGAACTGGAAGACGAAGCCGAAGTCGGTGCGGCGCAGCGCGCTGCGCTCGCCGTCGGACATCGTCGTCAGGTCGCGGCCGCCGTAGCGGACCGAGCCGGAGTCGGCCTTCACGATGCCGGCCAGGCAGTGCAGCAGGGTGGACTTGCCGGATCCGGACGGGCCCATCACCGCCACCACCTCGCCGGCGCGGATGGTGAAGTCGGCGCCGTCCAGGGCCGGCGTCGGCCCGTAGGCCTTGCGCAGTTCGGTGGCGACGAGCAGGGGTTCGTTGTGGGCACTCACTTGGCCACCTCCGCGGCGAGCTGGTCGAGTCGGGCCGCGGTCAGCTCCAGCCACCGCAGGTCCGCTTCCAGGTGGAACAGGGCGTGGTCGCAGATCAGCTGGTCGGCGAGGTCACCGGCGGTCTTGCGCCGGGTCAGTTCGCGCATCAGCCGCAGGTGCTCGGAGCGCTGGGCGTCCAGCAGTTCCTCGGCGGGGCGGCCGGTCAGCAGCGCCAGGACGACCTTCGTGTAGAGGGTGGTCTGCAGGTACGGCTCGGGCTTCTCCGGCTGGGCGAGCCAGGCCGCCACATCGGTCACCCCGGCGTCGGTGATGGCGTAGCGCTTGCGCTCGGGGCCACCGCCCGGCTCTATCCCGTCGACCTCGACCAGGCCGTTCTTCAGCAGCCTGGCCATGGTCGAGTAGACCTGCCCGTAGGCGAGGGGGCGGTCGTGTCCGAAGCGTTCGTCGAAGGCGCGCTTGAGGTCGTAACCATGGCGCGGCCCGGACTCCAGAAGTCCGAGCAGGGTGTGGCCGATTGACATGCGCAGCAGACTACACCATGGGTATACATCGTATGTATACCCATGGTGCATAAGGCCGTCGGCGCAGCGTGTGCGCAGGTCAAAGGCGGTGTTGCGCTACAGGTCGGACGTAATGCAGCCCCGGAGCACGGGAAGTGATCACGTGCTCCGGGGCTGCGCTCTGCGAGCGCCCGATGTCAGGCGCGCTTGACGGCGTCCGCGATCCGGTCGCCGACCTGCTGGTCGATGGCGCGCCAATACCGCAGCGCCCGCTCCAGCACCGGCGCGCTGACACCGTCGCTCAGGTGGCCGGCCACATTGGACACCAGGCGGCTGCGGGCCGCGTCGTCCATCACCTCGCGGACCATCGTGCCGGGCTGCCCGAAGTCGTCGTCCTCGGCGTGCGGCGTGTAGGGCTGCCGGACCATGTCACCCGTGGCCCGCCAGCCGGCCAGGTCGCCGTACGCCTCCGGGGACGCGGCCGGACCGCCGTAGGAGTTGGGGGCGTAAGGCGCGCCGACCCGGTTCGGCTCGAAGCGCATCGGGCCGTCCTTGGCGTAGGAGTGCACCGGCACGTGCGGCCGGTTCGGCGGCAGCTGGGCGTAGTTCGGGCCGATCCGGTAGCGGTGGGTGTCGGGGTACGAGAACAGCCGACCGAGCAGCATCTTGTCCGGCGACGGGGCGATGCCCGGCACCATGTTGGACGGCTCGAACGCCGCCTGCTCGATGTGGACGAAGAAGTCCTCCGGATTGGTGTCCAGCGTCATCCGGCCGACCTCGATCAGCGGATAGTCGCCATGCGGCCACACCTTCGTCAGGTCGAAGGGGTTGAACCGGTAGCCGGCCGCCTCCGCGAACGGCATGACTTGCACATACAGCGTCCAGGACGGGTGGTCGCCGCGCTCGATGGCCTCCCAGAGGTCCTGCCGGTGGGCGTCCGCGTTCTGCCCGGCCATCGCGTCGGCCTCGTCCTGGGTGAGGAACTCGATGCCCTGGTCGGTCTTGAAGTGGTACTTGATCCAGAACTGCTCGCCGGCCGCGTTGATCCACATGAAGGTGTGCGAGCCGTAGCCGTTCATGTGGCGGTAGGTCTTGGGGATGCCCCGGTCGCCCATCAGCCAGGTGACCTGGTGCGCGGACTCCGGGGACAGGGTCCAGAAGTCCCACTGCATGTCGTTGTCCCGCAGGCCGTTGTCCGGGCGGCGCTTCTGGCTGCGGATGAAGTCCTGGAACTTGATGGTGTCCCGGACGAAGAACACCGGGGTGTTGTTGCCCACCAGGTCGTAGTTGCCGTGCTCGGTGTAGAACTTCAGCGCGAAGCCGCGCGGATCGCGCCAGGTGTCCGGGCTGCCCTGCTCGCCGGCGACGGTGGAGAAGCGGGCCAGCATCCGGGTGGACCGGTCCGGCTGGAACAGGTCGGCCTTGGTGAAGCGGCTGACGTCGTTGGTCACCTCGAACCGGCCGTAGGCCCCGCTGCCCTTGGCGTGCACCACCCGCTCGGGGACCCGTTCCCGGTTGAACTGGGCCATCTTCTCGATCAGATAGTGGTCCTGAAGGAGGATCGGGCCGTCCGGGCCGATCGTCAGCGAGTGCTCGTCGCTCTCCACCGGGATACCGGCGTTGTTGGTGGTGCGCTGGACGTTGAATGTGGTCATGGGGGGAAGTCCTCCCGTCCGGTGTCCATCGGCGGACACCGCGGATCGCGTCGCGTGGCTCCTGCCCACACTCGCACCGATCGTGCATCCCGGCACGTTACGCGACCGGGCGACCACCCTTCGTGTCCAGGTGTCGCCCGACCCCGCCGGCGAGACCACCGCCGGGCGGGTCGCTAGCCGAGCGGCAGCTCGAACCAGACCACCTTGCCGGCGCCCAGCCGGGTGGCGCCCCAGCGCTGGGCCATCCGGTTGACCAGGTACAGACCCCGGCCGCCCTCCTCCTCGGGGGCGGCGTGCCGCATCCGGGGCAGCAGCGGCGCGTCGTCGCCGACCTCGCACCGCAGCACGTCGGTGCGCAGCAGCCGCAGCGTGATGGGCCGCTCCGCGTACCGCACCGCGTTGGTGACGATCTCGCTGACCAGCAGCTCGGCCGCGTCCAACTGGTCGTCCAGGTCCCAGCGGCGCAGCGCCTGCCGCACCAGTCGGCGGGCCCGGCCCGCGGTCTGCGCCTGCGGGTCCAGGAACCAGTAGGCGACATCGCTCGGCGAGATGCCGTCGAAGCGGGCGGCCAGCAGGGCGATGTCGTCGTCCCGGTCGCCCGGGCCGAGGATCTCCAGCACCTCGTCGCACAGCGGTTCCAGCGGGGGAGGGGAGACCACGCTGGCGGCGTCGCGCAGCCGCTCCCGCAGCAGCTCGATGCCGCCCCACACATCCCGGCTGCGGGACTCCACCAGGCCGTCGGTGTAGAGCAGCAGGGTCGCCCCGGCCGGCGCGGGCAGCTCCACCGCCTCGAACGGCACCCCGCCGACACCGATCGGCGCGCCCGGCGGCACCCGCAGCACCTCGGCGTGGCCGTCGGCGTGCAGCAGCACCGGCGGCGGGTGGCCCGCGTTGGCCACCACCAGCCGGTGCGCGATCGGGTCGTAGACGGCGTAGACGCAGGTCGCCATGCGGTCCTGGCCGAGCCGCTGGGCCTGCTCGTCGAGGTGGTAGAGCACCTCCTGCGGCGCCAGGTCGAGGCCGGCCAGCGTCTGCACGGTGGTCCGCAACTGGCCCATGATCGCCGCCGACGTCATCGAATGGCCCATCACATCGCCGACCACCAGCGCCACCCGGCTGCCGGGCAGCGGGATCGCGTCGTACCAGTCGCCACCGACCCGCGCCGACTCGGCGGCCGGCAGATAGCGGCTGGCCAGCTGCACCCCGGTGGGCTGCGGCAGCGAGTCCGGCAGCATCTCGCGCTGCAGGGCGTCCGCGATGTACGCCTCGCGCCCGTACAGCACCGCCTTGTCGACGCCGAGCGCGGTGTGGGTGGCCAACTGGGCGGCCACCAGCAGGTCGTCGGCCTCGAACGGCGGCCGGTCGGGGCGGCGCAGCAGCACCGCGGCGCCGATCACCCGGCGCCGGCCGCGCAGCGGGGCCAGCAGGGCGCGGCGGCCGGTGGGCAGCGGGCGTCTCCGGGTGGCCGAGCAGCTCGGACAGCGCGTCGGCGGCGCGCATCGACTCGGCGAACACCGGCCGCACCCCGCGCAGCACCTCGGCGAGCGGGCCGTCCAGCAGGACGCTGATCGGCTCCGAGCCGTAGGCGGGCTCCAGCGCGGGCAGCAACGGGGCGGCGCCCACCGGGGCGTCGTCCTCCGACGGCCCGTCCAGACCGCCGTCCGCGCGGCGCAGTCGCAGCCGCAGCGGGCCCGACGGGCGCTCGTCGCCGACCGGCAGCGGATCGCGCAGATACACCATGATCGCGTCGGCGAAGGCCGGCACCGCCGAGCGGCACAGGCCCAGCAGGATCTCGTCCAGGTCCAGACCGCGGGCGATCCGCCGGGTCGCGGCCCCGACGTACCGCAGCCGGTCGGCCTCCGGCCCGCTCTGCACCGGCATGGGGATGCGCATGCCGACCGAGTCGTCGTCGCCGGGGTGCCCTGCCGCCTCCAGCGGGCCGCCGCGCGGTGGCGTGCTCAGATACGCGCCCAACGTGTCACTCCCGTCCGTCGCCGCCGGCGCCCAGCCGCTGCCGTGCGCCGGGATCGGCGGCAGCGGCGGCAACTCGGCACGTGGCCCGTCGTACGGTACGGGGTCGCCGCCGCCGGCCGCGCCCTCGGGGTCGGTTCCGGGTCGCGGACGGCCGGCCGGCGGGTCGGTGGGCGGGCCGGGATACGGTCCGTCGCCGACTCCGCCGG
>NZ_FMCH01000306.1 GCF_900091855.1 Streptomyces sp. DvalAA-14
GCCGGACATAACGCCCGGAACCGTTTACGGAAACCGTTTGGTTTCCACCGGCGCCCGTGGTGGTGGAGTAGATGTCCGTCCAGTTCGTGCCGTCGGCAGAGGTCTGGATCTTGAAGGACTTGGCGTACGCCGCCTCCCAGTTGAGGGAGACCGAGCTGATGGTGTCGGTCGCCCCGAGGTCCACCTGGAGCCACTGCGGGTCGGCAGCGGCGCTGGACCAGCGGGTGCCGGTGTTGCCGTCCACCGCCGCGGAGGCCGGGGTGCCGGCGTTCTCGGTGGAGGAGGCGGTGGCGGTCTTGCCCTGCGAGAGCAGGGTGTCGGCCGCGTGCGCCGAGCGCATCGGCACGAACAGCAGCAGCGAGGCGACGAGCGCCGTGAGGACCGCCGCTACGATATTTCGCCGGTTCGTCAGCACCGAGGATCTCAGTGCGGGCGGACCGGTGGGGGGAGCGAGCATGAGCAACTCTCCTGGTTCCACAGGTGGGGGCAGAAGTGGACAACCGCCCCGCCGGCGGACGGCGGAACGGCGAGATGCCGTGATCAGTGCGAACTACCGGTCGGCGCTATCGAGTTGATCAGTGAGAGCGCTCTCCCGGCACACACCGAGATGTTTCTCCCTGTGTTTCATCCATGTCAAGAGTTGTGCACAAAGCAGGAGCCGGAAAACGAAGAAGCTTCACCAATCCCGGCAAACGGGTCGTGCCGTGCTGTCGGCATCCGCCATGCCTTCAGGTCGTGAACGCAAGACGCGCCGCGCCCGGGCGGCCGCAGGACAACGCGAGGGGCCGCCCCGGCGGTTGCCGGGACGGCCCCTCGGATCTCGGCCGTCAGGCCGTCACAGCGCCGCTCAGGCGGCCGTGCCGGCGCCGCGGCGCTTGCGGGCGTACCACAGCGCGCCGCCACCGACGAGCAGCGCACCGGCGGTGATGCCCAGCGGCAGGGCCGGGGACGAGCCGCCGGTCTCGGCCAGCACCTCACCGGTGCTGCCGTCCGGGCCGGGGCGGTTGCCGTTGCCGCCGGCCGACGAGCCGTGACCCGGCTTGCCCGGCTTGCCGGGCGTGCTCGGCTGCGTGCTGATCCGCTTGATCGACTTCACCGAGCCGTTCGCGTTCAGCAGCACCTGCTCGTTGTTCGGGTGCCGGAAGTCGAAGGCCCCGGTCAGCGAGTTGGCGCGGCTGTCGAAGGACGCGTCACCGATCTGGCCGGTCTTCCAGTTGTCCTCGATGAACTTGGTGATCGACGCCTGCTCGGTGCGGGTGTGGTCGACCGAGTTCACCTTGCTGTACGGGGAGATGACCAGCAGCGGCTGACGGGTGCCCGGGCCGCAGCGGTCGGCGTAGCCGCCCGCGGACGTCGGACCGGCCTGGCAGGCCGGGCTGTCGGTGGTCTTGCCGTTGGACGCCAGCGTGGTGTCCTTCGAGCCGTTCTGCGGCTTGGCGTAGGCGTGGTCGTACCAGCCGTCGGAGTCGTCGTAGGCGACGACGACCGCGGTGTCCTTCCAGGAGGACGAGGACTGGACCGCGTTGATCTCCTTGACCAGGAAGTTCTGCTCGTCCGTCGGGTCGGAGTAGCCGGCGTGGCCGTCCTGGTACTCGGCGGCCTTCAGGAAGCTGACGGCCGGCAGGTTGCCCGCCTTCAGCGCCGAGTCGAAGTCCGTCAGGTCGTAGTTGTGGTTCGCCTGGCCGTTGTGGCCGATCTCGGCCGTGTTCTTCGGCGGCAGGTGGTGCGGGTTGGACGTGGACTTGTAGTACTCGAACGGCGAGTGGTGCGGGCTGTAGTCGACCGAGGCCGCGCCGCCGATGTTCGTGTGGGTGCTGCCCTGGCAGTTGGCGTAGTCGCCCTGCTTGCCGTCCCACGCGGTGGAGGGGCGGAAGCCGCCCTGGAACCAGCCCCAGCTGACGTTCTTGGCGTTCAGCAGGTCACCGATGTTCTTGCCCTGCATCACCGCGAGCGCGTTGGCGCTGGTGTGGCTGGTGTCGGAGCAGTCGTCGAAGGCCGGGTCGGGGTCGTTGATGACCGTGCCGACACCCTTGGCGTTCGGCGAGACCACCGTGTAGGCGTCCGGCGCCGCGGTCTGCTTCGGGTTCTCGGTGCCGCTCTTGGGGTCGACCGAGATCACCCCGTGCGTCTGACCCGAGACCAGGTTCAGCGCGCCCGGCGTGGAGGGCCCGTAGGTGCTGCTGTACGAGTTGTCGCCGAGCGAGTAGTGCTGGGCGTAGTTCCACAGACCGGTGACGGTGTTGCCGTCGTAGTAGTCCGTCACCAGGCCGGGCTCGCCGAACAGACCGCCCGAGCAAGTGCTGGTCTCGGTGTTCTGCACGTACTGGTCGGCCTTGCCGCCGTCGGCCGCGTACTGCTCCGGGCCGTACGAGTGGTTCTGGTCGCAGGTGACGGCCTTGTCGGGGCCGAGGCGCGAGGGCGGGTACTGGTTCGGGTTCTTCTTCAGCAGGCCCGAGTTGAGGAGGTTGTCCGCCTTCGGGGTGTGCTTGGCGGCGGTGAACTTGGTGCCGTCGGTGTTGGCCGCCACCGGGTAGCTGCCGAAGTAGTGGTCGAACGACACGTTCTCGTCGAAGATGACGACGACGTGCTTGATCGGGGTGGTGGTGTTGTCGCTGCCGCCCCCGTGGTGGGCCGGGGAGGCGGCGTTGGCGGGCGCCGCGCCACCCAGCAGTACGAGCGCCGCAGCACCTGCGAACGCCCCCCAGCGCGCGGTTCGCATCCGCGCGCCCGCCCCTCTTCTCGTGCCCGTACCGCTTGTGGTGCTCATGTGTGGCCTCAGCCTCCGCTAAGTGGTGCTCTGCTCGTGCCGCTGTCGATGCGTGTGGGTGTGGGTGTGCGTGTGCGTGTGCGTGTCGAACGCGATCGTTCTGGCGACTCGCTACATGACAGGGGCACGCTGGTGGCGGGCCGGTGAACACCGGGTCAGTAAATCCTTAGGAAATCTTGACTCGGCTTTTACTCATTTCGAAGGATGGACGGGCGATCAGGCGATCAGGCCGCTGCCCAGCCAGTCGGAGCGGTCGCGGACACCGGGCAGCGCGAAGAAGTAGCCGCCGCCGAAAGGCGAGATGTAGTCCACCAGCGGCTCGCCGGCCAGCCGTTTCTGCACCGTGGCGAACTGCCGCTCCAGGTCCTGCTGGTAGCAGACGAATATCAGGCCCATGTCCAGGTTGCCATTGCTGTCCATACCCCGGTCGTAGTTGTAACCACGGCGCAGCAGGCGGGAGTTGTCGGTCTTCGCGGTGCGCGGATTGGCCACCCGGATATGGCTGTCCAGCGGGATGATGTCACCGGTCGGGTCCTGGGCGAACTTCGGCGTGTCGAACTCGTGCATGCCGTCCAGCGGCGCGCCGCTGTCGCGGGTACGGCCGAACATCCGCTGCTGCTCGATGATGGACACCCGGTCCCAGAACTCCACCAGCATCCGGATCAGCCGCACCACCTGGTACGAGCCGCCGGTCGTCCAGGACGGCTCGCCGCCGCCGTCGACCCACAGCAGCCGGCTCGCGACCGCCGGATCGCTGGCGTCCGGGTTGGCCGTGCCGTCCTTGAAGCCCAGATGGTTGCGGGGGGTGCCGCTGGGCCGCGGCGGACTGGTGAAGCCGTCCATCCGCCAGCGCACCTGCATCCCGCCCCGGGTGTGCCGGGTGATGTCGCGCAGCGCGTGCAGCACCGTGTCCGCGTGCGGCGCGCTCAGCTGCAGGCTCAGGTCGCCGTGGCACCAGGCCGGTTGCAGGTCGTCGTCCGGGAAGGCGGGCATGGTGCCCAGCCGCAGCGGC
>NZ_FMCH01000365.1 GCF_900091855.1 Streptomyces sp. DvalAA-14
GCCGCCGGCGCCCGGTATCGGACTGTCCTGGCCGTCCTGGCCATCCGTCGCGCTGTGCTTGCCCACGCCCTCGATCAGCTCCCGGTCGCCTCGGTCGTCGGACTCGTCGCCGCACGTCCGGCGCGCGCCGGAAGCGTACGGTCCGCGACCGCGTACAGCAGATCACGAAAAGCCCGGGACACCAGCTCCGGGTGCTCCATCATCGCCACATGCCCGCTGTCGGGAATCGTCAGCAGCCGCGCGTCCCGGAAGGTCCGGGCGGCCCGGCGGGCCATCCGCAGCGACACCAGCTTGTCCCGCCCGCCGTACACCAGCAAGGTCGGCGCCAGTACCTTCTCGGCCTGCCGCCACAGCGAGTGCTGGCCGCCGAGGGTGTAGGCGTTCACGATGCCGCGGGTCGAGCGGATCATCACGTCCCAGAAGTACGGCAGCTCGGTCCGGCGCCGGTACTCCTCGGCGGCCTGCTCGCGGGCGGCCCCGTCCACGATCGACGGGTCGCCGTAGCACAGGTCCATCAGCGACACGGTGCGCTGCTCGATCGACCAGCTCCGGGTGGCCCGTACGTACAGCGCGGGCATGCCCGGCACCGACGCGAGGCCGGTCGGCCAGGCGGTGCGCTGCGGCCGCAGCTCGGGCAGCGCCGGCGAGACCAGCGTCAAGGTGCGCACCAGGTCGGGGCGGGCGGCGGCCACCTTCACCGTGACCGCGCCGCCCATCGAATTGCCGAACAGGTGCACCGGGCCGCGCCGCTCGGCATCCAGCAGCCGGATCACCGCGCGGGCGTGGCCGGCGATCGAGTAGTCGCCGTTGTCCGGCGGCGGCGAGTGGCCGAAGCCGGGCAGGTCCAGTGCCTCCCCCGTCACCCGGTCCGCCAGCTTGTCCATCAGCAGCGACCAGTTCTGCGAGGAGCCGCCGAGCCCGTGCACGAAGAGCGCCGGTTCGTGGCCCTCGGCCCCGGCCCGGTCCTCGTGCGACCGGACGGTGAGGCTGAGCCCGGGCAGCGCCACCGTGCGCGCGGTTTCACCGGTCGCCAGCACCGGTCCCACCGGGGGTACGGCGGCCGGTGCGACCGCCGCTTGAGCAGAGTCCGTCGTGGGCATGGGCATATGTTACGAGACGATCACGCGCGCGATTGTGTGTTCGTGGCCACAAGCGGTGAGAAGCCCCTGTAGCGCCGAATGGGCGACGAGCACGGCAACCGGCGAAGATGGAAGAGTCAGGGAAGGGAGGCGCCATGTCCAGGGACATCGAGGACATAGGCAGCATCGATGACATCTCCGGCTTCGAGCGTGAGGCGGACGCGGCCGACGAGGTGCGGACCGCACCCGATCTCGAACCGGACGAGAACCTCGACGACCTCGACCAGCTCGACGTGGAAGCGCCGCGGGACGACGCCGTCGAGCAGCGGGTGTCCGCGATCCGGCCCGAGCGGGAGCCGGTCGACGGACCGGAGGCGGACGAGGTGATCGAGGCCGACCCGGCGGACGCCGCGGACCAGCGGCGGGTGGTCGAAGGGGATGAGGACGACTACCGCTGAACACGGCCGGAATTCCCGGCCGATCCCGGGTGAACGGTCCCAGGAAGTGAGAATGTGCGTCCGCGCGGCCCACAGTGTCGTTACCGAAAAGTACGATGGCCGGTGAGGTGTCCATTCGTTCCTTCACCACCATTTGGGAGGCGGCGTGACAGCCATCGAGCAGACCCAGGCACGGCCGCGCGGCACCCGCCTGCCCCGTCGGGCCCGACGTGAACAACTGCTGGGGGCGGCTCAGGAGGTCTTTGTCGCGCAGGGTTATCACTCTGCGGCGATGGACGACATCGCCGAGCGCGCCGGTGTGAGCAAGCCGGTGCTCTACCAGCACTTCCCGGGCAAGCTGGAACTCTATCTGGCGCTGCTCGACCAGCACTGCGAGTCACTGCTGCACGCGGTCCGCACCGCGCTGGCGTCCACCACGGACAACAAGAAGCGCGTCGAAGCGACGATGGACGCGTATTTCGCCTATGTCGAGGACGAGGGCGGCGCTTTCCGACTGGTTTTCGAGTCGGATCTGACCAATGAGCCCGCGGTCCGTGAGCGGGTCGACAAGGTCTCCCTGCAGTGCGCCGAGGCGATCAGCGAGGTCATCGCGGAGGACACCGGGCTCGCCCGGGAGGACGCCATGCTGCTGGCCGTGGGCCTCGGCGGCGTCTCCCAGGTGGTGGCCCGCTACTGGCTGGCCACCCGCAGCGAGGTGCCGCGGGACACCGCGGTGCAGCTGCTGACGTCGCTGGCCTGGCGCGGTATCGCCGGTTTTCCGCTGCACGGCACCGAGGGCCAGGGCCACCACTGAACCCTTCCGGGCCGTGTTCGCTCACGGCGTGGGCGATGCACCGATTCCGGACCCCCGGCCGGGCTAGTCTGTGCAGCGTAACGGCGCGAAACCGCGCACACCGCACGACCAGTCGGAGGTACCAAAGCCGTGGAGGTCAAGATCGGCGTGCAGCACGCGCCGCGTGAGATCAGCATCGAGAGCGTGCAGAGCGCGGACGAGGTGGAGAAGGCCGTCGCCGAGGCGCTGGCCGGCACCTCCAAGCTGCTGAGCCTGGTGGACGAGCACGGCCGCAAGGTCCTGGTCCCCGCCGACCGGCTCGCCTACGTGGAGATCGGCGAACCCGCCGCCCGCAGGGTGGGCTTCGGCGCCTCGCTCTGACACGGTCGGGCACCGGTCCGACACGCATCAGCCGCCGGAGGGGCGGCCACCGGCTGTGACCGGTGGCCGCCCCTCCGTTTCGGGTTGCCACTCCCGGGGGTAGGACCTTTGAGCAGACCGGTCCATACCGACTGGAGGGGATCAGGATGTTGTGGGAAGCCGCCGCTTACGCCGTTCTCGGGCTCGCCGCCGCCGTCGCGGTCACCGTCCTGCTGCCCGCACGGCTGCCCCGCACCCCGCTCACCCTGGCCACCGGCCCGGCCGCGGCCCTGGCCGGCGGCCTCGTCGCCCGCACGATCTTCGGCGGCGGGCGGCTGGAACTGACGATCCCGGTGGCCCTGGTGGTGGCGGTGGCGCTGCTCAGCCTGCTGGCCAGGCCGAGCCGGCCGGGCCGGCATTCCACCCTGGCCTGATCGGGGCGGAGCCGGCCGGGAGCTACGCGGCCAGGCCCAGCGCCGCCATCCGCTTGGTGTGCGCCTCGGTGATCCGGGAGAACATCCGGCCGACCTCGGCCAGGTCGAAGCCGTCGGCGACACCGCCGACCAGCATCGTGGACAGCGCGTCCCGGTCGGCGACCACCCGCTGGGCCTGCGACAGCGCCTCGCCCATCAGCCGCCGGGCCCACAGCGCGAGCCGGCCGCCGACCCGCGGCTCGGCCTCGATGGCGGCCCGCACCTTGCCGATCGCGAAGCCGGCGTGCCCGGTGTCGTCCAGCACCGCCAGCACCAGCGTGCGGGTGTCGGAGTCCAGCCTGGCCGCCACCTCGCGGTAGAAGTCGGACGCGATCGAATCGCCGACATAGGCCTTGACCAGGCCCTCCAGCCAGTCCGACGGCGCGGTCAGCCGGTGGAACTCGTCCAGGGCCGCGCCGAAGGGCTCCATCGCCAGGTTGGCCGTCTCACCGATCTCCGTCAGCCGGTCGCGCAGCCGCTCGAAATGGTGGAACTCGGCGGCCGCCATCGCCGCCAGCTCCGCCTTGTCCTCCAGCGTCGGCGCCAGCTTGGCGTCGTCCGCGAGCCGTTCGAACGCGGCCAGTTCGCCGTACGCCAGCGCGCCCAGCAGGTCGACGACGGCCGCCCGGTAGCGCGGGTCGGCCGCTGCGGCGTCCCAGTTCCGGGCGGCGATCCCGGTGACCACGGGAGCCGGAGCGGGGGCGGGCGTGATGGTCTCGTCAGGCGTCTCCATGCTGCGCACAATAGCCAAGTCCGGCGCGGCGGAAAGACCCGTGTGCGGACCCCGCCGATCGATTACGGACGGCCGCGGATGCCGATGACGTCCCGAACGAAACATTTGATCGGGTGCAGTTACGTGTTTCCGGGGTAGAGTGGTATTGCACCCGTCGGTAGTCGGTTCACTTCCGATCATCCGGCGGGCGACGTGTGCAACACCAGGATGCCCGGTCGGTGGCCCGATCGGCTCCGAACCGACCGCCTTCCCGCCATCGGGAGGGGCCCGCTCGCGGCATGAGCGAGGGCAGCGGTCCCGCGCTTCACAGCCCCTTTCGGCTGTACGACACCTCTGCGCGGTCAGTATCCGGCGCCGTCTTCATTCCGGCGCACCGGCTGCTCGACCCCCCTTGCCGCACAGTGCCGCGTCTCACAGAAGAGGCAACATCCTGACCACCACGACTTTCCGCAGTCTCGGGATCCTCGCCGAGACCGCCGAGGCCCTCGAAGCCGTCGGCATCATCACGCCCTTCCCGATCCAGGAAATGACGCTCCCGGTCGCCCTCGCCGGCAACGACGTCATCGGCCAGGCCAAGACCGGCACCGGCAAGACGCTCGGCTTCGGCCTTCCGCTGCTGGACCGTGTCGTCGTCGCGGCCGATGTCGACGCCGGCCGCGCCACCGCCGAGCAGTTGACCGACAGCCCGCAGGCCCTGGTCGTCGTCCCCACCCGCGAGCTGTGCCAGCAGGTCACCAACGACCTGCTCACCGCGGGCAAGGTCCGCAACGTCCGGGTCGCCGCGATCTACGGCGGCCGCGCCTACGAGCCGCAGGTCGAGCAGCTGAAGAAGGGCGTCGACGTCGTTGTCGGCACCCCGGGCCGCCTGCTGGACCTGGCCGGCCAGAAGAAGCTGAACCTCAAGCAGGTGCGCGCGCTGGTGCTGGACGAGGCCGACGAGATGCTCGACCTGGGCTTCCTGCCCGACGTCGAGAAGATCATGGGCATGCTGCCGGTCAAGCGGCAGACCATGCTGTTCTCGGCGACCATGCCGGGCGCGGTGATCGGGCTGGCCCGCCGTTACATGTCACAGCCCACCCACATCCGCGCCTCCTCCCCCGACGACCTGGGCGCGACGGTGGCGAACACCACCCAGCACGTCTTCCGCGCCCACTCGATGGACAAGCCCGAACTGGTCTCGCGCATCCTGCAGGCCGAGGGCCGCAGCCTGGCGATGATCTTCTGCCGCACCAAGCGGACCGCCGCCGACGTGGCCGAGCAGCTGGAAAAGCGCGGCTTCGCCTCCGGCGCGGTGCACGGCGACCTCGGGCAGGGCGCCCGCGAGCAGGCGCTGCGCGCGTTCCGCAACGGCAAGGTGGACGTCCTGGTCTGCACCGACGTCGCGGCCCGCGGCATCGACGTCGAGGGTGTCACGCACGTGATCAACTACCAGACGCCCGAGGACGAGAAGACCTATCTGCACCGGATCGGCCGCACCGGCCGGGCCGGCGCCTACGGTACGGCGATCACCCTGGTCGACTGGGACGACATCCCGCGCTGGCAGCTGATCAACAGGCGCTGGACCTGCCGTTCAACGACCCGGAGGAGACGTACTCCACCTCCCCGCACCTCTACGAGCTGCTCGGCA
>NZ_FMCH01000633.1 GCF_900091855.1 Streptomyces sp. DvalAA-14
GGGCCTGGATCCTGGTCGAGGACGAAGCGGACGCGGTGCTGGTCACCGTGCGGGACGACGGCCCGGGCATCGCGGCCGGCCGGCTCGCCGCCGCCGCCGACGAGGGCCGCCTCGGGGTCGCCCAGTCGATCCGCGGCCGGCTGCGTGACCTGGGCGGCAGCGCCCGGTGGGTGTCCCCGCCCGGCCAGGGCACCGAGGTGGAGCTGCGGCTGCCCAAGCGGCCCGGCGACGCACCGCCGGCCGGTACACCTGCCGTGCCCCGTCCGGGTACGGCAGAATCGGCCGCGCCGGCAGAAGCGGGCACCGAAGCGAAGGGCGGCAGCACACGATGACGGTCGGTACCGCCGGAGACGACGCCCAGGGCGAGCAGCCGGTGACAGTCATGGTCGTGGACGACCACCCCATGTGGCGCGACGCGGTCGCGCACGATCTCACGGTGGCCGGCCTCCAGGTGGTGGCCACCGCCGGGGACGGCCCCGAGGCCATCCGCCGGGCCCGCGCCGCCCGCCCGCAGGTGCTGGTCCTCGACCTCAATCTGCCGGGGGCCTCCGGCGTACAGGTCTGCAAGGAGGTGGTGGCCCACGACTCCGCGGTGCGGGTCCTGGTGCTGTCCGCCAGCGGCGAGCACGCCGACGTACTGGAAGCGGTCAAATCCGGTGCGACCGGCTATCTGCTGAAGTCGGCCGCCCGGGAGGAGCTGGTGGACGCGGTGCGCAGGACCGCCGTCGGCGACCCGGTGTTCACCCCCGGCCTGGCGGGCCTGGTGCTGGGCGAATACCGCAGGCTGGCCGCCGTGCCGGTGTCGCCGGCCGCCGCCGACCGGCCCGCCGCGCCCCGGCTGACCGACCGGGAGACCGAGGTGCTGCGGCTGGTCGCCAAGGGCCTGAGCTACAAGCAGATCGCCCAGCGGCTGGTCATCTCGCACCGCACGGTGCAGAACCACGTGCAGAACACGCTCGGCAAACTCCAACTGCACAACCGCGTCGAGCTTGTCCGATACGCGATCGAACGCGGCCTCGACGACCGTACGGACGCGCGCACGGACGGCGCCATGTGACTCAAGTCACGCTAGCTTGTCGGGAGTTGCACATCCGGCACAGCTGGCTTGTGACGAAGGGAAGAGTCCATGCGGGTCGGAGTTCTGACCGGCGGCGGAGACTGCCCCGGCCTCAACGCGGTCATCCGCGGCATCGTCCGTAAAGGCGTCCAGGAGTACGGCTACGACTTCACCGGCTTCCGGGACGGCTGGCGCGGCCCCCTGCAAGGGGACACCGTACGCCTCGACATCCCGGCCGTGCGCGGCATCCTGCCGCGCGGCGGCACCATCCTCGGCTCCTCGCGCACCAATCCGCTCAAGACCGAAGGCGGTGTCGGCCGGGTCAGGGAGCACCTGGCGGAGAACGACATCGAGGCGCTCATCGTGATCGGCGGCGAGGACACCCTCGGTGTCGCCGCCGAACTGCACGAACAGCACGGCATCCCTTGTGTCGGCGTACCGAAGACCATCGACAACGACTTGTCCGCCACCGACTACACCTTCGGCTTCGACACGGCGGTCAACATCGCCACCGAGGCCATCGACCGCCTGCACACCACCGCCGAGTCCCATATGCGGGTCCTGGTGGTGGAGGTCATGGGCCGCCATGCCGGCTGGATAGCCCTGCACTCGGGGATGGCCGGCGGCGCCAACGCCATCTTGATCCCGGAGCGGCGCTTCGACCTCGACCAGGTCTGCGCCTGGGTGGAGAGCCGCTTCAAGATCCGTTACGCGCCCATCGTGGTGGTCGCCGAGGGCGCCATGCCGCAGGACGGCGACCTGGTGCTCAAGGACGGCACGCTGGACTCGTTCGGCCATGTGCGGCTGTCCGGGATCGGCGAGTGGCTGGCCGCCCAGATCGAGAAGCGCACCGGCAAGGAGGCCAGGACCACTGTGCTCGGCCATGTCCAGCGCGGCGGCACCCCCAGCGCCTTCGACCGCTGGCTGGCCACCCGTTTCGGACTGCACGCCATCGACGCGGTGCGCGACGGCGACTTCGGGAAGATGGTCGCGCTGCGCGGCACGCAGATCGTCCGGGTGCCGATCAAGGAGGCGATCGCCACCATCAAGACGGTGCCGCCGTCGCTCTACGAGGAAGCGGGGGTCTTCTTCGGGTGACACCCGCCATTCCCTTGGCGGTACCTTGACCGACACGTCTTGCCGCGGGCGATCTCGGGGACCTATTCTCCCTGCACCCGGCTTGTCCGGCCGCTTCGTTTACCCCTTGAGCACGTTGAAGGAGCGCCCGGTATGGCGGGTGTGGCGAGCGGGCATTCGGTGCCCGTACTGGCGGTCGCAGGCGGCACCGCATCCGGCAAGTCCACCCTTGCCGATGCGCTGGCGCTGCACCACCCCGAGAGCGTCGGTCTGATCCACCTGGACGACTTCTACGTCCCCGCGCACGATCCGGTGCGCGGGGTGCGGACGTTGAGCGCCACCGGCGCCGAGACGCTGGACTGGAATCATCCCGGCTCGATCGACGAGACCGCGGTGGCCGCCGCGATCGACGCGGCGGCCCGCGGCGGGCTGTACCGGCTGGTGGTGGTGGAGGGCCTGTTCGCCCTCACCCTGCCGGCCGTCACCGCCCGCGCCACCTGGCGGGTCTACGTGGACACCCCCGACGACATCCGGCTGGCCCGCAAGATCCTGCGCAAGATCGAGGTCCAGCGGCAGGATCCCGCGCTGTCGCTGCGCAACTACCTGCTGAGCGGGCGGGAGCGGCACGCGGCCCATGTCGCCCCGGCCCGCTCGCGGGCGGACCTCGTGGTGGACGGCACCGCCGACGAGTACGCGATGATCGACGCGGTGCTGATGCTGGTCGGCCCGGTCCTGCCGGCGCCGGCCCGCCGCGAGCCGCTGCCCGACGCGGGCCTCAGGTGTGCGCGGGCGACATCTCCCACGGCGCTTGCGGGAGGACCTCTCCGGTCTCCAGCAGCGACTTGAGGTTGGCCAGCACGGCCGGCCAGCCGGTGGAGATCCCGTCGAGCATCTGCGTGTCGGGCAGGTTCTCGTGGGTCACGGTGAGCCGGACGATGGCCAGGTGCGCTTCGACGAGGAAGGTCACCACGGAGGGCTCGCGCGGCGGTTGCGCGTCCGGGGAGTCCTCGAAGGTGATGACCAGGCGCGTCGGGGGCTCGGCTTCGAGTACGCGACCGGTGACATCGACCACGCCCGATCCGTCGGCCCGCCGGTGCTCCCAGTCCGAGCCCGGCTGCCAGTCCGACACGTTGGTGTGCCCCCAGTAGCGGGCCGTCAGGTCCGCGTCCGTCAGGGCCTGCCACACCTGCTCCGCGCTGGCCCGGATGTAGGTGACGTAGACGTAGTTCGGCACGGTGCTGGATCCCTGGGTCATGGCGTACTCCTCTGCCTGGTTCCTGATGGCACTGATCGCTTGCAGACGCGGCTTGTCGAATCCCGAGATCCAGCGTTCCTGGATCTCGTGGATCGGCCCCGGGTTGAGGTAGTGCAGGCGTTCCCGTCCCCGCCGCACGACGGTCACCAAGTTGGCCCGCTCCAGCACGTCGAGGTGCTGGGTGGCGGACTGGCGCGCCATGGCGAGGTGCTCGCACAACTCGCGCAGTGTCTGGCCGTTCTGCTCGTGCAGTCGGTCCAGCAGCAGTCGTCGGGTGGGGTCGGCGAGCGCTTTGAAGGCCGCGTCCATCGCCCGTGCTTCGAGGCTCACCCCGACATTATGCAGGTGATTACCTGCATAATGTCAAGGAGACGCCTCGCCCGGGAGCGCCGCGCTCAGCCGACGGTGACCGCGGACAGCAGCTCGGCGACCAGCGCCGGACCGTTCAGGGTCAGCACCGACTCCGGGTGGAACTGGACACCGGCGAAGCCCGGGCCGCGCAGGGCGTGGATGTCGCCGGTGTCCGGGTCGCGGCTCAGCTCGACGCCGTGCACGGCCAGTTCGCCGGCAGTCGGCGCGTCGCAACGGGCCGTGAAGGTGTTGTAGAAGCCGACGGTCTCGGGGCGGCCGAAGAAGTCGACGCGCGCCTGGGCGCCCTGGGCGGGACGCGCCTTGCGGACCAGGTCCAGGCCGATCTCCGCGGCGAGCAGCTCGTGGCCGAGGCAGACGCCGAGCAGTCCGTGGCGGTGACCGGACAGCAGCCCGGCGGCCAGCGACCGCAGCAGACGCATCTTGGGGTCGGCGGTGTCCGCCGGGTCGCCCGGGCCCGGGCCCAGCACCACCGGGCCCAGATGGGCGAGCGCGGCCTCCCGCAGGCCCGGCTCGTCGTAGCTGCGCACCGTCACCGCCAGGCCGCTGGACCGCAGCAGATGCGCCAGCATCGCGGTGAAGGTGTCCTCGCCGTCCACCACCAGGGCGTGCCCGGACAGCGGGCCCTGGGCCGGGGCGGTCTGCATCCGCAGCCAGAAGGGCGCCAGGTCCGCCCGCCGCGCGTCCAGCGCGGCCCGGACCCGCGGGTCGTCGGCCAGCCGCGTCCGCCGGCCCGAGGCCGGGCGGGCCGGCGCCGGCAGCACCCCGAGCGCGGTCAGCACCCCGGCCGCCTTGGCGTGGGTCTCGGCCACCTCGGACGCCGGGTCGGAGCGGCGCACCAGCGTCGCGCCGACCGGCACGCCCAGCCCGCCCGCCGCGGAGATGTCGGCGGTCCGGATCAGGATCGGCGAGTCCAGCGTCTGCGCGCCGCCCGCGTCCCGGCCGATCAGCGCCAGCGCGCCCGCGTAGTAGCCGCGCCCGCCGGGCTCGTACCGCTCGATGACCCGGCAGGCGTTCTGCACGGGGGAGCCGGTCACGGTCGCGGCGAACATCGTCTCGCGCAGCACCTCGCGCACGTCCCGGGTGGACCGGCCGCGCAACTCGTACTCGGTGTGCGCCAGGTGCGCCATCTCCTTGAGCCGCGGGCCGACCACCACCCCGCCCAGATCGCAGACGCCCGCCATCATCTTCAGCTCCTCGTCCACCACCATCGTCAGCTCCTCGACCTCCTTCGGGTCGTGCAGGAAGTCCAGCAGCGCCTCGGCGGACGGCCCCTGCTCGGGGTAGCGGTGGGTGCCGCTGATCGGATTCATCACCACCGTGCCGCCGCTCATCCGCACATGCGCCTCGGGGCTGGCCCCGACCAGGGTGCGCTGCGGGGTGTGCACCACGAACGTCCAGTAGGC
>NZ_FMCH01000544.1 GCF_900091855.1 Streptomyces sp. DvalAA-14
CGGGTGCTCACTGGCCGCCGCGCGGATGCGGCGCCGCCGGCTGCTCGGGCTCGCGGCCCTGGCACTGGTCGCGGCGCTGGCGGTGGCCGGCAGCTGCGCTCTGGCGCTGGACGCGCTGCCGGCCGGCCTGTCGGCGCCGCTGGCCGGCCGGCTCACCCAGCCGCGGGTCGAGCTGTGGTGCCGGGCGGTGGGTCTGGCCGAGCGGCATCCGCTGCGCGGTGTGGGCCCCGAGCGCTTCGCCGACGAGTCCGAGTCGCTGCCGTCCGACGTCCCGGACCCGGTGGCCGGCTCACCGCGGTCGGCGCCGCTGCAGATCGCCGCCGAGCAGGGCGGTCCGGGGGTCGCGCTGCTCGCGGCCGCCTACGGCTGGGTGCTGTGCGCCCTGTAGCGCTCGTCGCGGTCCACGCCGGTCGTGCTCACCGCGGGCGCGGCCCTGACCGGTCTGGCGCTGCTGGCGACCGTCGACCAGGTGCTGAGCTACGCGGCGGTGACGGCGGGCGCCGGTTTCCTGGCAGGCCTGGCCACCGCCCATCCGCTGGCCGAGGACGGGATCGCGACGGCGGCTGGCGCGCGGCTGCCGGGCTGACGCCGGGGCGCGCCGCGCCCTCAGGCGCCGGCGCCGGTGGCCGGGCGGCCGACGCCCCGCAGTCTGAGGCAGTCCCGGATGGTGCGGACCGCGCCCTCCGGGTCGTCCACGGTGACGGTGAAGTGCCGCCCGCCGCCGAGCTCGATGACCACGCCGGGGCCGCGCCGTACGACCACCGCGGTGCCCAGTTCGGGGCGCCAGCGATAGCCCCAACCGCCCCAGGTGCGCGGGCTGATCAGCGCGTCGACCTCGGCGCCGCTCACGTCCTCCAGCGGGATGCGGCGCCGCGGCAGCCCGATGTGCCCGCAGCGCACGTGGACCGCGTCGTAGTCGATGCGGACGTGTACATGGGTGAAGGCGACGGTGCCGAACAGCACCAGCAGCCCCACCGCCAGGCAGCCCACCACGGACATCACCAGCGGGGCCAGGCCCGAGGTGCCGGGGCCGTCCACAGCGAGGTCGATGCCGAGGGCCAGGCAGGCGGCGCCTGCCGCGGCAAGCACCCACTGCATGCGGTTGCTGGCCCGGCCCGTCCACTCCTGGGCCGCGTCGGTCTGCGGTCGGGGGGCGTGCGTCATGGCAGGAAGCGTACTAAGGCCGCGGGAAGAGGGCAGCGTCCTGCGTCACGTTGTTACAGGGGTGGCGCTCAGAGCGACACCTTCGGGGTAGGCCAGGGCCACGGCCGGCAGCCGTTCGGCCCGCCGGCCGTTCAGCAGCACGGTCACCGGGCCGGCCGGGCCGGCCGCGGACGCGGGTGCGCCGATCCTGCGCAGTGCCTGGGCCGCGACGGCGTTCGCCGAGCCGTACAGCTCGGCGCCGGGTACGGCGGCGGCGATCCGGTCGGCGACCAGTTCGTAATGGGTGCAGCCGAGGACGACGGCGCCCACGCCGGCCGGGGTGCGGGCGGCCGCCGCGGCGACCGCGGCCCGTACGGCTTCGGCGTCGGCGGCCTGGACGGCGTCGGCCAGGCCGGGACAGGGCACCTCGGTGATCCGGGCGCCGTTGCCGAAGTCCGCGATCAGCGCCCGCTGGTAGGCGCTGCCGGTGGTGGCGGGGGTCGCCCAGATCGCGACGGTCCGGTGCTCGGCGGCGGCCGGCTTGACCGCCGGTACGGTGCCGATCACCGGCAGACCCGGCTCGAACGCCTCCCGCAGCGCGTCCAGGGCGTGCACGGTGGCGGTGTTGCACGCCACGATGAGCGCGTCCAGCCCTTCGTCCGCCGCAGCCCGCGCGCAGTCGACGGCCCGGCGCGTGAGGTCCTGCGGCGACCTCGGCCCCCACGGCATCCCCGCCGGGTCCGACGAGAGCACCAGCTCCGCGTCCCCCCGCGCCTGCCGCACCGCGGCGGCGGCGGCCAGCAACCCGATCCCCGAATCCAGCAGCCCGATCTTCACGGCACCACCCTAAGCGCTCGCCCGTGTCCCGGTCGGGCGCCCCGGAGGGGGTGGCAGACTGCGGGGCGTGATGGTGATGTCGGTGATTGCCGCGGTGTCTGTCGCCGCATGGGTGTGGCTGCTGGTGGGTCAGGGCGGCTTCTGGCGGACGGATGTGCGGTTGCCCCGGGGCGGCGGGGAGCCGTCGGTCTGGCCGAGCGTGGCCGTGGTGGTGCCCGCCCGGGACGAGGCGGAAGTCCTCGGGGTGAGCCTGCCGTCGGTGCTGGCCCAGGCGTACCCGGGGCGCGCCGAGGTGTTCCTGGTGGACGACGGGAGCACCGACGGCACCGGTGAGCTGGCGGCGAAGCTGGGCGCCGCGCACGGCGGGCTGCCGCTGACGGTGACCTCGCCGGGCGAGCCCCCGGCCGGCTGGACGGGCAAGCTGTGGGCGGTGCGGCACGGCATCGCGCTGGCCCGCGAGCGGACCGGCGCCGAGTACCTGCTGCTCACCGACGCCGACATCGCGCACGAGCCGGACAGCCTGCGTGCGCTGGCCGCCGCCGCGGTCACCGCCGACCTGGACCTGGTCTCGCAGATGGCCCGGCTGCGGGTGCGCAGCGGCTGGGAGCGCCTGATCGTGCCGGCGTTCGTCTACTTCTTCGCCCAGCTCTACCCGTTCCGCTGGATCAACCGCCCCGGTTCGCGTACCGCCGCCGCGGCCGGCGGCTGCGTGCTGATCCGGTCCACCGCCGTCACCGCGGCCGGCGTGCCCGACACGATCCGCCAGTCGGTCATCGACGACGTGGCCCTGGCCCGCGCCGTCAAACGCTCCGGCGGCCGGATCTGGCTGGGCCTGGCCGAGCGGGTGGACAGCGTCCGCCCCTACCCGGGCCTGGGCGAGCTGTGGCGGATGGTCTCCCGCAGCGCCTACGCCCAACTGCGGCACAGCCCCGCCCTGCTGGCCGGCACCGTGCTCGGCCTGGCGCTGATCTACCTGGTTCCGCCGGTCGCCGCGATCGGCGGGGCGGCGGCCGGGGCCTGGCCGCTCAGCGCGCTGGGCCTGGCCGCCTGGGCGGTGATGACCGGCAGCTATCTGCCGATGCTGCGCTACTACGGGCAGTCGCGGTGGCTCGCGCCGCTGCTGCCCTACACCGCCGCCCTGTACCTGCTGATGACGGTGGACTCGGCGGTCGAGCACTACCAGGGGCGCGGCGCGGCCTGGAAGGGCCGCACCTACGCCCGCCCGGACGCCGCCGGCTGAGCGGGGGCGACACCGCCCGGCGCGGGCTCACTTGCGGCCCGGGGTCCAGTTCAGGCCCCAGCCGTAGGCGTAGTCGACGGTCCGCTGCGGGCTCACCCCGGTGCGGGGCACCAGGTAGCGGGCCTCGCGGCGCACCACCAGATCGGGTCCGTCCCGGGTGAGCAGGGCCAGGGCGCAGACCTTGGAGTCCACCGAGCACTCGTCCAGCGCGAAGTCGATGTCGGCGCCGTGTTCAGGCCGGAGCGTGACGGACGCGTGGAGTCCGGCGAAGGTGCGGGCGCCCTCGTAGATGGTGACGAAGACCAGGACGCGCCGAAAATACGCCAGGTGGTCCAGGTTGACGGTGAGATTCTCGCCCCCGGTGCCCCCCTCGGCGCTCCCGCCGGTGCGGTCGTCGCCGTCGAGCCGGATGAAGGGCGGGCGGTCCAGCGAGCCGAAGGCGCCGCCGAGCGCCTGGACGACGCCCTTGCTGCCGTCGGTCAGCTCGAACAGCGCGCACAGGTCGAGGTCGATGCCGTCCGGTCCGTACTCCGG
>NZ_FMCH01000007.1 GCF_900091855.1 Streptomyces sp. DvalAA-14
TCGGGTGTGCTGGGCATCGAGGTCCAAGGTGCGGGGAGGTCAGGACGGCAGGCTATCGCCCGGGTCCGGACGCGGGGCGCGACCCCGCGCCCGCCGCGCCGCCTCGCCGGCGCGCGGAGCGGACCTCAGCGACCGCGCAGCCGGCGGACCAGGATGCTGGCGTCGCCACGGGACTCGAGGTCGGCGAGGACGACGGCGACGGCCTCTCGGACGATCCGGCCGCGGTCGATGGCCAGACCGTGCTCGCCGCGCAGGACCAGGCGGGCGTGCTCCAGGTCCATCAGCTCCTCGGCGGAGACATAGACGGTGATCTTCTCGTCGTGCCGCTCACGGCCGCTGGGCCGGCGGTTCTGCCGGGACGACTTCCGGCGGGCCCCGGCCTGCGGCTGCACGGCGGAGGCGGGGTTCTGCATCGGTTGGGGGACTTGCGGGGGGACCGTGGCGGTCACGGTGGAGCCGGCCGCGACGGCGGACTGCACGCCGGCGCGTTCGGCGGTCAGCGGCCTGCGGGGGCCGGGCGGGGCGTCCCGGCCGGCGTGCTCGGCGCTGTCGCGGTCGGGTACGCCGGCGGGCCGCGGTTCGGCCTCGTCGTCCTGGGCGCGGTCCTGACGCTGACCCGGGCCGCCCTCGCCGCCTTCGGGAACCGGCCGCAACTGCGTGTCGCCGCCGGTGTGCTGGCGCGGCTGCGGAGCCTGCAGCGCCGCTCCCCCGGTGGTCCGGAACAGTTCGTCGGCGCCCGGCAGACTCACTCGGCGTGGCACCGGGCGAGCACCTCCCTGGCGAGCTGCCGATAGGCCGCGGCACCGACGGAGTTGGACGCGTAGGTGGTGATCGGCTCACCGGCCACCGTGGTCTCGGGGAACCGCACGGTGCGGCCGATGACGGTGTGGAAGACGTGCTCGTCGAACGCCTCCACCACCCGGGCCAGCACCTCGCGGCTGTGCACGGTGCGGGAGTCGTACATCGTGGCGAGGATGCCGTCGAGTTCGAGTTCGGGGTTGAGCCGCTCGCGGACCTTCTCGATGGTCTCGGTGAGCAGCGCCACGCCGCGCAGCGCGAAGAACTCGCATTCCAGCGGCACGATCACGGAGTGCGCCGCGGTGAGCGCGTTCACGGTGAGCAGTCCGAGCGAGGGCTGGCAGTCGATGACGACGTAGTCGTAGTCCGCCAGCAGCGGCTTGAGCGCGCGCGCGAGCGCGGACTCGCGGGCCACCTCGCTGACCAGCTGCACCTCGGCGGCCGACAGGTCGATGTTGCTGGGCAGCAGGTCCATCCCGGGCACCGCGGTCTTCAGCAGTACCTCGTCCGCGGCCAGCCCGCGTTCCATCAGCAGGTTGTAGACCGTGATGTCGAGTTCCATCGGGTTGACCCCGAGGCCGACCGACAGCGCGCCCTGCGGGTCGAAGTCGACCAGCAGCACCCGGCGGCCGTATTCGGCGAGCGCGGCGCCCAGATTGATGGTCGAGGTGGTCTTGCCGACCCCGCCCTTCTGGTTGCACATCGCGACGATCTTCGCCGGACCGTGGTCCGTCAGCGGGTTGGGGATCGGGAAGTACGGCAGCGGGCGGCCGGTGGGCCCGACGCGCTCCCGGCGCTGCCGGGCGGCGTCCGGTGCCAGCGTGGCGGCGTACTCCGGATCGGGCTCGTACTCCGCGTCGGGGTCGTAGAACTGACCGTCCTGCAGGTCGTGGTCATTGTCGTAAGGCGCCATGGTGTAAGCAGGTTGCGTCTCTGTGTTCATCTCGGATCGGCGGGACTCGAAGGTGCGGACCGCGACCGAACCGACGGTCATTCCTGGTTGACCACCCCCGGGAGCAAATGTCGACTCATTCACAAGTCGTCTTACCTCCTTGGTGACCAGGAAACTTCTCGACAGGTCAGCGTGACTACAGCCGACGCTTTGCGACTCTATGGCGTGTCGGTGGTCCGCAGCAACACAATCCGCCGGACACGGCACGATGTGTCGGTAACCGAACACCCGGCTGTCAAGGGCGTAACCAGGCGAACGGCCGGGTCTCGGACATCAAGACCCGGCCGTCAGTGCGAAGTTGACACCTGGTGGCGAATCAGGCCAGCAATGTCTGCAAGTCGATCGCGTCCAGGTCGTGCGCGTCGGCGACCGGACCGTAAACGACCTGTCCCTCATGGGTGTTGAGGCCCCGGGCCAGCGCCGCGTCCCGGCGCAGTGCCTCGCGCCAGCCGCGGTCGGCCAGTTCGACGATGTACGGCAGGGTGGCGTTGGTGAGCGCGTAGGTCGAGGTGTTGGGGACCGCGCCGGGCATGTTGGCCACGCAGTAGAACACCGACTCGTGGACGGTGAAGGTCGGTTCGGCGTGCGTGGTGGGCCGGGAGTCCTCGAAGCAGCCGCCCTGGTCGATCGCGATGTCGACAAGTACCGAGCCCTGCTTCATCCGTGACACCAGCTCGTTGCTGACGAGCTTGGGTGCCTTGGCGCCCGGGATCAGCACCGCGCCGATCACCAGGTCGGCCTCGGTCACCGCCTGTTCGAGCGCGTAGGCGTTGGAGGCGATGGTCTGGACACGGTTGCCGAACACCTTGTCCGCCTCGCGCAACTTGTTCACGTCCCTGTCGAGCAGGGTGACGTGGAAGCCGAGGCCGAGCGCGATGGTGGTGGCGTGCCAGCCGGACACCCCGGCCCCGATGACGACCGCCTTGCCGGACTGGACACCGGGCACCCCGCCGGGCAGCACGCCGCGGCCGCCGGCCGAGCGCATCAGGTGGTAGGCGCCGACCTGGGGGGCGAGCCGGCCGGCCACCTCGGACATCGGGGCGAGCAGCGGCAGCTGCCGGTTGGCCAGCTCGACGGTCTCGTACGCGATCGCGGTGGTGCCGGATTCCAGCAGCGCGTCGGTGCAGGCCCGGGAGGCGGCCAGGTGCAGATAGGTGAAGAGGGTCTGGCCCTTGCGCAGCCGCGGGTACTCCTCGGCGATCGGCTCCTTGACCTTCAGCAGCAGGTCGGCCTCGCCCCACACCTCGTCGGCGGTGGCCAGGATCTCCGCGCCGGCGCCCGTGTACTCCGCGTCCGGGATGGACGAGCCCTGGCCGGCGCCCCGCTCGACGACGACCCGGTGGCCGTTGCGCACGAGCTCGTGCACGCCGGCCGGGGTGATGGCCACGCGGAACTCGTTGTTCTTGACCTCGCGGGGGATGCCCACCTTCACGTCGATCACGGTCCTTGCACTGAGGGAGAACTGGAGGGATTTTGCCAGTCTAGTGAAGGAGGAGCTGCTGTACAGCCTTACAAAGTGGTGGGTTCGACCGGAGAGATTGGCAGTTTCGTAGGCTGGCCAGGAGGTGGACCCGTCCGGCAGCGGTCATCGGGCGCGGTGGAAATGGGGCGTAACTCACAAGGCGGCGCTCCGGACGGCCGGCGCCCGGCCCGCGCCGCTCAGACGGCGGGGAACTCGCCGGGCCGGAAGAGGCGCTGCGCGGCCACCCGCTGGAGCGCGGCGCCGCCGGAGTCGCCGAGGCGGTCGAGCGTGTCGGCGAGCCGCAGCAGCACGGCGGCCTCCAGCCGCTGTTCGCCCGCCTGCCGGGCCCAGTAGAGCGCGTCGCGGCAGGTGCGCAGGGCGTCCTCCGGGTGGCCGGCGTACTCCTGGACCCGCGCGGCTTCGGTCAGGGCGCGGGCCTGCGAGGGCACATCGCCGAGCCGGCGGTGGGCGCCGGCCGCGGAGCGCCACTCGCGCAGGGCCGGGCCGTAGCGCCCGAGGTAGGTCAGCACCGAGCCGATCCTGGCGTGCAGCCGGGCCTGGTGACCGAGTTCGCCGCGGGCCTGGCGCAGCGCGAGGGCGCGGCCGAACCAGTCGGAGGCACGCGGCAGATCCCGCAGGGCGAGGTGCGCGCCGCCGAGGGCTTCCAGCACGCGGCCCTCGGCCTCGGTGTCGGCGCAGACCCTGGCCGCGTCGAGCGCCGCGCGGTATCTCGCCACCGCTTCGGTGTGCCGGCCGGCCTCGGCGTCGAGGTCGGCGAGGTTGATCAGGGCGGCGGCCCGCTCCCGGTGCAGCCCCCGGCGCTCGGCGATCTCCAGCACGAGACGGTGCAGGTCGTAGCGCTCGGTGAGCGTGGGGGTGGCCGCCGGGGCGGCGGTGAGCGCGCGGACCAGCGCGGCCAGCAGGCGGCGGGCCAGGGTGTCGAGTTCGCCGTCCGCCACCGCCATCCGGGCCGCGGACATCAGCGCGGGCAGCCGGGACTCCAGCCAGCCGGCCGCGACGGAGGGCGAGGCGAAGCGCAGGGTGCGGGGCAGCCCGTCGGCCGGCGCCTCACCGCCGAGCGCGGCCCGGCACGACAACAGCAGCCGTACGGTCCGCTCCAGCATCCTGGCGCGCGCCAGCCGTACGTCCTCGGGGCGGTCCCTGCTGTCCACCAGTCCGCGCAGCAGCGGCCGCAGGCAGCCGGGTACCAGGTAATGGGCCTCCTGGGAGCCTGGCGTCAGCAGTCCGCCCGCGACGAAATCCTCCAGCGTGCTCTGCGCGGCCGGCACCGAGCAGCCCGCCAGCGCGGACGCGGCCTGCGCGTCGACCAGGCCGGCCGGGGCCAGCACCAGCAGCCGCAGCATCCGGGCCGCGGTGCCCGGCAGCGTCTCGTACACCAGCCGGAAGGCCCGGACGAGTTCGCCGGGGACGGCCGGCGGGGCGGGGACGTCGTCGGCCGCGGTCCTGGTCTTCGCCGGCGTGACGGCCGGTGCTTCGGAGCCGGCCTGCGCGAGGAGCTCCGGTGGGGCCAGGCCGTCGGTGGCCCGGGCCGCCGGGAGCGATCTCGCCGAGGCGGCCCGCAGGCGCACCGCGGCCTCGGACAGCGACAGGCGCGGCTGGGCGGCGAGCCAGCCGCCGATCAGCCGCAGCGCGCTGGGGTGCCCGGCCGCCTCCTGCACGAGGGATTCGGCCCCCCGGGGATCGTTGGTGAGCCGGGTGTCGCCCAGGGCCTGGGCGAGCAGCGCGATTCCCGCCGCGGTGGAGAGTCCGCCGAGGGTGCTGGGCCGCACATCGGCGATTCCCGGCAGCGGCCCGCCGGAGGTGGCCACCACCAGGCTGCCCGCCGTTTCCGGCAGGATTCCGGCCAACTGCTCGGCGTCCGTGACGTCGTCCAGCACCAGCAGCACGCGCCGCCCGGCGAAGGCCTTGCGCAGGGCGCCCGCGGCATCCGCCGGCGCCGGTACGTCGCCTTCGGGCTCGGGACGGTCGGTGTTCGCGTCGCCGGGACCGGGACCGGTGTCGTCCGCTGACGGGGGGACGGCGGGGGCGGCCGGGGCCGGCCGGTGGGCAGGGGTCCCCGGCGGGCTGCCGGCCGCCCGGCCGGTGACCGCCCGGAGCAGTTCCTGCACGGTCTGCTCGGCGGGGATCGGTTCGCCGCCGTCGCCGGTCAGCCGGAGGAAGAAACGGCCGTCGGGATAGCGGGACGCGAGCTGGTGCGCGAGGTGCAGTGCCGTCGTGGTGCGGCCGACGCCGGGCCGGCCCACCACGAGCAGGACGCGGGCACGGTCGGGGGACTCGCCGTGCGAGACGGCGAGGCCGGGGCGGGAGATCTCGGCGCGGAGTTCGGCCAGTTCACGGATCCGGCCGACGAAGCGGGCGGCGCCCGGCGGCAGGGTGTCCGCCACCGGCCCCGGCTGTGCTTCGGGCCGCGTGACCGACCGCAGGTCCGAGCGCATCTCGGGCCGCATCTCGGGCCGCAGGTCCGAGCGCGCTTCGGGCTGCGCCTCGGGCTGTTCTTCCGACCGCACCTCGGACCGCACCTCGGACCGCACGGGCGGTACGGAAGCGGCGGCCGGGAGGGGAGCGGCGGCCGGGGCGTCCTCGGCAGGCCGCGCCGGAGGCGGATCGAGCGCCTGGTCCGTCACGGGGCACACTCCCGGCTTGATGGGGTGGTCGTCGCTGGGCTGGCCCGCGATGGGGCGTGCGCCGAGCCTAGTTCACCCCCTGAGCCCCTCCCCCGGCCGCGACGCGACCCACGACCTCAATAATCACTCCATCGGATCATCACTCCGGGGAGTCGCCGCTCAGGCGGTGAAGGGCCGGGCCGGCCAGGGTGCGTCCGCGGGACGCAGCGCCTCCAGCCCGTCGCCGGCGAGTGCCGCGGACGCCGCCAGCACCCCGCACACCAGGCTGTTGTTGTGCAGCTCCCCGGCCAGCGCCCCGCGCACGAGGTCGTCCAGCGGCACCCGGGCCGTCTCCATGTCGGCCTCCTCGCCGGAGGCCTCGAAGCGCTCGCCCTCCGCGGCGGTGATGCCCCGCGCCAAAAAGATCCGGATCGCCTCGTCGGACCCGCCCGGCGAGCTGTAGATATCGACGAGCACCCGCCAGTCGTCCGCCTTGACGTGCGCCTCCTCGTACAGCTCGCGCTGGGCGGCGTGCAACGGGTTCTCCCCGGGGATGTCGAGCAGCCCGGCCGGGATCTCCCAGAGCTTGTGCCGCACGGGGTGGCGGTACTGCTTGATGACCAGGACCCGGCCGCTGTCGTCCAGCGCCAAGATGGCCACCGAGCCGGGGTGGACCTGGTAGTCCCGGGCGGCCGTGCCGCCGTCCGGCATGACGACCTCATCGGTGCGGACGGCGGTCTTCTTGCCGGTGAACGGGGTGGCGGTCGCCACGACCTGCCACTCCTGCGGGGTGTCCTGGAGCATGCTGCGCCTTCCGGGTTCCGAGGGACGAAGTGCTGACAAGCTGGGGACGAGCTGGAGAGGAGACGGGCGCGAGCCGGCGGGGGTGGACGGCCGGCGCTCAGCCCTGCTTGGCCGCGACCGCCGCCGCGACGAGCCCGGCGAACAGCGGGTGCGGCCGGGTCGGCCGCGACTTCAGTTCGGGGTGTGCCTGGGTGGCCACCAGGTACGGGTGCGTCTCGCGCGGGTACTCGACGTACTCGACCAGCTTGTTGTCCGGCGAGGTCCCGGAGAAGACCAGGCCGGCCTTCTGCTCGAGTTCCGCCCGGTAGGCGTTGTTGACCTCGTAGCGGTGCCGGTGCCGCTCCTCGACATAGGCCTGGTCGCCGTAGACCTCGCGCACCAGGGAGCCCTCGGCGAGCTTGGCCGGGTAGGTGCCCAGCCGCATGGTCCCGCCCAGGTCGCCCTTGCCGTCGACGATGTCGAGCTGCTCGGCCATGGTGGAGATCACCGGGTGGGCGGTGGCCGGGTCGAACTCGGTGGAGTTGGCGTCGGCGATGCCGACGAGGTTGCGGGCCGCCTCGATGACGATGCACTGCAGGCCCAGGCACAGTCCGAGCAGCGGGACGCGGTTCTCACGGGCGAAGGTGACGGCCATCACCTTGCCCTCCACGCCCCGGTCGCCGAAGCCGCCGGGCACGCAGATCGCGTCCACGTCCGACAGCTGCGCCGCCGCGCCCGCCGGGGTCTTGCAGTCGTCCGAGGTCACCCACTTGATGTGCACCTTGGCGTTGTTGGCGAAGCCGCCGGCCCGCAGCGCCTCGGTGACCGACAAATAGGCGTCGGGCAGGTCGATGTACTTGCCGACCAGCGCCACCTTGACCTCGTGGGCCGGTTCGTGGACCCGCTTGAGCAGGTCGTCCCACTGGGTCCAGTCCACATCGCGGAACGGCAGGTCCAACCGCCGGACGACATAGGCGTCCAGGCCCTCGGTGTGCAGCACCTTGGGGATGTCGTAGATGGACTGGGCGTCGATGGCGGCGACCACCGCGTCCTCGTCCACGTCGCACATCAGGGAGATCTTGCGCTTGATCGCCACCGGCACCGGTCGGTCGGCGCGCAGCACGATCGCGTCCGGCTGGATGCCGATACTGCGCAGCGCGGCCACCGAGTGCTGGGTCGGCTTGGTCTTCAGCTCGCCGGACGGGCCGATGTACGGCAGCAGCGAGATGTGCACCACGAAGACGTTGTCGCGGCCGACCTCGTGCCGCACCTGCCGGACGGATTCCAGGAACGGCAGCGACTCGATGTCGCCGACAGTGCCGCCGACCTCGGTGATTACCACGTCGACGTCGTCGGTGGCCATCCGCCGGATGCGGGACTTGATCTCATTTGTGATATGCGGGATAACCTGCACCGTGTCGCCGAGATACTCACCGCGGCGCTCCTTGGCGATCACCGTGGAGTAGACCTGGCCGGTGGTGACATTGGCCGAACCGGCCAGATTCACGTCGAGGAAGCGCTCGTAGTGGCCGACGTCCAGATCGGTCTCGGCGCCGTCGTCCGTGACGAACACCTCACCGTGCTGGAACGGGTTCATCGTGCCGGGGTCGACATTGAGGTAGGGGTCGAGTTTCTGCATGGTGACCCGCAGGCCGCGCGCCTTGAGCAGCGCACCGAGGCTGGAGGCGGTGAGCCCCTTGCCGAGCGAGGACGCCACGCCACCGGTCACGAAGATGTGCTTGGTGGTCGTGGTTTTCGGCGCAAGTGCCAAGAGGGGGCTCCCGTGGTCGCGAGGTGAGGGTCGAAACGGCGTTCGTGACTGGGAGCGCCGTCGCGGCGGTTCAGTGGTTCAGCCCACCGGCCCACGGGCTACCAGGGTATCAGCGCCGCCGCGGTGCCCGTCCCGGTGGCACACCTCACCGGCGGCTTTCCGCTGTTCGCGGCGGTGGTGGCGGTCGTGTGAGGGGCTCGTGGCGGCTTCGTGCGCGCCTGCGGGCCCTGGTGAACGCGCGGCTGGTACTTCCGTTTCGTGGGCGTTACGGCTTTTCGGCCGCAAGGTTGCCGAGAGTCACCCGTTCGGCCCAGCAGAGATCACCGAGACCGACACACCGGCCGTCGCGAAGACGTATTCTGCTCGAACGCACTGCGCGAGCAGACCGGCACGGCACCATCCCCGCCCTCTTCCGGATCGCTGAGCTCGTCACAGATCCCGACCAGTTCCCCGAGCAGATTCAGACCAGATCCCATCCAGATCCCGACCGACGCGGATCTGCGTCGTTGTTCCCTTCCCAAGACCGCAAGACCGTCCCAGGCGGGGCGGCGCCGTGTTCGACTGGAGTTGCACGTGGCCGGGCGTATCGAGGACTACGCACTCATCGGTGATATGCAGACCGCCGCCCTGGTCTGCCGGGACGGCACGGTCGACTGGCTGTGCCTGCCGCGTTTCGACTCACCGGCGGTCTTCGCCGGTCTGCTCGGCACCGATGAGCACGGTTTCTGGCGGCTGGGCCCCGCACATCCGGCCGGCACGCAGCCGCCCCGGGCCACCCGCCGGCGCTACCGGGGCGACTCCCTCGTCCTGGAGTCGGAGTGGGACACCGACCGGGGCACGGTCCGGGTGATCGACTTCATGCCGCCGCGGGACGGCGCGCCCCAGCTGATCCGGATCGTGGAAGGGGTCAGCGGCCGGGTGCCGATGTGCTCGTCGCTGCGGATGCGCTTCGCCTACGGCCAGGTCACGCCCTGGGTGCACAAGGTGGGCGACCGCACGGTCGCGGTGGCCGGCCCGGACTCGGTCTGGCTGGACACCGAGGTGGACACCTACGGGGAGAATCTGACCACCTATTCGGAGTTCACCGTCGCGCCCGGGGACCGGCTGGCCTTCACCATCAGCTGGGAGCCCTCGCACAAGCCGCAGCCCTCGCTGCCGGAGCCCGAGGTTGCCCTGGTCAACACCGAGGACTTCTGGCGCGGCTGGGTCGAGCAGTGCACGTACACCGGGCCCTACCGGGAAGCGGTCGTCCGCTCGCTCATCACGCTGAAGGCGCTCACCTACGCGCCCACCGGCGGGATCGTGGCCGCGCCGACGACCTCGCTGCCCGAGGACATCGGCGGGGTGCGCAACTGGGACTACCGCTTCACCTGGCTGCGGGACGCCGCGATCACCCTGTCGTCGCTGCTGCGCACCGGCTACCGCGACGAGGCCCGCGCCTGGCGGGAGTGGCTGCTGCGGGCGGTGGCCGGCGACCCGGACAACCTGCAGATCATGTACGGCATCGCCGGCGAGCGCGAGCTCGGGGAGAACGAGCTGCACTGGCTGCCCGGCTACGAGGGCTCCTCGCCGGTCCGGATCGGCAACGGCGCCGCCCACCAGCTCCAGTTGGACGTCTACGGCGAGGTCACCGAGGCGCTGCACCTGGCGCACATGACGGGCCTGGCGCGCAACGACTACGCCAGCGTGCTGCAGCTGAAGATGATCCGCTACCTGGAGAAGCACTGGAACGAACCCGACGAGGGCATCTGGGAGGTGCGCGGTCCGCGCCGCCACTTCGTGCACTCCAAGGTGATGGCCTGGGTGGCCGTCGACCGCACGGTGAAGCTGATCGAATCCGGCGAGGTCGACGGCCCGCTGGAGCGGTTCCGGGACCTGCGCGACGAGATCCACTACGACGTGTGCGACAAGGGCTACGACCGGCGGCGCAACACCTTCACCCAGTCCTACGGTTCGCGTGAGTTGGACGCCTCGCTGCTGCTGATCCCGCAGATGGGCTTTTTGCCGCCGGACGACAAGCGGGTGATCGGCACCATCGAGGCGATCCAGCGCGAACTGTCCACCGAGGACGGCTTCGTGCTGCGCTACCCGACGTCCCGCGAGTCCAGCGGTGACGAGAACCTGGACGGGCTGCCGGGAGACGAAGGGGCCTTCCTGGCCTGCTCGTTCTGGCTCGCGGACGACTTGGCGATGATCGGCCGGGTGGACGAGGCGCGGCGGCTGTTCGAGAAGCTGCTGGTGCTGCGCAACGACCTGGGCCTGCTCGCCGAGGAGTGGGACCCGCGCCGGCAGCGCCAAGTGGGCAACTTCCCGCAGGCGTTCAGCCATGTCCCGCTGATCGACACCGCGCTGCGGCTCACCGCGGCGGGGGCGTTCCGGTCCTGACCGGGCCTGACCGCCGCGGCGGTCAGGGCCTGCGCTGGATCAGTTCGTCGTAGACGCTGAGCACTTGGGCCACCGTGTCGTCCTCGGTGGGCCACGTGGCGGCCTGGGCGCGGCCGGCCGCGGTGAGCGCGCCGCGGCGGGCCGGGTCGCCGAGCAGGCCGGTGACCGCCTCGGCCAGCGCGGCGGCGTCACCGTACGGGACCAGGACGGCTGCCTCGCCGACGAGTTCGGGGGTGCCGCCGACCGCGGTGGCCACCAGCGGCACGCCCGCGTGCAGCGCCTCCTGGGCGATCAGCGCTCTGGCCTCCCAGCGGCTGGGCAGCACCACGAGGTCGGCGGCCGACAGCAGTTCGGGGAGGTCGTCGCGGCGGCCCAGCAGCTGCACCGGCAGCCGCTCGGCCTCGATCCGGCCTTCCAGGGCGGCGCGTTCGGGACCCTCACCGGCGATGGCGATCAGCGGGCGGGGGGTGAGGTCGGCCCAGCGGGCGGCGGCGTCGAGCAGCACACCGTAGCCGCGGTGCGGCTCCAGCCGGCCGGCGGCGAGCAGCAACGGCCTTTCCAGTGCGCCGAATTCGGCCCGGATCTTCTGCCGGTGCCGCTCTCCGTCGGCGGGCGGCCGCGGCGGCCGG
>NZ_FMCH01000557.1 GCF_900091855.1 Streptomyces sp. DvalAA-14
CACACCGTCCTGGCCTTCGGCGGCGGCGCCGCTGCTCACGCAGCCGCTGAGGGCTGCCGCGGCGGCGGCGGCGGCCAGGGCGAGGGCGCCGGCGGTGAAGGCCCGGGCGGCCGGGCCGGCCGGGGCCGGAGGGCCAGCTTTTCCGGGCCGCGGGCGGGGTGGGCGTGGTGGGCGGGGGCGGTCCGACCGGTCCGGCCGGTCCGACTGGTCCGACTGGTCCGACCGGTTCGACTGGTCCGACCGGTCCGGCCGGCTCGGCTTGTCGGGCCGACTCACTGGGCCCGCGGCGTGCGCGGGATCCACCCGGTCAGCGCCCGCCGCCCGCCCCGGCGCCGGGCGCGCGGCCCCACGCGTCGGGGGCGGTCCGGTGGGCTCGGCCGGTACCGATCGCGCCGCTCGCAGCGCCCGCACCCCCGTGGACATCGATGCCACCATCACTCATCCATCCCTGTCCGGCCGCCGCCCGGCGCCGCCGGCCCCTCGACTGAGGCCTCATCCGGCTAACGACGGTCTTGAGCACGCCGTCACGCCCGTTACGGTGGACACGTGCGCAAAGTGGTCGCCGACGCGGCTTCGGCCCCTCCTTCCTCCACCACCGCCGACGCCGGGTCCGCCCGCGGTGCGGGGCCCGGGCCGGCGCACCGGACGTCCGTGGTCGAACGCGGCTCTTTCGTCTCGGCCCGCTGCACCTGCGGCTGGTCGGGCCCCGCGCGCCGGGCGCGGGACCGGGCCCGGCGGGACGCCCACGAGCACGCCGGCGACTGAGCTGTCGCGGGATTGTCGCGGGCCCGTCACCACGGAAGATCGTCGCAACCGGAGTCCTTGCTGCGTCGTCTTGGGTTACCGAAGGTGCCCGGGGGCAGTAGGCACCTGCCATTGGGGTCGGCGTGACCCCATGCGTGATGCGGCGGTGGAACACTGTGAGCGAGACAGCGGCGGACTCGACATCCCCCATAACCTTCCCGGCGAAGCGCAGGCTGGAGCGGCGTACCGCGCTGCGGGCCGGGGGCGGAGTGCTGGCGGCGGCCTGGCTGACCGGCTGCACGCCGGGCGGCTCCAACGATGCCAAGAGCGCCGCTTCGACGTCGAGTCGTACCCCCGGGAGCCCTTCCCCCACCGGCTCCGCCGCCGGCTCGACCCCCAAGCCCTCGCCCACCCGCGTGAAGGCGGACTGGAAGGCGCTCGCCTCAACCCTGGACGGCGACCTCGTCCGCCCCGGCGACAGCGCGTACGAACTCGACCACCGGCTCTACAACACCCGGTACGACAATCTGCGCCCGGCCGGCATCGCCTACGTCACCGGCGCGGCGGACATCCGCAGCTGCCTGGACTTCGCCACCCGGACCGGTACCGTGCCGGTGGTCCGCAGCGGCGGCCACTCCTACGCGGGCTGGTCCAGCGGCGACGGCCGGCTGATCATCGACGTGTCCCGGATCAAGTCCATCCACCTCGACGGCACCACGGCGACCATCGGGGCCGGCGCCAAGCTGATCGACGTCTACAGCACGCTCGGCGACCAGGGCCGCTGCGTCCCGGGCGGCTCCTGCCCCTCGGTCGGTATCTCCGGCCTCACCCTCGGCGGCGGGCACGGCGTACTGAGCCGCTCCATGGGCCTCACCTGCGACAACCTGACCGGCGCCACCCTGATCACCGCCGACGGCCGTACCCACGAGGTCTCCGCGGACGCCGAGCCCGACATCTTCTGGGCGCTGCGCGGCGCCGGCAACGGCCAGTTCGGCGTCGTCACCTCGCTGCGCTTCAGCACCCATCCGACACCGAACGTCGTCACCGGCTACCTCACCTGGCCGTGGAGCAAGGCCGCCGCGGTGATCCGCTCCTGGCAGGCGTGGGGACCCGACCAGCCCGACCCCATCTGGTCCTCGCTCCACCTGGACTGCGCGCCCGGCGGTTCGCCGACGGTCTCCGTGGCCATGATGTCCACCGGCTCACGGGACGATCTCGCCAACGCGGCCGACCGGTTGGCCGACGCCCCCGGCGGGCCCGGTCCCGCGTCCAGCGTCTCGCTGCGCCCGCACGCCTTCCTCGACGCGATGTTCTCCTACGCGGGCTGCTCGGGCATGTCCGCCGCCCAGTGCCACCTGCCGCCCACCGGGAACCTCGGCCGCGAAACGTACACCGCCCGCTCCGACTTCTACGACAGCCAGTTGTCCGAGGCGGGCATCGACGCGCTCCTCGCCCAGACCCAGCGCCTGGCCGGCCAGTCCGGCGGCGGCGCCGGCAGCATCGCCCTCACCGCGCTCGGCGGCGCCGTCAACCGCCCGTCGCCCACGGCCACCGCCTTCGCCCACCGCTCCTCCCGCGTCCTGGTCCAATACCTCGCCTCGGACGCCCTGTCCCGCACCTCCTGGCTCGACACCACCCACGCCGCTCTGCGCCGCTACGCCTCGGGCGCCGCCTACCAGAACTACACCGACCCCACTCTCACCGACTGGCGCACCGCCTACTACGGCCCCAACGCCGCCCGCCTCACCGCCCTCAAGTCCCGCCTCGACCCGAACCGCCTCTTCTCGTTTCCGCAGGCCCTGTGACGGGACGCCGGGCCCGGGTCAGCGGTTGACGGTCTGGATCTCCTGGACCTGGACCTCCTGGGGCGAGGTGGTGTAGCCGGCCGGCAGCTGCCCGGCCACCGGGCCGTCCGGGTCGGCGGTCGCCGTCCAGTGCACCCGCCAGGTGATGCGCGCCAGCAGCGTGTACGCGCTTCCGCTGCCGGTCGCCTTGCGGTAGGTGATGTTGCAGGCGGCGTCCGCCGTGTTGACGTTGTACCGATCGCCGGTCTTCGTGAACGGGTAGTCGCACGACTGGGGGTCCGCGAAGGACGTCCCGGCATCGATGTGCAGCGCGTACGGTTCCGCCACGACGGTCGCGGCCACCGGCGGATTGGGCACCCGGGCGGTCACGTAGACCTCGGGAATGGCCTCACCGAACTTGATGTACGTGGCCAAGTTGACCTTCTGCCCGTCCGCGGCAGGGCTCAGCTTCACGGTACGGGCCGGCAGTCGAGTGGCGTTGTAGGCCGCCCTCGACAGCATCTCGGCGGTGACCGGTGCGGGCGGGGGAGGGTCGCCGGGGCCGACCCACATCCATCCCGTACTCAGCGTGCAGGAACCGCCGCTGTCGGGCGGCAGATCGGGGTTGTAGACCAGCACCCACCAACTTCCCGGCTCGCCTTGGTGGTAGTGCTTGGCCTCCAGGTCCGACCGGACTTGGTAGTAATAGTTGTAGACCGTGCCCGCGTTGGCGTTTCCCGCCGCGTAGTAGCGCTCCTGGAGGATCTGCTTGAACTCCGCGGGTGTGTACGCCTCGTACCAGCAGTCGGGCGGGGTGAAATTCTGATCCGACGAGGTGATCCGCTGGGTCGGCCCGCCCGCGTTGTTTCCGTATCCGGTTCCGCTGTACGAAACCCGGGACGAGAGCCTGCCGTTGTCGCTGGTCGGCGTGGTCGTCGTAGTCGGAGGCCGCGGGTTGCCGACTCCCCGGCGGAATGCGCTCGCAGGGGGAGCGGCGACGAGGAGCGCCAGGACAGTCAGCACCACTGTGGGGAGCAGACGCTTACGGCCTTTCAGGAACCCGCGCACTTGGACACTCCCGTCTGCTGCGAGTAGTCGACTACCTGCCAATCACCAGCGGCGTTCCGCACGAGCCCCATGCGCCAGAGACTGAAATCCCGGAGTTCCGGTGTGGTCTTCCTCACCTGGCCGGTCGCGATCACCTTGTCGTACGCCTTGCTCTCGTCCTCGCAGTAGCTGACCTGGGCTCGATCGGCGGCGTCGAATGCGACGGTGGGACGGTAGTCGCGGAGGGTGCCGGTAATCGTCAGGCCGGACTTGCGGTAGTTGATGGCGGTGTCCGAAACAGTGGCAGCCTGAAGTCCGGAGAAGTAGCGCTTGATGTTGGGTGTGCTGCCCTTGCCCTCGCCTTCCGCCTCCTGCATGGTCATCACGATGTTCTTCACATCGCGCAGAACAGGGGCGGTCTTCGCGTCCGATCCGTCGAATCCGGTGAACACCACTTTCGCGTCCGACGGCAGGACAAAGGTGGGCGCGGCCGGACCGGTGGCTGTGGTCGGCGGCGGCGTGGGTGTCGCGGGCGCTGTGGTCGCGGTCGGCGCGGCGGCCGTCGTGGACGGCTGCGCCTGGTCCGAGCCGTCCGAGCCGCCCCCGCCGCAGGCGGTCAGCAGCAGGCCCGCGGCGGCGGCGAAGGCGGCGGCGATGGGCAGGGAAGAGCGGGTCACGTCGGAGTCCCCCGTGAGTCGTCCGGTGCGGAGCAGTTGGCGAAGTAGTCGGCTGAGCAGTTGGTGAAGCAGTTGGCGAAGTGGTCGGCAAGCAGTCGTGATGGGCATTGACACTACCGGCGCGAGACGCGGTGCTGTAGAGGCGACCGCTGATCCACAGCGGTCCGTGCCACCGCCCTTGCCGTCGCCGAGGTCGAACCGTCGGCCGATGTCCACAAGCCGATCAGTTTTTGCCATCCCTTGAACGAACAGCGTTGTTGGAGATCCGAATTACTTGAGAGGTTGGTCCCTCGGTTCGAACGGTGGGACGCGGCGGACAGGCCGTGGACGGAGGGCGCGCGCGGATGACGGACCTCAAGGTCTCCTACGACCGGCTTGAGGAGTCCAGCCGCAATCTCCAGGCGATCCAGCGGGAGTTGGAGGACACCGGCCACCATCAGTCGGACATCGCCGGCGCACTCGGATCCGGGGACATGGCGCACGCCATGCACGACTTCGCGAGCAACTGGGACTATCACCGCCACAAGTTGCTCGACAAGATCCAAGCCATGGGTGAGATGGCCGAAAAGACCATGGAAGCCTTCAAGGACGTGGACGAGAAACTCCGGAACGGTCTCACCGACGCCGGTAAAGGTGCTGGTAAGAGCGGCGGCGGGGCCGTCGGCAAGGGCGGCGCCCAGGAGTAACGGCGCGCGGGGAGAGCGACGTCCGCGCGGAACACCGCCGCGCGGGAGATAGGCGCGACAGGGGAGGGAACGCGCTGTATGACCAGACCAGCCGACTCCGAGTGGGCCGTCCTCGACGAATCCGAGGACCCGGTTCCCGGGGACCCGCACGAGATACGCACCGAGTCCTCGCGGCTCGGAAAGATGGCGGCGACGATCCGCGACCAGATCGCCCTGCTGCAGGACATCGCGGGCGACGACAACATCGGCAAGTTCGCCGACACTCTGCGCGAAACCGCCACCGACCTGCGCGACGGCCTGGACAAGGTCGCCACCCGCTACGAGCACGTCTCCGAGTACCTGGGGCACTGGGCGGACGACCTGGACCAGTGCCAGTCGGACTCCCTGCGCGCGCTGGCACGCGCCCAGGCGGTGGCGACGACCGCCAACGCCCCGGAGTTGAAGCCGGCGCCCGGCAGCCCGCAGCCGCAGCTGACACCGGAGCAGCAGCAGCGTCAGGCGGCCGCCGAGCGCGCCCGGCAGGCCGCCCAGGACGAGTTGGCGGGTGCGAAGGCCCAACTGGCCCGCACCAAGAGCCATCGCGATGACCGCGCAGGCTTCTGGAAGCAGAGGATCGAGGACACCGAGCACGACGGCCTCAAGGACAGCCGGTGGGATTCGTTCAAGGACTTCATCCACCAACACGCCGAACTGATCAAACTCCTCGCCGACGTCTGCACGTGGATCGTCACCGCGCTCGTGATCGTCTCCCTCTTCATCCCCGTCCTGGACATCGCCACCGCACTCCTGGGCGGGCTCATGCTGGCCGCCCTGCTGGGCCATACCGCCGTCGCCCTGACCGGTGACGGCTCCTGGATCGACGTCGGCCTCGATGTGTTCGCGCTGGCCACGCTGGGGGCGTCGAGCTGGTCGGAAGCGCTGCTCAAGGGGTCGACGGGGTTCGCCGACGGTGTGGCGAGGGGGCTGCGAGGCTCGGAGGAGGTCGGTACGGCCGCTGCGAAGACCGCCGCGGATGGCGCGGACCTCCTCGGAAAAACCGGCCAGAGTCCGGGCGTCAGGTTCTCCTCTTTCATGGCGGACTACGGCCGGGCGGTCGCTGAGAAATTTCTCGCCGGCGGTGAGAAGGAAGTCGGCGAGCATATGGCCACATTGAGGTCCCTCGCCGAAGAGTTCCCCGACACCCGGCTGTTCCCGAACGCCCTCGCCCGCGGCACGAGCTTTCTGAACACCGTCCGGCTGGCGAACGGCGCCGCCAACATCGTTGATGAGGCCGGCCATTGGGCCGGCGGCAGCGATCTGATCAACTGGGTCGGCAACGGCTTCGCCGGCGGCCTCGCCCATCCAGAACTGGAGGGCGACACCTCTCCGCACTGGGACACCTTCGGCCGCCTCAAAGAGCTCACCACACACGAGGTCGGCTCGTGACAACGGCCCGGGCGATACGCGGCTACCGACTGGTCGTGCCGCGCGAGTGGCAGAAGATCCCCGTCCGGCGCGGCACGGACCAGGCACTCGGCGCCCTGCTGGACAAGGCCTTCGCCCGGCACGGGCGTGACGAGGTGGCGCAATACCGACGGGAGTTGGAGCAGCGCCTCAAAGCGCTGATCAACCAGGCCCGGAACAACGCGGGCGTCGATCTCTATCTGCCCTTCGGCCGCCGCGAGCAGAATCTCCCCGCCTCGTTCCTGGTCTCCCTCGTCGACTTCGCCAGTCCCGACGCGCCCGATCCGCAGCGCGTCCTCGCCGAGGTCCTGGCCACGACCGAGGGCGGGGAACCGGTGGAACTCGACGCCACCCCCGGCATCCGCACCGAACGCGTCTACGACGCCGATCCCGATCGCGAGGTGGCCTACCCGTCACGTCGTGTCGAGTACATCCTGCCCGTGCCCGGTACAACGGACAGCTGGCTGGTCGCGTCCTTCTCCACCTTTGGCGCAGGGAGTCCGGCGGACGGGACGGCGCGGCTGCTCTGCGCGCTCTTCGACGCCATCATGGGCACGTTCCGCTGGGAACGCATGCAGAAGGACAACACATGAGCTTCGACGAACGGAAATCGACTCCCAACTGGGCCGAGATCGACTACGACCGCTCCGCCTGGTTTCCCATCCCGCTCGGGTTCGAGGGCACCAAGTGGTCCGACGCGGCGGAATGGGCCTTCGACTACGCCGGCGACCGCTTCGTGAAGGGTGGCCGCGAACTGACCAAGAAGGTCGTCAAGAAGGAAGTCCTGCCCTTCGCCGAGCACCTCGTCCTGGCCCGCACCGCTGTCGCCGGCCGCATGGCCGGGCACAAGCTGTACTGCCACTGCCCGGACTACACCAAATTTCCGGTACCCGCGGCAGTCGGGCTCTGGCGGTGCCAGGGGACGTGGGAAGAGGCGATGCGGTACTACGCCTACTGGGGCACCGAGAGCGCCACCACGGAGGCCGCTACCGAGTGGTTCGAGACCGAGGCATTGGGCACGGGTGTCAAGTCCCGATGGAGCGGCGTCTACGGACCCGGCCCGTACGACCAGGTCAACTACATCTTCCGCGACGCCGCCATGGAAACCGATGTCCATGTGTTTCTGACCTCGTGGAACCACGACCGCTTCATCGAAATCCTCCCCGACCTGGACCAGTTGGTCCGAGGCATCCGCTGCGTCCCCGACCCGGGGACCTGAGCGCCGCGCAACTGCGCTACGCCGCCAGCCCCTTGTCGTCCGCGCGGTGGCGCGGCGCCTGGGCGTCCTCCGCGGGCGGGAGCGTGTCGGGGCGGGCCCGGATGAGCCCGGCGAGGCGTGTGGTCGTCAGGGTCGTGGTGAGTGCGGTGAGGAGGGCAAGGGCGAGGGGGGCCAGCAGGAGGGTGGTGGCCGCGCCGAGGGCGAAGCCGCCGATGACGTCGGTGGGGTAGTGCGCGCCGAGGTAGACGCGGGTGAAGCCCTCCGCGACGGCGATCAGGAGGGCGGCGGCGCCGAAGCGGCGATTGACCATGAAGAGGCCGACGCCGATCGCGGCGGCCAGCGCGGCCTGGTCGCTGACGAAGGAGTAGTGGGGGCCGCCGTGGATCAGCACGTCGAGGCCGTCGTGTTCGGTGTACGGCCGGGGTCGTCGCACGAACGCGCGGATCGGGATGTTGGCCAGCAGGGCGAGCCCGCCGGCGAGCAGGGCCCACAGGACGCCGGCCACGGCGGCGGGCGCGTCGGCCGAGCGGCGGGCGACGCGCCACCAGCACCAGCCGGCCAGCAGCGCCGTGACGACCAGCAGCCCGTAGGCGCTGAGGAGTTCCACGGCGCGGTCGACGCCGTGGGGTGCCTGCCTGGCGTAGTCGTTCATGTCGCGGAGCAGGCTGATGTCGGGGTTCACACTGTCGTTAGCAACCTCTGCCATAGCGGTGGTGCCCCTTACATGCGACTGGCTGTACGTACGGCCTGGGCTCGTCCGCAACCCCCGTCGCTTGCGTCCCGTGCCATTCTCCCCCGTACAACCGCTGACACGGTACGTAGCGTTCCGGTCTTCGCCAGATGATCACCAGGCTGTTATCCAAGGGTGACCAGCGAG
>NZ_FMCH01000027.1 GCF_900091855.1 Streptomyces sp. DvalAA-14
GCCCGGCGCCCTCCGGGCCGCTCCCGGGGGGCGCTCCGGGGGCGCTCCTGAGCCGGCGGTGAGCCCCTGAGCCCCTGGTGTGCTCCTGGTGCTCCGGCCTGCTTCTGAGGCGTGTGCCCGGTCCCGCCGCCCGGCCCACCCGCGCCCGTCGCCTCGTAACCTCGTACGGACCCAACCGGCCCTGCGAGGAAGGAGCCTCGTGCCCCTCGAAGCGACCGTCGGTGACGACGGGATGGTCTACATCCGCGAGACAGAGCAGCCGGAGGTGGTGGCCGTGACCACCCTCGCCAAGTGGGAGGCATTCGTGAAGGGCGTCATGGCGGGGGAGTTCGACCACTTCGTGGCGGGGGTGGAGGCCGCCGAGGCCTGACGGCCGGTACGGGCCGTGCTCCGGACGGCCCCCGACCGAGCGGACGGCCTGGGCGCACCCGGATTCGGGCGCCCAACGTCACGCCCCGGCCGGCAGCCCGGCCAGGCCGAGGACCAGCAGCCGGGCCAGCCGCTGCGACCACGCGTCGTCCACCGGCTGCGAGCTGATCATCACCCGGTGGACCACCGAGCCGGCGATCACGTCGAAGATCAGGTCGTCGCGCGCCGGATCGGCCGGCCCGTCGTCCGGTGGCAGTTCGCCGCGCCGCTGCGCGCGCTCCCGGCCGGTCAGGACCAGGTGTTTCTGCCGGTCCACGATGGCCTCCCGGATGCGCAGCCGCAGTGCCTCGTCATGGGTGGCCTCGGCGACGCAGGCCATCAGCGCGGTCTTGGTCTCCGGGCGGTCCAGCAGCGCGGCCAGGCGCAGCACCACGCCCTGGATGTCGGCCTGGAGGCTGCCGAGGTCGGGCAGTTCCAGCTGCTCCTCGAACAGCGCCGCCACCGCGTCCACCACCAACTCGTTCTTGCCCGGCCAGCGCCGGTAGAGCGTGGTCCTGGCCACCCCGGCCCGGGCGGCGACATCCACCAGGGTCAGCCCGCTCCAGCCCAGTTCGACCAGTGCGGCCCGGGTGGCGGCCAGGATCGCCCGGTCGGCGTCGGCACTGCGGGGCCGCCCGCCCTGGGCGGTACCCATGGGACGGGTGGTGCGCCCGGGAAGGCCGGTGGGTCGGTCAGCGGGGAACGGGGGCATGAACCGGACCATACCGGCCGGTAGGTTTGCTGGCGAGTGGCCGGGATCACATCGAGCGGCCGAGCGAGGACCGGGCCCCGCAGTTACGCTACGAGCCGTAGCGAAACCAGCGACGACCACAGGCGCGGATGGGGATCCGCGCCGCCGTACGACCCGGCAGGACGGCCCTACCCGGCAGCCGCCCGCCGCACACCCGCGTTCCGGAACCGACCGTCCTGCAAACCGGCGGGGATTCGGGGTCTGTGCACGCTTTGCTCCACGAGGGGGGAGGATTGACCTCATGCAGCCACGGAACATGTCCATGAGCGGCGTGGTCGACCTCGCCGCCCTGAAGGCGGCCGGTGAGGCCAAGGTGAAGGCCGAGCAGGCCAGGGCGCAGCGGCAGGAAGCCGGCGCCGAGACCACCGCGTCCCCGCTCGTCATCGAGGTGACCGAGGCGACCTTCGAGAGCGATGTACTCCAGCGCTCCAACGAGGTCCCGGTCGTCATCAGCTTCTGGGCCGATCAGGCCGAACAGAGCAAGCAGCTCAACACGGTGCTGGAGCGGCTGGCCCGCCAGTACCGGGGGCGTTTCGTCCTCGGTACCGCGGAGGTCTACGCCAACCAGACGCTCTTCCAGCAGTTCGGCGTCCAGGGTGTGCCGGCCGTGTTCGCGGTGCTGGCCGGCCAGGCCATGCCGCTCTTCCAGGGCGCGGCCCCCGAGGACCAGGTCGCCGACGTGCTCGACCAGTTGATCGAGGTCGCCGAGCAGCGGTTCGGCATCGTCGGCCCCGAGGCCGACCCGGAGGCGGTCGACGAGCAGCCGGCCGCGGCCGCCCCGCCGCGCCCCGCCACTCCGCAGGAGTTGGCCCTGTCCGCGGCGCACGAAGCGCTGGACGCCGGCGACCTGAGCGGCGCCATCCAGGCGTACAAGAACGTGCTCTCCGACGAGCCGGCCAATGTGGAGGCCAAACTCGGTCTGGCGCAGGCGGAGTTGCTGCGCAGGGTGCAGGACGCGGACCCGAAGGCGGTCCGCGAGGCCGCGGCGAACGCACCGGGTGACGTAGCGGCCCAGTTGGCCGCCGCCGATCTCGAACTGGTCGGCGGGCATGTCGAAGACGCGTTCGGACGTCTGGTGGACACCGTGCGGCAAACCGCCGGTGAGGAGCGGGACACCGCCCGGCTGCGGCTGTTGGAGCTCTTCGAGGTGATCGGACCGGACGACCCGCGGGTGGTCGCAGCGCGTACGGCCCTGGCCAGAGTCCTGTTCTGACCTTCCGGACGGGCCCCGCCGGCGATCCGGACGGGGCCCGTCCGCCGTTGGTGGACACTCAGCGATTTAGCGACACGGCGGCGGCACTTTATCAAACCGTGACAATGTTTGACCGGCGTTACTTCCGGTAAAAGTAGCGCCCTGGTTTGGTCGTTGATGGTGGCGGATGTCAGATTTTCCCGCCACCGCCTTCCTTACTCTCTGTGACATCACTCCGCGTGGCGATCACGCCTGCGCCGCCCATCCGTTACTCACTAGTAACGAGACCCCTTGTGCGTCGGCCCCGAATGGACCACGATCGGCCAAGCTCGGTCCGTTGCCACAGCCCGGCCGCCAGTCGGCGCCGCGGCCACGGGTCCCCGCCGGGTGGGGTGCGCGGTGATCGCCGCCGCCCCGGGACAGGGGGGTCTCCGTCTCCGGATGGAACCGCACCGGATGGAGCCTGTCCCGCAGGTTGCGCGAGAGCGTGGCCAGTGGTTGTCGCTCGGGGGTGATCGCCGCAGATTCGGACACCGCCGTCCGCGACTCCCCCACGGAGGGACAACTCCCGCGAGGAGGACGGCTCCCGCGATCCGGCGCTCTGCCTTCCGAGGACGTAGCACTTCTCCCATCCCAGGCCCGGACCCGAACGATCCCGGCCGGAGATGTACGTCCGAGAAGGAGGAAGTATGGAGTCTCACGTTCGTGGGGGCACCAGATGGCGGCGGTTCGCCGTCGTCATGGTGCCAAGCGTCGCCGCCACCGCGGTGGTCGGCATGGCGCTGGCCCAAGGCGCGCTCGCCGCGTCGTTCGCGGTGTCGGGGCAGCAGTTCAAGGTGACCGCCAAGACTCTGCACGGTGAGGGTTTCGAGCAGTACGGCGCGATCGACGCGCCGAGCGGCCACGGGCCGGTGCCGGTCGCGGTGTCCGCCTTCACCGACGCCACGATCACCGGCCTGTGCCAGTCGGTGGTGGTACCGACGCCGATCGGTGACGTGACGCTGGTGCTCACCGCAGGCAATGGCAGCAAGAAGGTCGAGGCGCACAACCTCTACATCGACCTCGACCAGCTCGACGCCGACGCGACGTTCAACAACATCAACATCGGTGTCGCGGCCGGTACGAAGGGTGCCGGCCCGGGCATCAAGGCGGGGGACGCCGCCGATCCGACATCCTTCGCGCAGGAGGCCGACTCGGCCGACCTGACCGGTGTCCAGCAGACGGCGTGGGCCACCAGCGCGGGCACCTTCAGGCTCGCCGGGCTCAGCCTGCGCATCCACAAGGGCTCCGGCTCGTCGGTGGAGTGCTACTAGGCATCGCCTGATCGGCCCGGGTGAGCCGCGCGGGACGCGGCTCACCCGGCCGACGAAATCGTCTGCAACACCTCCCAGGGAGCTGTTTTCTATGAGCGCCGAGTCGACAGGACCGCGTGCCCGGCTGCGCCCCGGATGGGTGGCCTTCCGCCACTGGCGGTGGCAACGCCCCTTCTGGGCCGGCCTGTTCACCATCCTGGCGGGATTCCCGATCGGGTACCTGCCGTACCACAACGTCACCTTCGGTCAGCTCAGCCTGCGACTGGCCACCACGGCCGGCGCCGGTTCCCTGATCATCGGCGTCCTGCTCGTGGTGCTCGGGCTGACCATGTGGTTCCAGTCCGCGGTCCGGGTCTTCGCCGGTGTCGCCAGCATCCTGCTGGGGCTGGTGTCGATCCCCGTGTCCAACTTCGGCGGCATCGTGATCGGCTTCCTGCTGGCGCTGTTCGGCGGCGCGCTGTCCATCGCCTGGGCGCCGGGAGTGCCGGCCGCCGACGACCCGGGGGAGAAGGCCGAATTCCCCGGCGGCGCGACCGATCCCGAGGGCGCCCGCGGCGATGTCCCCGACCACCACGGGCCCGTCGTCCCGGCGCAGGGCCACGACCCGTACGCGCCGGCCGAGCCGGTGCCCGCCGGCATGCGGCCGGAAGAGGAGTCAGAGGAGAACGGGAGGCACCGTGCTGGCTGACGAGACTCAGCCGGGCGGGGACGAGGGGGCAGCCGGCCGCAGGCCGTCCGGACCGCGCCACGCCGCCCCTCGCAAGTCGCTGCTGACCAAGCTGCACGTCCCGGCCGGCAAGGCGGTCGCGCTGGCCGCGATGCCCACCGCCGTACTGATGGGCATGGGCCTGACGCCCCATCTCGCCCAGGCCGACGAGCAGCCGTCCAGCCCCTTCACGGCGGGCCCGTGCGTCACCCAGTCGGACACGCCCGCCGCCACGCACGGCACGGCGGACAGCACGCCGGCGGACAAGGGTGCCAAGGGCGCTCAGGACACCAAGGCCACCCCGGACACCAAGGGTGCGCAGGGCGCCGAGGACGGCAGCGGTGCCAAGGGCGCCGCCGGTACTCCGGCCACGGCCCGCCCCACGGCCACAGCCACCGGGGGCTCGTCCGCGGCCACCGCGGGCAAGACCGGCGACAGCTCGCAGGCGACCCAGGGGAAGACGCCCGAGCCGACGGTCAGCCCCAGCGCACCGGCCACCGCCGCGCCCAGTTCCGGCTCGGCGTCCGGCGGCGACAACTCCTCCTCGGACCCCCTGGGCCTGGGGAACCTGCTGGGCGGCCTGCTGGGCATTCCCAAGGGGGGGTCCAAGCCGACCCCGACCCCCGCGCCCACCACCCAAGCCCCCGCGCCGCCGGCCACCACCGCCCCGCCCGCGCCCGACCCCACCACCACGCAGGCCCCGGCAAAGCCCTCCAGCGGGGCGGCCAAGGGCTCGACGGGCTCGGTGGGTGACACGGTCAAGGGCGTCGTCGGGGGAGCCGCGCACGCGGCCGGCAAGGCGGTCAAGGGCCGCACCGACGCCGCGGGCACCCCGTCCCCCTCGGCGAGCCCCGGCGCGACCGCGAACCGGGGCGGCTCGGACGCCGCGTCCGGCGGTGGGCAGGCCTACCCCTGCCCGGTGTACGACGCGAAGGCGCTCGCCGACGCCAAGGTCGAGGGCGGCATACCGCTGCTCGCCGACCAGCCCTGGACGCTCAAGAGCAGCCTGCTGACGCTCTACGGCCTCAACTACGAGGGTATCGTGCAGGTCCGCACCTACAGCGGCACGCTGAAGGACGTCATGAAGTTCACCGCGACCGGCATCGACATCGGTGACCTCCAGCAGACGGTCCAGGGACCCGGCGGCTCCACCACCACGGTCACCGGGCGGGCGGGCTCCACCTCGACCATCCGCAACGGCACCGTGACGCTCTACACCGAGTCGCTGAGCGGGAACCTGTTCGGGCTGAAGCCGATCACCTTCACGCCGAAGGCGCCGCCGCCGCTCATCTTGCCGGTGCTCTTCTTCACCGACGCCACCGTCGTCCAGGCCGCGCAGTTCGGCGGCGACCTGCACATACCCGATATGCGGGTGCTGCCCGGCCGGCACGGCTCCTGACGCCCGCCCGCGCCGGGGTCCGTCCCGGCGGCCGGCGACGACAACGGCCCGCGGTACGGGACTGCTCCGAAGTCCCCGTCGCGGGCCGCGCCGTACGCCGGGCGGGCAGGGTCAGCCGCCCAGGTGGTGCACCCGGACCAGGTTGGTGGTGCCGGGCTCGCCGGGAGGGGAGCCGGCGGTGATGATGACGGTGTCGCCGGTGGTGTACTCGGAGTGCTTGAGCATCTCCTGGTCGACCAGTTCCACCATCGCGTCGGTGGTGTTGACGTGCTCCACCACGAACGCCTCCACGCCCCAGGTCAGCGCGAGCTGATTGCGGGTCGCCGGATCGGTGGTGAAGGCCAGCACCGGCTCCGGCACGCGGTAGCGGGCCAGCCGGCGGGCGGTGTCACCGGACTTGGTGAAGGCCACCAGCGACTTGGCGTCCAGGAAGTCGGCCAGTTCGGCCGCGGCGCGGGCCACCGCGCCGCCCTGGGTGCGCGGCTTCTTGCCGGGGGCCAGCGGGGCCAGGCCGCGGCAGAGCAGCTCCTCCTCGGCGGCCTCGACGATGCGCGACATCGTCTTGACCGTCTCGATCGGGTACTTGCCGACCGAGGACTCGGCGGACAGCATCACCGCGTCCGCCCCGTCCAGGATCGCGTTGGCCACGTCGGAGGCCTCGGCGCGGGTCGGCCGGGAGTTGGTGATCATCGACTCCATCATCTGGGTCGCCACGATCACCGGCTTGGCGTTGCGCCGGCACATCTCCACCAGCCGCTTCTGCACCAGCGGCACCTGCTCCAGCGGGTATTCCACCGCGAGGTCGCCGCGGGCCACCATCACCGCGTCGAACGCGGCGACGATCTCGGCCATGTTGTGCACCGCCTGCGGCTTCTCCACCTTGGCGATGACCGGGACCCGGCGGCCCTCCTCGTCCATGACGCGGTGCACGTCCCGGACGTCCTTGGCGTCGCGCACGAAGGACAGCGCGACCATGTCGACGCCCATCTGCAGCGCGAAGCGCAGGTCGTCGATGTCCTTCTCGGACAGCGCCGGCACGTTCACCGAGGCACCCGGCAGGTTGATGCCCTTGTGGTCGGAGATGACCCCGCCCTCGACCACCAGGGAACGGACCCGGGAGCCCTCGACCTCGATGACGCGCAGCGCCACGTTGCCGTCGTTGATCAGGATCGGGTCGCCCTGCGAGACGTCGCCGGGCAGGCCCTTGTACGTGGTGCCGCACAGGCTCTTGTCACCCGGGACGTCGTCGGTGGTGATGGTGAACTCGTCACCGGCCACCAGCTCCACCGGGCCGTCGGCGAACTTGCCGAGGCGGATCTTGGGGCCCTGCAGGTCGGCCAGGATGCCGACCGCCTTGCCCGTCTCCTCGGCCACCTTGCGCACCCGTTGATAACGGTCCTGGTGCTCGGTGTGGCTGCCGTGGCTGAAATTCAGGCGGGCCACGTTCATACCCGCTTCGACCAGCGTTTTCAGCTGTTCGTACGAGTCGACGGCGGGACCCAGAGTACAGACGATCTTGGCTCGGCGCATGGGCGCTATCCTATCGGTTTGTTCCGCTCCGGAATATTCCAGGGGCTTCGTGGTCGTGGGACGGTCAACCGCGGGCCAATGCGTAAGTATCGCGGGCGATCTCCAGCTCCTCGTCGGTGGGCACCACAGCGACCGACACCCGGCTGGATTCGGCCGAAATCAGCCGGGCGGACGAACTGCGGACGGCGTTGCGCACCGGGTCCACCACGATGCCCAGACCGTCCAGCCCGGCCAGCGCGGCGGCCCGCACCGCGGCCGAGTTCTCGCCGACGCCGGCCGTGAAGACCACCGCGTCCAGCGTGCCGAGCACCGCGGTGAAGGCGCCGACGTAACGCCGCAGCCGGTGCACGTAGACGTCGAAGGCGAGCTGGGCCCGCTCGTCGCCGTCGGCCATCCGGCGGCCGATCTCCCGCATGTCGTTGGCGCCGCACAGGCCCAGCAGCCCGGACCGCTTGTTGAGCAGCGTGTCGATCTCGTCGGTGTCCATGCCGCCGACCCGCTGCAGGTGGAAGACCACCGCCGGGTCGATGTCGCCGGACCGGGTGCCCATCACCAGGCCCTCCAGCGGCGTCAGGCCCATCGAGGTGTCCACGCACACCCCGCCCCTGACCGCGGACGCCGAGGCGCCGTTGCCCAGGTGCAGCACGATCACATTGACCTCGGACGGCTCCTTGCCGAGCAGCCCGGCCGCGGCCCGGGACACATAGGCGTGCGAGGTGCCGTGGAAGCCGTAGCGGCGGATGCCGAAGCGCTCGGCGGTGGCGGTGTCGATGGCGTAGCGGGCGGCGGCCTCCGGGATGGTGGCGTGGAAGGCGGTGTCGAAGACGGCGACCTGCGGCAGGTCGGGGCGCAGCGCGCGGGCCACCTCGATGCCGGTGATGTTGGCCGGGTTGTGCAGCGGGGCCAGCGGCACCAGGGCCTCGATCCGCGCCAGTACGGCGTCGGTGATCAAGGTCGGCTCGGTGAAGTCGGTGCCGCCGTGCACCACCCGGTGGCCGACCGCGGCCAGTTGCGGGGAGTCCAGGCCGAGGCCGGCCGCCGTCAGCTCGGCCGACACCTGCCGGAGCGCCTCGGTGTGGTCGGCCACCCCGCCGTCCTCGCCGATCCGCTCCACCAGGCCGGAGGCGAGCCGGCGGTGGTCGGTCATCTCCAGCAGCTGGTACTTCACCGAGGACGAGCCGGAGTTGAGAACAAGGACCCTGGTCGCGCTCACTGCCCGTCCCCCTGTGCCTGGATCGCCGTGATGGCCACGGTGTTGACGATGTCCTGCACCAGGGCGCCCCGGGACAGGTCGTTGACCGGCTTGCGCAGGCCCTGCAGCACCGGGCCGACCGCGACCGCGCCGGCCGAACGCTGCACGGCCTTGTACGTGTTGTTGCCGGTGTTGAGGTCGGGGAAGATCAGCACCGTCGCCTGCCCGGCCACCTTCGAGCCCGGCAGCTTGGCCGCCGCCACCGTCGGCGAGACCGCGGCGTCGTACTGGATCGGGCCCTCGACCAGCAGATCGGGCCGCCGCGTCCGCAGCAGCTCGGTGGCCGCCCGCACCTTGTCGACGTCCGCGCCGCTGCCGGAGGTGCCGGTGGAGTACGACAGCATGGCGATCCGCGGCCGCACGTCGAAGCGGGCCGCGGTGCCGGCCGCCTGCACGGCGATGTCCGCGAGCTGCTCGGCGTCCGGGTCGGGATTGACCGCGCAGTCGCCGTAGACCAGCACCTTGTCGGCCAGGCACATGAAGAACACCGAGGAGACGATGGCCGCGTCCGGGCGGGTCTTGATGATCTCGAAGGCCGGCCGGATGGTGGCCGCGGTGGAGTGCACCGCGCCCGACACCATGCCGTCGGCCAGGCCCTCCTGCACCATCAGCGTGCCGAAGTAGGACACCTCGGCCACCACGTCGTACGCCAGCTCGTAGGAGATGCCCTTGTGGGCCCGGATCTTGGCGTAGAGCTCGGCGAACCGTTCCCGCAGCGGCGAGGTCTGCGGGTCGATCACCATCACGGCCGGGTCGTCCAGCACGATGCCGAGGTCGCCGGCCTTCTTGCGGATCGCGGCCTCGTCGCCGAGCAGTGTCAGCTCGCACACCCCCCGGCGCAGCAGCACCTCGGCGGCCCGCAGGATGCGCTCCTCGCCGCCCTCGGGCAGGACGATCCGGCGTTTGTCGGCGCGGGCGCGCTCCAGCAGGGCGTGCTCGAACATCATCGGCGTGACCCGCTCGGAGCGGGCCACCGAGAAGCGCTCGGTCAGCTCCGCGGTGTCCACATGGGTCTCGAACAGGCCGAGCGCGGTCTCCGCCTTGCGCGGGGTGCCCGCGCCCAGCTTGCCGTCCAGGGTGAACAGATCGGCCGCGGTCGGGAAGGAACCGGTGGCCACCGCGATCACCGGGGTGCCGGGCGCCAGCCGGTTGGCCAGCGCCAGGATGTCGGCGCCCGGCTTCTCGTCCAGCGTCAGCAGCACCCCGGCGATCGGCGGCGAACCGGCCGAGTGCGCCGCCAGCGAGCCGATGATCAGATCCGCCCGGTCACCGGGGGTCACCACCATGCAGCCCGGGGTCAGCGCCGGCAGGAACGTCGGCAGCATCGCGCCGCCGAAGACGAATCCCATCGCGTCCCGGGACAGCCCGGCGTCGTCGCCGAGCAGCACCTCGGCGCCCAGGTGCTCCACGATCTGGGACACGGTCGGCGCGGACAGCGCGGGCTCGTCGGGCAGCACGTAGACCGGTACGTCCAGCGCGCGGCGCAGCAGTTCGGCGGCGTCCTCGACCTGGTCCGGGTCCACCCGGTTGGCGACGAGGGCTATCACGTCGCAGCCGAGGTTGGTGTAGGCGTGGTGCGCGTTGCGGACCTCGGCCACCACCGACTCGGCGCTCTGCTCCCGACCCCCTATCACCGCCAGGACCGAGGCGCCGCACTCGTTGGCCAGCCGGGCGTTGACCCCCAGCTCCGCGGGGAGGTTGGTGTCGGCGAAGTCGGAGCCGAGGACAAGCACCGTCTCGTAGGACTCGGCCACCCGCAGATAGCCCTCGACCAGCCGGGCGGTGAGGGCCTCCTGGCCCTGCTCGGCCTGGAGCGCGGCGGCCTCCTCGTACCCCATGCCGAAGACGGTCTGCTCGTCCTGGGTGAGCCGGTAGCGGCTGCGCAGCAGCTCGAAGATGCGGTCCGGGGCGTCGTGCACCAGCGGACGGTAGATCCCGACCCGGTCCACCTGCCGGGTCAGCAGCTCCATCACTCCCAGTTCCACGACCTGGCGGCCGTCGCCGCGGCCGATACCCGTGACATAGACGCTGCGCGTCACGCCGGTGCTCCATTCTGTCGCCGCTGCGGGGCGGCGGGTCCGCGCGTACGGGCGTACGCAATCACGACGCTAACGTGCCCGCCCCGCCCCCGCCCGCCAGGCGGCCGCGGCGTTCACGGAACGTATGAGCGCGCGTACGGGCGTACGCACCCGCGCCCCTGTGGTGCCCGCGCCGCACTGCCCGTACCGCGCATCGGGCGCGGTGCTCACGGAACGTATGGCACTCCACCGTAAATACCCGGATATAGGGTCTATCGGTTCACCAGGTGGTGCACGTAGGGTGAACACCAGCGGGCGGTATGGCCGAGAGGAGGCCGGTGCGGTGGAGGTCCTGGCGACCGGAGTGCAGCGCGACGAGCGGCCCCTGCTGGAGGCGGCCTTCGCCCCGCGGCACACCGTCCGTGCCCTGGAGACGTACCTGACCCATGAGACGGTGCCGCTGGCGGCCGGCTATGAAGCCGTCTCCACCAGCGTGAACGCGGTGCTGGACGCGCCCGTGCTGGAGGCCCTGGTGCGCGGCGGCACCCGGCTGATCACCCAGCGGTCCACCGGCTACAACAACATCGACCTGGACCACGCCGAGCGGCTCGGCCTCACCGTGGCCCGGGTCGCCTCCTACTCGCCGTACGCGGTGGCCGAGTTCGCCTGGGGCCTGGCCATGGCCCTCAACCGCAAGATCGTGCGGGCCGCCCGCCGCACACAGGACTTCGACTTCCGGCTGGACGCCCTGCTCGGCCGGGATTTCCACGGGCGTACCGTCGGGGTGATCGGCACCGGCCGGATCGGCACGGCGTTCTCCGCGATCGCCGGCGGTTTCGGCATGCGGCTGCTGGGCTGGGACATCACCGTCAACGCGGAGTGCGAGCGACTCGGCATGGAGTACGTGGAGTTGGACAGGCTGTGCCGCGAGGCCGATCTGATCAGCCTGCACGTCCCCCTGATGCCGTCCACCCACCATCTGATCGACGCCCGGCGGCTGGCCGAGATGCAGGACGACGCGATCCTGGTCAACACCAGCCGCAGCGGACTGATCGACTCGGCCGCCCTGACCGACACGCTGAACCAGGGCCGGCTCGGCGGGGTCGGGCTGGACGTCTACGAGGAGGAGGCCGGGGTCTTCTTCTACGACAAATCACTGGAAGTGATGACGGACGAAACGCTGGCGCGGCTGCTGACCTTCACCCAGGTACTGGTCACATCCCATCAGGCGTACTTCACGGTCGACGCGGTCCGGCAGATCCTCGAAGCGACCGTCCGCAATGTGGACGACTATCTCGCCGGGCGGATCACCGAGAGCACCCTGGTGCCGAAGTCCCCGTGAGAGAAGTGAACATCGCGCCCACCGTGAGCGGCCCCGCGCCGACCCACCCGCACCTCTTTGGAGACACCCCCTCATGCGCATCGGAGTCCTCACCGCGGGCGGCGACTGCCCCGGATTGAATGCTGTCATCCGATCCGTCGTGCATCGCGCGAAGACGGGCCACGGCGACGAGGTCATCGGTTTCGAGGACGGCTTCGTCGGTCTGCTGGAGGGGCGGTTGCGCCCCCTGGACCTCAACTCGGTCAGCGGCATCCTGGCCCGCGGCGGCACGATCCTCGGCTCGGCCCGGCTGGAGCGCGACCGGCTCCGCGAAGCCGCCGACCACGCCGACGAACTGTGCGCCCAGTACGGGCTGGACGTGCTGATCCCGATCGGCGGCGAGGGCACCTTGACCGCCGCCCGGATGCTGTCCGAAGCCGGCATGCCGGTCGTCGGCGTACCCAAGACCATCGACAACGACATCAACGGCACCGACCGCACCTTCGGCTTCGACACCGCGGTCACCGTCGCCACCGAGGCCATCGACCGCCTCAAGACCACCGCCGAATCGCACCAGCGGGTCATGGTGGTCGAGGTGATGGGCCGGCACGCCGGCTGGATCGCCCTGGAGGCCGGCATGGCCTCCGGCGCGCACGGCATCTGCGTCCCCGAGCGCCCCTTCGACCCCGCCGACCTGGTGGCGATGATCGAGGAGCGGTTCGCCCGCGGCAAGAAGTTCGCCGTCATCTGCGTCGCCGAGGGAGCCCACCCGGCCAAGGACACCATGGACTACGGCGTCGGCGAGATCGACAAGTACGGTCACGAGCGTTTCACCGGCATCGGGACCACGCTCGCCCGCGAGCTGGAGGTGCGGCTCGGCAAGGAGGCCCGCCCGGTCATCCTCGGCCACGTCCAGCGCGGCGGCGTGCCCACCGCCTACGACCGCATCCTGGCCAACCGCTTCGGCTGGCACGCGGTCGAGGCCGCGCACCAGGGCGCCTTCGGCCATATGACGGCCCTGCACGGCACCCGCATCATGATGGTGCCGCTGGCCGACGCGATCACCCACCTCAAGACCGTCCCCGAGGACCGGATGGACGAGGCGGAGTCGGTCTTCTGACCGCTCGCCGCCCCGCCCCCCACCGCCTGGCGGTCCGAGCGCCGATCGGCCCGGTCCGCCCGTCCGTCAGCCGCCCGTCCGTCAGCCGGCCGGCCGCAGCCACACCGTCGCCAGCGGCGGCAGCGTCACCTGGATGCTGTGCGGGCGGCCGTGCCAGGCGGACGGCTCGCTCTTGAGCGGGTTGTCGGCCTCGACGCCGCTGCCGCCGTAGCGGGCCTGGTCGGTGTTCAGGACCTGCGCCCAGACACCCTCCGGCACCCCGAGGCGGTAGCCCTCGCGGACCACCGGTGAGAAGTTGCTGACGCACAGCAGGGGTTCACCGGCCGCGTCGTAGCGCAGGAAGGAGAAGGTGTTGTCCTCCGCGGCGCCGCCGTCGACCCAGGCGAAGCCGGCCGGGTCGGTGTCGAGCTGCCACAGCGCGGGCGTCGAGGCGTAGACCGCGTTGAGGTCGCGCACCAGGTCCCGCACGCCGCGGTGGTCGGCGGCCGCCGAGTAGGTCTCGTCCAGCAGCCACCAGTCCGGGCCCTTGTCGTGCGACCACTCCGAGCCCTGGGCGAACTCCTGGCCCATGAAGAGCAGTTGCTTGCCGGGGTGGGCCCACATGAAGGCCAGGTAGGCCCGGACATTGGCGCGCTGCTGCCACCAGTCGCCGGGCATCTTGTTGACCAGCGAGCCCTTGCCGTGCACCACTTCGTCGTGCGAGATCGGCAGCACGTAGTTCTCGCTGTACGCGTACACCATCGAGAAGGTCATCTCGTTGTGGTGGAACTTGCGGTGCACCGGCGCGTGCGACATGTAGTCCAGCGAGTCGTGCATCCAGCCCATGTTCCACTTCAGGCCGAAGCCGAGGCCGCCGAAGCCGGTCGGACCGACGTGGTGGGTGGCCCGGGTCACGCCGTCCCAGGCGGTGGACTCCTCGGCGATGGTGACCACGCCGGGACAGCGCCGGTAGACGGTCGCGTTCATCTCCTGCAGGAAGGCCACCGCGTCCAGATTCTCCCGGCCGCCGTACTCGTTGGGCAGCCAGTCGCCGCCCTCGCGGGAGTAGTCGAGGTAGAGCATCGAGGCCACCGCGTCCACCCGCAGCCCGTCGATGTGGAACTCCTCGCACCAGTAGACGGCGTTGGCGACCAGGAAGTTGCGCACCTCGGTCCGGCCGAAGTCGAACTCCAGGGTGCCCCAGTCGGGGTGCTCGGCCCGGCGCGGGTCGGACGGCTCGTACAGCGGCACCCCGTCGAAGCGGGCCAGCGCCCATTCGTCCTTGGGGAAGTGGGCCGGCACCCAGTCCATGATCACGCCGATGCCGGCCCGGTGCAGCGCGTCGACCAGGAAGCGGAAGTCGTCCGGCGAGCCCAGCCGCGAGGTCGGCGCGTAGTACGACGTCACCTGGTAGCCCCACGAACCGCCGAAGGGATGCTCGGCGACGGGCATCAACTCCACGTGGCTGAAGCCGAGTTCCGCGACGTAGGCGGGCAACTGCTCGGCCAGCTCGCGGTAGTTCAGCCCCGGCCGCCAGGACGCCAGATGCACCTCATAGACCGACAGCGGCGCCCGGTGCGCCGGGGTGTCCGCCCGGCGGGCCAGCCACGCGTCGTCCTGCCAGGTGTAGGAGGACTCGGTGACCACGGAGGCGGTGGCGGGCGGCTGCTCGGTCGCGCGGGCCATCGGGTCGGCCTTCATGCCGCGGGAGCCGTCGGGGCGGGTGATCTCGTACTTGTACGCGGTGCCGGGGCCGACGCCGGGCACGAACAGCTCCCACACCCCCGACGAGCCCAGCGAGCGCATCGGGAAGGCGACACCGTCCCAGAAGTTGAAGTCGGCGGCCAGCCGCACCCCGCGGGCGTTGGGCGCCCACACCGAGAACCGGGTCCCGGTCACCCCGCCGTGCGTCATCGGCTCGGCGCCCAGCACGTGCCAGAGCTGCTCGTGCCGGCCCTCGCCGATCAGGTGCAGGTCCAGGTCGCCGAGCGCGGGCAGGAAGCGGTACGGGTCGTCCACCAGGTGTTCGCCGTCGTCGTACGCCACCGCGAGCCGGTAGTCGGCCGGCACCTCGGTCAGCGGCAGCACCGCGGCGAACAGTCCGTCGCCCTCCGGCTCCAGCGCGGCCCGCAGGCCGTCCGCCACCACCGTCACGCCGCGGGCGAACGGCCGCAGCGCGCGGAAGCGCACGCCGCCGGGCACCGGGTGCGCGCCGAGCAGTCCGTGCGGGTCGTGGTGGGCGCCGTTCAGCAGCCGCCAGCGGTCGCCCGCGTCCAGCGCGGGGGCGATGCCGGTGGCGTCGGGCGCCCCGCTCTCGGCGGGAGCACCGGCCCGGCCGGCGCCGTCCTCGGCGGGAACACCGGAAACGCTGGTCAGGGGCTCGTCCGCTGCCGCCGGGCCCGCACCGCCCGCGGCCCCGGCCGGGTCGTCCGCCGCCGCCCCGCCTTCGGAGCCGTGCCCGAGGCGCCCGGATGGGGCCGGGCGGCGTCGTAGCCGCGCGCGGCGGCCTCCGGGAGCGACCCCTCAGGGAGGGAGCCCGCGGCTGCCTCCCGGTCGGCCGGCGGCGGGGTGCTGGAACGGTCGTGCGGTGAGTCGGGCGTACGCGCGGTCACGGGCGGGGTCTCCTCAGGCGGATCGGGCAGGTGGGGCGGGTGGGGCGGGTGCGGGCCGCGGTGCCATTCCTCACGCCGACGAGCCGGCCAGCCGGGCCAGCGCGGACAGCGGAATGGGCAGCCAGGCGGGTCGGTGCCGGGCCTCGTACCGGGCTTCGTAGACCGCTTTGTCCGTCTCGAAGGCCCGTATCAGTACCCGTTGTTCCCGTGGATCGACACCGGACACCTCGGCGTAGCCGGTGCAGAAGGCGTCGCGGTGCCGGGCGGCCCACGGGCCGTTGCCGCTGTGGTGGGCGGCGTAGTCGAAGGAGCGCAGCATGCCGGCCACGTCCTGGACCGGTGGGGCGGGGCGGCGGCGTTCGGCGAGCGGCCGGGCCGGCTCGCCCTCGAAGTCGATCAGCACCCAGTCGCCGTCCGGGCCGCGCAGCGCCTGCCCGAGGTGCAGGTCGCCGTGGACGCGCTGGGCGAGCACCCCGCCCGGCGCCCCGTCGGCCGCGCCGTCGGCCGCACCGCTCGCGCCCAGCTCGGCCAGGTCGTCGAACGCGGACCGCAGCGCCCCGGCGTACGGCCGGATCGCGGGCACCTCGGCCGCCGTCTCCTCCAGCCGCCGCGCCATGGCCGAGGCGATACGTTCCAGCGCGGCGCCGTCCAGCCGCAGCACCGGCAGCGCGGCGGCCAGCGAGCGGTGCACC
>NZ_FMCH01000103.1 GCF_900091855.1 Streptomyces sp. DvalAA-14
CGAGACGGTCTCGCTGGTCAAGGCCGGCAAGCCGCTGCTGTCCTCGGTCCGGATGGGGCTGGGCTGGGAGCCGGCCTTCGGCGGCAAGAACATCGACCTCGACGCGTCGGTGATCGCCTACGGCCCGGCGCGCAACCAGATCGCCACCTGCTACTTCGGCAAGCTGATGGTGCTCGACGGCGCGATCCAGCACCACGGCGACAACCTGACCGGCCAGGGCTCGGGCGACGACGAGGCGATCACCGTCCACCTGAGCGGGCTGCCGCCGGAGGTCACCGGACTGGTCTTCACCGTGAACTCCTTCTCCGGCCAGAAGTTCAACAAGGTCAAGAGTGCGTACTGCCGGCTGCTGGACGAGGCGACCGGTGAGGAACTGGTCCGCTTCGACCTCACCAACGGCGAGGCCCGGACCGGGGTGTTGATGGCGAAACTGGTCAAGCAGTTCTCCGGCGAGTGGGAGATGACCGCCCTCGGCCAGTTCGTGGACGCCCGCACCGCCAAGGCCCTGCAGAAGCCGGGCGCGGCCGCGCTGTGACCAGCGGCGGTCGCACGCTCACGGCCGTCCCGCCGCGCGCGGGGCGGCCGCGGCCGGCGGGCGCCACGGGCCGGTGACGGCCACGACGAGGCCGGCCGGCCCGATGCCCGCGAACAGGGTGCCGCCGTCGGGCGAGAAGGCCGCCGCGGTGAAGCCGGCGTACTCCGGCCGCTGCGCGCTGCCGGCGTTCAGCTGGTTGCGGGCCAGCGGGTAGCTGCGGCCGTCCCCGAGGGTGCCGTACAGCCAGTGGCCGCGGTCGCCCTCCCCGGCGAGGACCAGGCCGCCGCCCGGTGCGGGCTGCGCGGTGGCGCCCAGCAGCGCCGTGAGCGTCAACGTGCGGCGCGAGGCGTTGTAGAACCAGACCGCGCCCTGATCGCGCACCGGTCCGTCCTCGCGGGGGTGGGCGGAGACGATGTACGGGCCGTGGCCGGCCCAGCACATGCCCTGCAGCCGGGGCGCCCGGGTGACCTGGCCGCCGGTGAACTGCGCGCGCACCGGGATCTGCCGGGCCGCGCGGTCCGGCACGTCCGCCCAATCGACGCCGTAGACAGTGCCGATCCGGGTGGCCCGCGACAGGTCGGCCACGAAGCGCCCGCCCGAGTCGAAGCAGCGGAAGGCCTGCAGGGCGCCGTCGGTCCCGCTCAGCGCGGCGAGCCGGCCGGGGCCGTGGGCGAAGTCCCGCGGCGGGGTCCAGCGGTAGAGCAGGCCGTCGGGGCCGGAGGCGTCCTCGGTGAGGTAGAGGTGGCCGCGCCGGGGGTCCGCCACCACCGCCCGGTGCGCGAAGCGGCCCAGCGCCCGGACCGGCCGGGGATCGGCGTCGGTACGTCCGTCGTCCGGGGCCGTCTCGGCGACGTACCCGCCGTCCTCGCCCGCCGCGCGGGTCAGCCGACTGCCCCACGGGGTGGGATCGCCGTGCGGAACGGGCTGCGTGCCGGGCTCCTGACCGCCCGGGCCGCCGCGGCTGACGACGCGGTAGGAGAAGCCGACCGGCAGCGCCAGCAGCCCCGCGGGGTCGTCGA
>NZ_FMCH01000353.1 GCF_900091855.1 Streptomyces sp. DvalAA-14
CGCGCGGGCGCCGCCGCCGCTGCGCGCAAGGCGCCTGAGCTGGGTCTTTGGCCGGCGGTGCGCCGATCGGCTCAGGGGTTGGTGCGGCGGATGGGTGCGGAGGGGCAGCCGGTGCGGACAACACCAGTCCTGGCCGCGGTCATTGACAGGCCCTCAGGGTCCGCGTTCTACTCGTGCATCGTGCAGGTTGGCAACGTTGTCAGACGGTCGGGGCGCACGGCGCCGGCACGCATCGAGGACGCCGCCCGTCCCTGGCACACCCATGTGCGAAGCACGAACTGCGGAGGCAACCGATGGTTGGACCCCAGCGCTTGCGAGCGCCCCGTATCAGCAGCAGATTCCGCCGACGACTCGCCGTCGTATCGGTCCTGGGCATGGTCGTCCTGCCCCTCCAGTCCCTCGCCGGGGCGGACGCGGCGACCGGGCCGCAGCTCGTCACCGACCCCGCGGCCCTGATCAACCCGCTGATCGGCACCTCGGGCGCCGTCAACACCTTTCCCGGGCCGGACATGCCGTTCGGCATGATGCAGTGGGGACCGGACACCACCCCCGCCCGGGCCCAGGGCGGCGGCTACGAGTACAAGAGCACCAAGATCTCCGGCTACAGCCTGACCCACGTCTCCGGCCCCGGCTGCGACGTGGCCGGCGACGTACCGATCCTCCCCGTCACCGGCGCGCTCTCCGGCAACCTCTCCGACCTGTCGACGCAGTTCAGCCACGACGACGAGCAGACGGGGGTCGGCTACTACGGCGTCACCGACTCCCAGGGCGTCACCACCGAACTCACCGACACCACCCGAGCGGGACTGGGCCGGTTCACCTTCCCGGCCGGCGCGCAGTCGAATCTGCTGCTCAAGCTGAGCGGCGGCGCCACGCAGGTGGACGGCACCCGGGTGCGGGTGGTCAGCAACCGCGAGGTCAGCGGCTCGGTCGACAGCGGGCACTTCTGCGGCGCGGACAACCGCTACACCCTGCACTTCGACATCAAGTTCAACCAGCCCTTCACCGGCAGCGGCACCTGGGTCGGCAGCACCATCAACCCGGACGCGAAGGCGCTCAGCCTCGGCCGGCCGCAGCAGAAGCTCGCCACCCATCCCAACACCCCGCTGCACGAGCAGCACTTCACGGTCCCCGGCACCGCGTCGCCCACGGTCCACCCCAGCGGCAGCGCGTCCGCCACCGCCGCTCGCGGCGGCTCCCCGGCCGCCCGCAGCGCGGCCGCCGCCCCGCCGGTCACCGGCGCCAACGGGATGTACCTGACCTTCGACACGTCGCAGAACGCCGCCGTGACCGCGGCCGTCGGCATCTCCTACACCAGCGACGACAACGCGGCCGGCAACCTGTCGACCGAGGTCAAGGGCTGGAATGTCGACGCCATGCGGAAGGCCAACCACGCCGCCTGGAACGACATCCTCGGCAAGGTCCAGATCGGGGGCGGCAGCCAGGACCAGCAGGTGCAGTTCTACACCGCGCTCTACCACGCGCTGCTGCACCCCAACGTCTTCTCCGACGACAACGGCCAGTACATGGGGATGGACGACCAGGTCCACAAGCTCACCAAGGGCCAGAAGGCGCAGTACGCCAACTACTCCGCCTGGGACACCTACCGCTCCCAGACGCAGCTGATCTCCATGGTCGCCCCCCAGCAGACCGGTGACATCGTCACGTCGATGCTCAACGGCTACGACCAGACCGGTCTGCTGCCCAAGTGGGCCTCGAACAACGGCGAGAGCTACGTCATGGTCGGCGACCCGGCCGCCTCGATCATCGCCGACGCCTACGCCTTCGGGGTACGGAACTTCGACGCGGCGCACGCCCTGGACGCGATGGAGCACGAGGCGACCGCGCCGAACCAGGACCGTCCCGGCGAGTCGGTGCGCGACGCCAAGGGCTATCTGCCGCTGGACGGAACGTACGGCTGCTGCAACTTCTACGGTCCGGTCTCGACCCAACTGGAGTACGACAGCGCCGACTACGCCCTGGCCGCCTTCGCCAAGTCGCAGGGAAAGACGGCGGACTACCAGAAGTTCGCCACCCGCGCCCAGGACTGGATGAACGTCTTCAACCCGCAGACCGGGTACCTGCAGGGCAAGAACGCCGACGGGCAGTTCGCGGGCGCCTTCACCCCCGGAACGTCCAACGGCTTCGTCGAGGGCACGTCGGCCCAGTACACGCCGATGGTCCCGTTCGACCTGCAGCAGCTCATCACCGCCCGGGGCGGCACGGCGGCCTACTCGTCCTACCTGGACAGCCTGTTGAGCGACATCACCGACCCGTCGGGGACCAACGCCGACCTGAGCAACGAGCCCAGCCTGGAGATCCCCTGGGAGTACAACTACGTCGGGCAGCCGTGGAAGACCCAGGCCGCCGTCCGGCAGGCGCAGCAGAAGCTGTACTTCAACGCCCCGGTCGGCTCCTTCGGCAACGACGACCTGGGGGCGATGAGTTCCTGGTACGTCTGGTCCGAGCTGGGGATGTACCCGGAGACGCCGGGCACCGACACGCTGGTGCTGGGCAGCCCGGCCTTCCCGACCGCGAAGATCACCCTCGGCAACGGCAAGCAGGTCGCGATCAACGCCCCGCAGGCCGCGCCGGACGCGCCCTATGTGCAGGCGCTCGACGTCAAGGGCAAGGCGTACAACTCCTCGTGGCTGACCTTCGCGCAGTTCGAGAAGGCCGGCACCCTCGACTACAGCCTCAACACCGTGCCGAACACCTCGTGGGCCTCGTCGGCCGACGCCGCGCCCCCGTCCGACGCCACCGGCGGCGGCCGGGTGCTGGCGGCCACCGGCCCGACCAGCGACGGCCTGATCGTCGCCCCCGGCGCGTCCGCCGACGCCACCTTGCGGCTGACGAACCTCGGTACGAAGGCCGTCACGGTGGACTGGGCGGCGACCGTGCCGGCCGGGGTGACCCTCGGAGCCTCGTCGGGCTCGCTGACCGTGCCGCCGTCGGGCAGCGCCGAGGCCAAGGTGCCGGTCACCGCGGGTGACACGGAGGGCTCCTACGCGGTGACCTTCGCCCTCACCGACCACAGCAGCGGCGCGGCCCTGACCGGGGCGACCTTGCGAGTGGCCGTCGCGCAGCCCGGCGAGCTGTGGCCGTACGAGTCGAACGAGGGGATCTTCCCCGACGCCGCGCACTTCTCCGGCGGGTTCGACGACGGCGGATGGGCCTACTCGCAGAACGCGATGACCGCCGCCGGCATCAGCAGCGGTGCGAAGGTCACCGCGGACGGCATCGACTACACCTGGCCCACCATCGCGGCCGGCCGGCCCGACAACCTGGAGGTCGCCGGTCAGACCCTCCCGCAGCCCGCGGGCACTTCGGGAGCGTTCCTCGGACTGCTCGGATCGGCGACCAACGCGCCGACCGACGGCAGCGGCGTGCCCGGGGCGATCACCGTCACCTACACCGACGGCAGCACCGCGAAGGCGACGGTCACCTTCTCCGACTGGACGCTCAACGGCGGCTCCAGCAAGCCGGTGGCGGGCAACACGACGGCCGTCACGACCGATTACCGCAACACCGCGGACGGCGGCAAGGACACCGTCAAGGCCTACGTCTTCTCGGTGAAGGTCCCGCTGGACGCGGCGAAGACGGTCGCGTCCGTCACCTTGCCGGTGACCGGCGCGTCGGGAACGGTCCACCTCTTCGCGCTCGGCATCGGCGGGTGAGCGAACGCCCCTGAAACCGCGGTCCGCCCGGGCCGCCCGAGCACCACCGTCACGGGCCTGCTCCCCGCCACCGGCGGGGAGCAGGCCCGTCCGCTGCCCGGCCCACCCCGGCCTCAGTCGGGAGTTCGCACCAGCAGGGCGGCCGTCCCCCGCGCGGCCAGCTCCACCCGCAAGGTGCCGTCCGGCGCGGGCGCCACCGGGACCGCGTTCTCCCCGAGGTAGGAGCAGCGCAGCGCGGCGGTGTACGGCAGGTCCAGCCGCAGCCCGGCGGCCACCGGCTCGTCGGCGAAGGACTGCAGCCGGATCAGGAACTCACCGGCCGGCCGGCTCAGCAGGCCCACCACCCGCACGTCGGGCCGGTCCACCGCGATCAGCGAGGTTTCGGCGGCGCCGCCGGACACCCCCCGCGCCCGGACCGCGTGCAGCGGATGGCCCGGCTCCGCGGCCCGCATGCCCAGTTCGGCCGGCGCCGTGGGGTCACCGTCGCGGCGCACCGCCACGCTGTAGCGGAAGGTCTGCTCGAACGCCTGCCGGCTCGGGAAGTTGGTGTCCCAGATGTTGTTGTGCACCCAGGAGTACAAGGTCCCCGGCTCCTGCCCCGGCACCGACGGCGGGTAGGGGACGTAAGGGACCGCGATGTTGCCGTGCTGCACCAGGGGGGCGTCATGGGTGGCCCAGCCCACGGCGGTGCCGCCGCCGGTCAGCGTGGCCCAGCGACGGATCGCGCGCATGTGCCGGGCCGAGCCGGGGATCAGCGGCAGGTCCGTCCCCACCGCGCCGCCGCTCGCCTCCATCCGGACCACCGGGTCGGGCAGCGCGAAGGGAAAGGCGAAGAAGGCGCTCTCCTTGGTCATGGTGGCCGGTTTGACGAGGTGGTTGGCGATGTCGAGGCGCGCGACGCCGTGGGCCAGGGTGAGCGTCGTGCGCAGCTTGGCGGCGCCGGGCGGGACGCACTCGTAGACCAGGGTCTCGGCCACCGCCGAGGAGGTCCGCTCCACCAGCACCGCGGCCGGGGCCACTTCGCGGCCGGCCAGCAGGTGCAGGGAGTCGTCGGCCACCGTCTTGCTCGACTGGTGGTTGAAGCCGCCGGCCGTCGCGTACCGGTCGTAGACGTAGCCGTTGAAGCCGAACACCGCCTGGCTGTCGACGAGTTCGGTGCCGGTGGTCTTGTCCACGATGGACGCGACGCGGTTGCCGCGCAGGTCGACCCGCACCGACAGGAACTCGTTCTCCAGCACCACGCTCTCCCCGGATACCGGCTCGTGCGCCGTGTCCGCCGCGACGACGTCGAGCCGTACCGTGCCCAGCGGCGGTACGTCCGCGACTGTGACGTGCAGGAAGCGACCGGCCGACCGGTGCAGCGGATTGGTCTGCGGTTCGCCGGCCACCGGCAGCTCACGGCCGGTGCGGCCGTCCACCACCGCGGCCGGGATGCCGAGCGGCAGCACGCTCTCCGGCAGGAAGAAACGCACCACGTCGGTACGCGTCCGGCTGCGGGTGTTGACGACGTGGAAGCTCGCCCGCGCTCCGGGTGCCTGCGGCAGCGCCGTCCCCAGCCGGTGCGCGGCCCGCTCCAGCAGCGCGAGCGCCCCGTCGTGCGCCTGGACGGCCTGCCCGTACTTCCAGTGCCACTGCTGCTCGCCGGACCCGTGCCCGCGGCAGCCGTACGTCCACGGGTCGCCGGCGCCCCAGGTGTGCTCGTTGAACAGCGACACCGCGCGGTAGGTGCGGCCGGTCTCCCCGGCCGGCGCGGGCTCGCCCTCGGCGCCGCGCAGTGCGGCCAGGGTGTCCAGGGTCTGGGCGTCGGCGAGCGCGGACTGGGCGGTGCGGTTCATCGCCAGCGGCGCGGCGCCCGCGCCGACCCCGTCCACCCACCAGTCCGACCAGTCGCCCTCGAAGGTCTCCAGCCGGTCGCCGAGCCGCGCCTCGGCGTCCGTGAAGAAGTCCTCGTGCCGGGACAGCCGCAGCCGCGGATGGGCCCAGGTCTCGTTCCAGCGGCGTACGGTCTCGGCCGCGACCAGGCGCGGCGGCCCGTTGTCGGCGAACGTGCCCAGCACCCGCAGATGCAGGATGTCCCACGGATAGGGGTCGGCCTCGTAGGCGGCGTCGAGGATCGGGTAGCCGGGTATGCCCTTGCCCTGGTGCGGCACCGGGTGCTCGGCCAGCGCGGTCAGATAGGCCGGGAAGAGGTCGTCGACGGCCGCGTGCGACTCGTCGAAGCCGATGATCGAGCCCTCCATGTACGCCAGCCCGTGCGGGGTGTCGGTCCGCCAGACCAGCACCGACCCGCCGTCGGCGGTGCGCCAGCGGAACAGCCGCGGCAGCCGCGCCCCGCCGACCAGGTGCGGGGCCGCCCGCCCGGCCCAGTTGTGCGCGACCGACAGCTGCCGCACACCGTGCTCGGCCAGCACGTCCTGCAGGCCGACGACCTGGCCGGGCACGTCGGTCTGCATGGCCGTGGTCAGCGGCACGCCGTAGCGCTCGCGGACGGCGACGGCGTCCCGCAGCAGTTCGTGCAGCTCGTCCACCGAGCAGGTCTCGGTGTGGAGGTTGAACGGCAGCGCGGTCAGCTCGATCCGGCCCTCGCGGATCCGCCGGACGAACTCGGCGACCTGGCTCGGCGGCCGGTGCGCGGTCCAGTCGGTGAAGGTGGACAGCCCCTCCACCGACCAGCGGTAGCGTGCCGCCTCCGGCCAGTCGTCGGTGGCCCGGATCAGCTCCAGGCAGGTGTCCAGCGCCGAGCGGGCTTCGGCCAGCACGGTGCCCTGCGGGTCGGTGTAACCGATGTCCAGGTGCGCGTGCTGCACCAGGTGCACCGTCCAGCGGCGCTGCGGGCGCAGCAGCACCGGCAGCGGCTCCGGCAGCGCGAGGCCCGGGAGTTCGAGCACGGCGGCCACCTCCCGCTCGACCGCCGGTACGAGCACCCGTACCGAACCGGCGGGCCCGTCGATCACCTCGCAGTCGACCGGCCCGCCGCCGGCGATCCGCAGCACCGCGGAGCCGACCGGCCGTGCCGGGGCCGGCTCGATGTCGACCCGGACCGACTGGGTCAGCCCGCCCGAGGGGGTCCGCCGCAGCAGCGGCTCCAAGGACAGCCGCACGGTCGTCGCGCCGTGCCGGTGCTCATGGGTGACGGCACGCTCGCGCAGCGCGTCGCGGGCGATGGAGGAGTCCCACCAGGAGGGGCGGGTGTGACGGTCGCTCATCGGTTACGTGCTTCCTTGCGTGGCGGGTCTCGTGCGGGCGGAGGGGGTGCCGGCTCAGCTGGTGCGGTCGTAGTCCTTGCGGTCCCACGCCAGCTGCGAGAAGAGCTGGACGGCGGCGGCCTGGTTGAGCGTCCCGACCGGCTGGGCGGGGTCGGGCGCGCCGCCGTTGCTCGCCTGGAAGCGGAACAGCCCGGTGGCCGGGTCGCGGTTGTCGGCCCACAGCCGCTCGGCGTAGGAGCTCAACACGGCGCGGTAGCGCGGGTCGTGGTGCTGGGAGTCCAGCAGCAGCAGGTCCTGGAAGAGGAAGGAGTTGAAGACGGCCGGCTGGTTGTACAGGCGGTCGTCCGAAGTCCAGTACGCCAGGGCGCCGCCTGCATCCTCGACCGCCTGGTCGAGATACCGCCGGTCACCGGTGGCGCGGTACAGCTCGGTGGCGGCGCCGATCATCGCGCCCGAGTTGTACGTCCACAGCGTGCTGTCGACGCCGCCGTTGTCGTCCAGGTCGTTCCGGTAGAGGCCGGCCGACTGCCGCAGGCAGTCGCGGTTCCAGTCGTACGCCCGCCGCGCCCAGCTGAGATACGCCGGCTGCCGGGTGATCTGGTAGAGCCCGGCGGACAGTTGGGCGAACAGCCCGGTGACGTTGGCCGCCCGGATGGTGTTGGCGCCGCTGTCCACCCAGTGCATGCCGCCCGGGCATGCCTTGGCGGGGTCGTCGTCCCAGGCGCGGGTGTCGGTGGTGAAGGCGGCGCCCGCGTCGGCCAGCATCGTCCGGTCGCCGGACGCCCGGTACTGGGTCAGGAACGACAGGCCGACCACGGCGTTGTCGTCGAAGAAGAGGTCGCCGCCGGTGCCGAGCGGCGCCGGCAGGTAGGAGTCGTAGCCGGGGTGGGCCGGATCGGTCGAGGCGTACTGCGACAGCGCGGCGAACCGGGCCGCCACGTCGGCGCGGTACGGGCCCGCGTTGTGCGGGATGTTCTGCAGGTAGACGGTGGCCTGGGTGGCCTCGCGGAACTCCCACAGGTAGGAGTAGGGGTTGCCGCCCGCGGCGGCCGGGACGGACTCGCGGTACAGGCCGTGGTCGGCGGCGCCGAGGTAGAGGTCGCGCTGGAGCGCTTGGTAGCTCGCTTCGGCGCGGGCCGCCCAGTCGGCAGGCCGGGAGCCGGCGGCCTGGGCGGCGGGAGCGGCGAGCAGGCCGGCCGCGGCGGTGGCCAGCGCGGTCAGCAGCAGGCCGGCACGGCGGGTGGCGCGGGCTGTTCCCATGGCAGGACTCCCTGTCAGACGTTGAGTTTGAGGCTGGAGACGAAGAACCGCTGGGCGAGGAAGAAGACGACCACCGTGGGCAGCGACACCACCAGCGCGCCGGCCAGCACCACCGGCGGACCTACGTTGGAGTAGTTGCCCTGCAGATCGGCCAGGGCGGCCATCACCGGCCGGATGTTGCGGCTGGTGGCCAGCGTGATGCCGAAGAGCAGGTCGTTCCAGACCGCGACGAACTGGAAAACGAAGGCGGCGACCATCGCGGACTTCGACAGCGGCACGTAGATGCTCCGGAACAGCCGCCACCACGACGCGCCGTCCAGCCGGGCCGCCTCGATCACCTCCGGCGGCAAGGTGGCGGCGAAGTTCCGCAGCACGAAGAAGGCGAACGGGATGGCGATCGCAATGTAGATGATCACCATGCCGATCTGGGTGTCGTACAGCCCGGTGTTGGCGTAGGCCAGGAAGAGCGGCCGCAGGAAGACCTGGAGCGGCAGCAGGGTGCCGGCGTAGATCAGCCAGAACCACAGCGCCCGGCGCCGGACCGGCATGATCGCGGCGGCGAAGGCGGCCAGCGACGCCAGCAGCACCGCGCCGGCCGAGCTGACCACCGCGTAGTACAGGCTGTTGGCCATGGCCGGACCGAGGTCCGCCAGATTCCAGGCCGCCTTGATGTTGTCGAACAGGCCGAAGTTGTTCGGGTACCAGCGGGGGCTGCCCGAGTAGGCGCCGACCGAGGTGAGCCCGTTGACCAGCAGCAGATAGGTGGGCACGAACCACAGCAGCGCCACCAGCAGGACCACGCTGTTCCGGACGACTCTGCTCATGTCACACCTTGCCCTGGGTCGGCAGCTGGCGGCGCAGGTACGTCCACGACGCCAGCAGCACGATGATCGTCAGCAGTACGGCGATGGCGGCGCCAGCGCCGGGCCGCAGGAAGAGGAACGTCTCCTGGTACATGGACACCGCCAGCGTCTCGGTGGCCCGGCCCGGACCGCCCTGGGTGAGGACGAAGATCAGGTCGAACGCCTTGAGACCGTTCACCAGGCTCATCCCGATCACGATGATCGACACCGGCCGCAGCTGCGGCAGGACGATGTACCGGAACCGGGCCCAGGAGCCGGCGCCGTCCAGCGCCGCGGCCTCCAGGGTGTCCGGCGGGATGCCCTGCAGACCGACCATGAAGAGGATCACCGCGACCCCGGTGGCCTGCCACGAGCTGGCGATGATCATCACGATGGTGTTCCCCGGCCAGTCGAGCAGCCAGTTGCCGGCCAGAGAGCCCAGATGCAGGCCCCGGAGCGCTCCGTTCACCGCCCCGTCGCTGGTGAGCATGAAGTTCCACACCACCGCGACCGCCGAACCGGAGATCGCGTACGGGATGGTCACCGCGAGCCGGGCCGCGCGGCTCCACCGGGTGGCGTTGGTGAGCATCGCGATCACCAGGCCCATCCCGGTGGGCAGCACGATCGCGCCGACCACCCACATCAGCGTGTTCTCCAGGGACCGCAGCAGATTGGGGTCGGTGAAGTAGTCGCGGTAGTTGGCCAGGCCGTTGGCGGTGGAGTGCGCGTAGTCGCTGAAGAAGCTGCGGTAGAGCGTGTAGCAGAAGGGCGCCAGCAGCACCACCACGACCATGATCGCGGCCGGCAGCAGGAAGCCGCCCGCCATCAGCCGCTCCCGCCACCGCGCCGCGGCCCGCCGCCCGGTGGCCGGCGGCGTCCCCCGGGCGCCGGACGGCGGTGTGCGCCGGCCCCGGACCGAATCGGTGGTCACACTCATGAGCCGCCCTTCCGCCAGATGTCCCATTCCTGGTCCGCGCGCTTTTGCATCGAGCCGAGCGTGGAGCGGATCGCGGTGGGATGGATCATGAAATTGCCCAGGTCGAGGATGTTGCCCTGGATGAGATTGGGCGGACTGGCCTCGTTGTAGCGGGTCAGCAGCGTCCGCCGGTTGCGCCGGATGTCCTGCTGCACGGCTTCGATCACCGGATTGGCCGCCGACACGGTCGGGTTGGCGGAACTGTCCTGCAGGAAGTCCGACCACACCCGCTGCACACGCGGGTCGAGCCAGTTGGAGACGGCCGCGACGCCGCCGGCGTGGTCCGCCGCCCGCTTCGGGACCGCGAAGACACCCGACTCGGCGATCACCGACGCCTTGGTGCCGGCGTGCACGGTCGGCATGATGAACGCGCCGTAGTCGACACCGGGCCGCAGGCCGGCCGCGGCGATGGCGGCCGACTCCCAGCTGCCGTGCAGGAACATCGCCAGCTTGCCGGCCTTCATCTGCGCGGGGCCGTTGGCGCCGTCGAAGTCCGGCGCGGTCATCCAGCCCTTGGCGTAGAAGTCCCGCCAGATGGTCATCGCCTCGGTGGCGGTCTCGTCGGTGTACTTGGCCCGGCCGGTCACCAGCCGGGTGTAGAAGTCCGGGTCCAGCTTGCTGACCAGTTCCTGGAACCACTCGAAGGCCGGCCAGACACCGTTCTGGGTGGCGAGGAACGGGGTCACGCCGTTCTTCTTCAGCACCTCGGCGTTGTGGGTGAACTCCGCCCAGCTGGCCGGCTCGCGCAGCCCGTACCGGGTGAACACCGGCTTGGCGTAGAAGAAGACGTACGACGACTGGTAGAGCGGGATGCCGTAGACCCCGCCGTCGAAGGTGACGGCAGGCTTCAGCTCGGGGGCGACCCAGCCGCGCCCCACCGCCGCGTCCCAGACCGCGCCGAGCTCGGTGAGCCCGCCGGAGCGGGCCAGGGAGTAGAGCGGATAGCCGGACGCCCACTTGACGACGTCGGCGGCGCGGCTGGTCTGCACCGAGGTCTGGACCACCTCCTGGTACGAGGTGGTGGACGCGTTCGACAGCGGGCGCAGGTCGAAACCGCACAGCCGCTTCAGCACCGCCCCGGCCTTCTCGTACCCGTCCGACCAGGTGGCGTTGTCGTTGTAGAGGTTCACCGCGCCGGGCACGCTCGTGGTGGAACTGCCGCGGGCGCAGCCGGCCAGTGCCGCGGCGACCGTGAGGCCGCCGAGACCGGCGAGCAGCCGGCGCCGGGTGGGACCGTCTGAGGGGGTCGTCGAGCCGTCGGGCTCGGCCCCGTGATCAGTGCGGCCAGGTTCCATCGACCTGTCCTTCCGTCATGTGCGCCCCGGCCGGAAATGGCGATGGGATGCACGGCCGCCTTGACGGTAACGGTAACAAGAGAGGGTGACAAGGGTTCATCTGCTGGAAATCTGAAAGTGCCCTGTGTGATGGTGCCCTCAGCGCGATCGGGCGGAACATCGGCCGATCGCGCGATACGGTACCGATACCGAATGCTGGTCGGGAACGCCGGGCAGCACCGGGAAACAGCTTCCGGAACGACGAAAGGTGACCCCGTGCACCAGGACGGCAGCGGCCTGCCCTATCAGCCGAACCCGCGCTACGAAGCCGCCGGGGCGCCGGTCCTGCGCGGCTGGGCGGCGGCCCTGGCCGCGTTGGGGGAGCGGACGCGCGTGCTGGCCGTGGACGGGCCCTGGGCGCTGGACTGGGACGGCGTAGGCGCGGCGCTGTCGGCCGCGTTGCCCGGCCGGGTGCTGCTGGACATGCGCCGCCACCTGGCACCCTGGCCGGAGATCGAGGCCCGCACCGAGTCCGGTGCGCTGGTCGGCGACCCGCACTTCGCCGCCCTGTCGCAGGCGTCGCTCGCCGACTTCTTCGCCGAACTGCCCGCCGTGGACCCAGAGGACGCCGTGGACGCCGCAGCCGGCGGCCCGACCGTGGTGTACGGCCCGGGCGCCGCACTGGTCGGGCACGACACCCTCTGGTACGCGGACCTGCCCAAGCGCTACGCCGAAGCGGCGGTCTCCGCCGGTACCGTTACCAATCTCGGGCAGCGGCCGGCCGACGGTACGGCCGGCACCCGCCGGCTCTTCTACATCGACTGGCCGGTGCTCGACCGGCACCGCGACGGCCTGGCCGGCCGGATCGACCGCTGGCTCGACCTCCAGGACCCGGCCGCCCCGGCGTCACTCGACGGGGACACGCTGCGGGCCACCGCCGCGCGACTGGCCCGCCGCCCCTTCCGCACCCGACCGACCTTCAACACCACACCGTGGGGCGGCCAGTGGGCCCGCCGCGAACTCGGCCACAACCCCGACGGCCCGAACACCGCGCTCGGCTACGAACTGATCGCACCCGAGTCCGGCATCCTGATCGGCGGCGGCCCGGCGGGCGACGACGGCACCGGCCCGGAAGACGGTGCCGACACCCCCCAGATCGAGCTGCCGTTCCAGCTGCTGGTCGCCCTGCACCCCGAACTCGTCCTCGGACCAAGGGTGCACGACCTGTTCGGTGCCTCCTTCCCCATCCGCTTCGACTACCTCGACACGGTGCGCGGCGGCAACCTCTCGGTCCACTGCCACCCGCGGCCCCAGTACATGAAGGACGTCTTCGGCTGGTCCTACACCCAGCACGAGACGTACTACATGATGGTGGGCAGCGAGCAGAACACCGTCTTCCTGGGCCTGCGCGGCGACGCCGACGTGGCCGAGTTCCACCGCCGCGCGCACGACGCCGACACGTCCGGCACCGCCTTCCCGATCGAGCGGTTCGTGCAGACCTTCCCGGCCACCCCGCATCAGCTCTTCCTCATCCCCGGCGGCACTCCGCACGGCAGCGGCGCGGGCAACGTGGTGCTGGAAGTCAGCGCCACCCCCTACCTGTACTCGCTGCGGTTCTACGACTGGCTGCGCCGCGACGCCCGGGACCGGCAGCGGGCCGTCCACGTCGAGCACGCCTTCCGCAACCTCGACACCGACCGCACCGGCGAGGCCGTCGGCCGTGACCTCGTCCAGTCGCCCCGGGCGCTGCGCGCGGGCGACGGCTGGAGCGAAGAGGTGCTCGGGCAGCTGCCGGAGATGTTCTTCACCGTCAACCGGCTCGTCGTGCAGGGCCAGGCCGTCGCCCCGGACGCCACCGACGGACGCTTCCATGTGATCAACGTGGTCGAGGGGGAGGGCGTCCGGGTGCGGACCGAGGCCGGGGACGAGCACCGGGTGGGATACGCCGAGACGCTGGTGATCCCGGCCGCGGTGGGCGGATACACCGTCACCGGCCTCGGCCCCGGCGGGAGCCGGGTCATCAAGGCGTTCGTGAAGTGAGCGGGGAGCGTGCGAACGAGGCGAGCCGCCGGACCGTGCCGCTGCTGGAGATCGGCGGCACCCATGTCACCGCGGCGCTGGTCCGGATTGGCGCCGGCGAGTCGGCCCGGATCGTCGCCACCCGGCGCGCACCGCTCGACGGACACAGCGCCGCCGACGTGATCACCGCCGCGCTGCTGCGGGCCGGCCGGTCGCTGCCGGCGGCGCCGCCGGGCCGCTGGGCGGTCGCGCTGCCCGGTCCGTTCGACTACGCCCGCGGCATCGCCCGTTACCGCGGCGTCGGCAAGTTCGACGCGCTCGACGGCCTGGACCTCGGCGCGCTGCTGCGGTCCGGCCTCCCGCACTGCACAGGGGTCGCCTTCCTCAACGACGCGGAGGCGTTCACCCGCGGCGAGTGCGCCGAGGGCGCCGGACGCGGGCACGCCCGCGTCGTCGGCATCACCCTCGGCACCGGCGTCGGCTCCGCGTTCCTGCGCGACGGCTCGGCTGTGACCGACGGCCCGACCGTACCGGCGCAAGGCCGCGTCGACCTGCTGGAGTACGGCGGCCGCCCGCTGGAGGACACCGTCTCGCGGCGCGCCCTGATCGCCGCCTACGAGCAGCTGTCCGGGCGGCGCCGCGACGTGCGGGAGATCGCCGAAGCGGCCCGGGGCGGCGACGCCGCCGCCCGCCGGGTGCTGGCGGACGCCTTCGGCGCCCTCGGGCGGACCCTTTCCCCCTGGCTGCGCCGCTTCGGCGCCGGCGCGGTCGTGGTCGGGGGTTCGATGACCGGCTCCTGGGACCTGATCGGTCCGCCGCTGACGGCCGGGCTCGCCGCCGGCGGCGAGAACGCCGTCGCACCGGTGCTCGCACAGCGCCCGCAGGAGGCCGGCTTGATCGGCGCGGCTCGCTACGCGGCCGGTCCGGCCGCCGACGAGGTCATCCAGCAGGGCGGGGCCGGGCGATGACCCTATCCTCGGGTCAACGATCCGTGAGGGAGAACACCGTGGCAGGCGAGGCGCTCACCATCGCACCACCGACCATGAAGCAGGTCGCCACCATCGCCGGAGTCAGCGCGATGACCGTGTCGCGGGTGCTGCGCGGGGACACCGGGGTGTCCGCGGACAAACGCGCCCGGGTCGAGGCGGCGGTCCGGCAGCTCGGCTACCGTCCCAACACGCTGGCCCGCAACTTCCGGCACGGCCAGGGCACCGGCACCATCGGCCTGATCGTCACCAATCTGGCCAACCCGTTCTACGCCCGCCTCGCGCTGGGCATCGAGGCGGCGGTCGCCGAGGAGGGCCTGCGCGTGATGATCACCAACACGGCCGGCGACGCGGCCCGCGAGCGCGACGCCGTCGCCGACTTCTCCGCCCGGCGGGTCGACGGCCTGATCCTGGTACCGGCCGGCGCCGACCAGGCCTATCTGGCCGAGGAGTTGCCGGCCGGCCTGCCGGTGGTCATGGTCGCCCGGCCGCCGGCCGGATACGAGGCGGACTGCGTGCTGGTCGACGACTTCGGCGGCGCCTACGCCGCGACCAGCCGGCTGCTGGCCGCCGGCCACCGCCGGATCGGCTTCCTCGGCAACCCGCCGTCGGTCTACACCGGTTCCGAACGCTACCGGGGCTACTGCGCCGCCCTGGAGAACGCCGGTGTCCACCCCGACGACGAGCTGGTCAAGCGCGGCCAGGAGGACCTGGCCTCGGCCGAGCGGGCCGCGAGCGAACTGCTCGCGCTGCCGCACCCGCCCACCGCGGTCTTCTGCACCAACAACCGCAATACGCTGGGCGCCTACCGGGCGCTGCGGCACCACGAACTGCGCGCGACACTGGCCGGCTTCGACGACTTCGACCTCGCCGACGTGCTCAGCGTCCCCGTCCTGGTGGTCGACTACGACCCGGACGAGATCGGCCGCCGCGCCGCCCACCTGCTCGGCGAGCGCCTCGCCCGCCCCGCCACCGGGACGCTGCCACCGCGCCGCGTCGTGGTCCGCACCTCGATCATCACCCATGGCGCCGACCGGGGACCGACGCCGGTCTGACCGCGCCGCACCCGCAGGCCCGCCCGGCGCGCACCGCCGTGGCGCCCCACACACCCGGAGCACGTGAATGCACGACGACCGCCACCTCATTGAGTCCCGGCTCGACCGCGTCCTGCGCGAGCGGATCCGGCCCGCGGTGTATCCGGAGCGGGTACCGCTGACGGTCGGGATCTGGAACGCGCCGGACGAACCGGTCCCGGTCGCGGACGGCATCGGCGCGCCCCGCGACCCGATCGGGCCCGGCGACCCGTGGGGGCCGCCGTGGGGCACCAGCTGGCTGACGGTCACCGGCACCGTGCCCGCCGCCTGGGCCGGCCGGACCGTCGAGGCGCTGCTGGACCTCGGCTTCGAGCGGGACACCCCGGGCTTCCAGTGCGAAGGTCTCGTCCACCGCCCGGACGGCAGCCCGGTGAAGGGTCTCAACCCGCGCAACCAGTACGTGCCGATCGCGGATCCGGCCACCGGGGGCGAACAGGTGCTGCTGCACATCGAGGCCGCCGCCAACCCGATCGTGCTCGACGACCCGCCCTTCCGCCCCACCGCGCTGGGCGACAAGGAGACGGCCGGCCGCGCCCCCCAGTACGTGCTGGGCCGGATGGACCTGGCGGTCTTCGACCGTACGGTCTGGGAGCTGGTGCAGGATCTCGAAGTGCTCGGCGAGCTGATGCCGGAACTCCCGGCCGACTCGGCCCGCCGCTGGGACATCCTGCGGGCCGTCGAACGGGCCCTGGACGCCGTCGACCTGCAAGATGTGAACGGCACCGCGGCCGCCGCACGGCAGGCGCTGACCGGTGTGCTGTCCGCCCCCGCGCACGCGTCGGCGCACCGGATCAGCGCGGTGGGCCACGCCCACATCGACTCGGCGTGGCTGTGGCCGCTGCGCGAGACCGTGCGCAAGGTGGCCCGCACCGCCGCCAACATGACGGCACTGCTCGCGGACGAGCCGGACTTCGTCTACACCATGTCCCAGGCACAGCAGTACGCCTGGATCAAGGAGCACCGGCCCGAGGTCTGGGACCGGGTCCGGCAGGCCGTCGCCGAGGGCCGGTTCGTGCCCACCGGCGGGATGTGGGTGGAGTCGGACACCAACATGCCCGGATCGGAGGCGATGGCCCGCCAGTTCGTGCACGGCAAGCGCTTCTTCCTGGACGAGTTCGGCATCGAGAACGACGAGGTGTGGCTGCCCGACACCTTCGGCTTCGCCGCCGGACTGCCGCAGATCATCCGGGCCGCCGGGTCCACCTCGCTGCTCACCCAGAAGATCTCCTGGAGCACCACCAACGCCTTCCCGCACCACACCTTCACCTGGGAAGGCATCGACGGCAGCCGGGTGTTCACCCACTTCCCGCCGATCGACACCTACAACGCCACGATGCACGGCCGGGAAATCGCCCACGCGGCACGGAACTTCCGGGAGAAGGGCACGGCCGGCCGCTCGCTCGCGCCGACCGGGCTCGGCGACGGCGGGGGCGGCACCACCCGGGAGATGGTGGCCAAGGCGTCCCGGATGCGTGACCTGGAGGGCGCGGCCCGGGTGAGCTGGCAGTCCCCGGCGGACTTCTTCGCCCAGGCGCGTGCCGAGTCCCCCGAACCCCCGGTGTGGGTCGGGGAGTTGTACCTGGAGCTGCACCGGGGCACCCTCACCAGCCAGGCCGGCACCAAGCAGGGCAACCGCCGCAGCGAGCACCTGCTGCGCGAGGCCGAACTGTGGTCCGCCACCGCCGCCGTCCGCACCGGACACCCCTACCCGTACGAGCAGTTGGACCGGATCTGGAAGACGGTGCTGCTCCACCAGTTCCACGACATCCTGCCCGGCTCGTCCATCGCCTGGGTGCACCGCGAGGCCCGCCGCACCTACGCGGCCGTGGCCGAGGAGCTGCTGGCCCTCATCGAGTCCGCGCAACTCGCCCTGGCCAAGGGCGCGTCGGGCGCGGAAGAGGGCACTTTGGTCTTCAACGCGGCCCCGCACACCAGGTCGGGCGTCCCGGCCGGCGGCGCGGGCCCGGCCACGGCGGCCGGCCGGGTCGGTGCCGTCACCGCGGCCCCGCGCCCGGACGGCGGGCACATCCTCGACAACGGCCTGCTCCGGGTGGAGATCGACGCCCGCGGCCTGGTCGTCTCCGTCCGCGATCTCGACGCCGACCGCGAGGCCCTGGCCCCGGGCCGGCCGGCCAACCTGCTCCAACTGCACCCGGACTTCCCCGCCATGTGGGACGCCTGGGACGTGGACACCTACTACCGCAACACCGTGACGGACCTGACCGCGGCCGACCGGGTCGAGCTGACCGGCGCCGGCCCCGACGCGGCGTCCGTACGCGTCGAGCGCTCCTTCGGCCGCTCGCACGCCGTACAGCTGCTCAGCCTCGCCGCAGGACACAAGCGCCTCGACATCGTCACCGAGGTCGACTGGCACGAGACCGAGAAGTTCCTCAAGGCGGCCTTCCCGCTGGACGTGCACGCCGACCGCTACGCCGCCGAGACGCAGTTCGGCCACGTGTACCGGCCCACCCACACCAACACCAGCTGGGACGCGGCCCGGTTCGAGGCGTGCAACCACCGCTTCCTGCACCTCGCCGAGCCCGGCTGGGGCGTGGCCCTGGTCACCGACTCCACCTACGGCCACGACGTCAGCCGCGCCGCCCGCGACACCGGCCGCGGTGCGACGACCACGGTCCGCCTCTCGCTGCTGCGCGCTCCCCGCTTCCCCGACCCGCACACCGACCAGGGCGTGCACCGCTTCGGCTACGCCCTGCTGCCCGGCGCCACCATCGGCGACGCCGTCCGCGAGGGCTACCGCATCCATCTGCCGGAGCGCCGCACCGCCGGCAGCGGCACGGTCGCCCCGCTGGTCGAGGTCGACCGGCCCGGGGTGGTGGTCAGCGCGGTCAAACTCGCCGACGACGGCAGCGGCGACGTCGTGGTCCGCCTCTACGAGGCGGAGGGCGCCCGGACCCGCGCCACCGTGACCACCGGCTTCGGCCTCGGCGCCGCCACCGCCTGCGACCTGCTGGAGCGCCCGCTGGACACCGGGCAGCCGCCGGCCGTCCGCGGTGACAGCGTCGAGCTGCGGCTGCGCCCCTTCGAGATCGTCACGCTCCGCCTGACCCGCGAGACCGGCGCGTCGCCCGCCCCGGGATCCGCGGCCGCGTCGAGCTCACCGCACACCGCTGTACCAGCGACGGTGAACGACGGGTTCGACGCACAGCACGGTGCCGCCCGCGGCCGCACCGACCAGTAGGGCCGACCAGCCGCCGCCGTTGACCGCCGCCCCCGCGCAGGCGGCGGCAACGGCCAGCGGCCGCAGCAAGGTGAGCGGGCCGAGGCCGGCGACCATCGCCAAGGTACTGGCCCGGAACGGCAGGGCGAAGTAGGCCGCCAGTGAGAGCAGCACGGCGGCGGCGTAGACGGTGAGCGGGAGCAGGTAACCCAGGCCCCCGGCGGCCAGGGTGTCGTACCGCCGGTCGCGGTCCGGCGCGGTCCGCAGCAGCAGGACGGCGGTCAGCGCGGGGGCGAGCAGGAGGACGCCGCCGACGGCCAGGCCGCGCAGGGCGGCGCGGGCGGTGGCCCGGTGTTTGCGGATGCGGGCGTCGCTGCCGGCGTAGGCACGAAAGCCGCTGAACGCCGCGTCCACCAGGCCGAGAAGTGCCAGCGGCAGGGCGGGCGTCACCGGGTGGCCGGGGCGAGGTGCTCCGGGCCGACAAGCCGGCGGGCATCGCGCCCGAGAGCCGACCGAAAGGGCGCCTCCAGTTGCGGGCGCACTCCGATGACCGGGCGCAAGGTCGTGCAGAATGGGTTCGCCGTGCCACCCGGCTCGTACAGCAGGGGGCGGATGCCGGCTGTCCCGGCGGCGCGCAGCAGCGTCTCATCGCTGTGCGCGCGCCGCGCGGACACCACCCCGTCGTGGCGGCCGAGCGGATGGCGCATCCGGGCGCGATGGTAGATCCAGGCGCCGAGGGGCGCCAGGCGGTTCGCGGCGATGTCGAAGTGGCAGAAGGCGTCGGCCGGTGAGGCGGCTTGGGCCTGGAAGAAACGGCCCAGCGCCGGGCCGCGGAAATGATGCAGCACACCGGTGGAGACAAAGACGGTCGCCGTCTTCGGCAGGGCGAAGGCGTTCCCGTGCACGAACCGGCAGTCGAGCCCCTCCGCGGCGGCGAGGCGGCCCGCTTCGCCGACCAGCGCGGCATCGAGGTCGACCCCGACCAGTTCGACGTCCGCCCCGAGAGCCCCGGTGGCGGCCAGCCAGCGGATCAGATAACCCAAGCCGCAGCCGACGTCGACCAGGCGGTAGGGACCGCTCCGCCCGCCGGCCGCCCGGATGGCGGTGAAGAGCGGGCCGAGCACCTGCACCAGGCGTTCGCCCATCCGGAGCTCCTCGCTCAGGCGCTGGAGCTCGGTGTGCACGCCGATGAGCAGCCGGTCCACGGCGCGCGGGTCGAACACGCCGTCCCCGTCCACCGGCAACCCCGCGACGATCCCGGCCGCGCGCCGGTCACCGCCCGCCCGCAGTCGCGCGACCACCTCGCTCCGGCGGACCGGCAGCCGCCGGCCGCTGTGCGGATCCACCGCCGTGATGAGGTCGGATATCTCAAGTCGCTGCACACGCCAGACCCTACGCACTCCCGGTCCGGGCTCCCGTACGCCCGCCGGGAGCCGCGGCCCCGCCACCGGGTCCGTGCGCCGTCCTCGCCGCGGGTCAGCCGATCGCGCGGCTGACCGCCTCACGCAGCCGGTCGGCCGCCACGGCGAGCGCGGTGACCGAGGACAGTGCGGCGGTCAGGCGTCCGAGGATCCGGGCGATCCGGCCGGGATCGGGCTCCGGGGCGGCGAGCTGGTCGGTGACCTCCGCCAATTCGCCCCGGGCGCGGGCCCGGTCCTCGTCGGTGAGGTCCGAGCCGTGTTCGGCCAGCAGGGCGCGCAGCGCGTCCAGGGCCTGCTGGGGGGTGAGTTCACCCGCCGAGGGCGAAGGCCCGGGCGCCCCGCCGCGGGCCTGCGCGCCGTCCCCGACCGCGATCGGCCCCGAGTTGTCGATCCGGCCGCTGCCGGTTTGATGGATGCCGGTGTTCCGGTTGCCGCCACTCATGTCCGCTGACTCCTCTCGGGCCCGTCCGGGCCGCGGGTCATGACGCCCTTGCCTGTGAACCGGCCGCCACCGCGGCCGAGTTGACTATGGTCCCGCTGCCGGTCTGCAGGATCCCTATGTTGAGCGCGTTCTGCTGGGCCCGGTACTCGGTGGTGTCGACGTGGTGGTCCTCCAGGAAGTCGAGGATCACCTCGAAGGTCCGCCGCTCGATGATCTTGATGAACTTCTCGTCGTCCATCTGCTGGAAGAAGTGCAGGTAGGCGCCGGAAGCCATCTCCCGCACGCTTCTGCGGGCCCCCCAGTCGATGTAGTCCGGCTCCTCCTTCGGATCGAGCGCGGTCGTGGCGGCCGTCGCGGTGCGCAGGTCCTTGCGGTTCCACAGGGCCTTCGCGATGGCCAGCGGCCAGGCCAGCGCCCACAGCGCGCCGCCGAGCAGACCCGCGGCCGATTCCAGCGCCACCCGGCCGGCGAGCCTGCGCACTTCGGCCCCGTTCAGCCGCCGCTGGCGGTCCGCCTCGTGGTAGGCCGACTTGATCGGCATCAGGTGGTAGCCGTGGAACTGGGTGTAGATCATGCGGCCCTTGAGGTCGACGTTCAAGAACACCGACGTCACGAGTTCCTGCGACCACGAGCCGACCCGCACGCACAGGTACTCGCGGGCCGCGTTGTAGTGGTCGGGGACCTCACCGGCCGCCTGCTGGTATTCCGCGAGGCGGTCGGCCGGGACGGGCGCCCGGCTGCCGAGGGCCTTGGCGTAGAAGCAGCGCGAGACTTCCAGGCCCCTCAATCGCTGGCCGTGGGCCGCTACTTCGTCCAGCAGCGAGGACCGCAGCCGCTGCTCCATGTACGCGGTGAGCTCATCGGCGGTGAACGGGTCGGGGTCCATGGCCCGGATACCGTCGGCGCCGTGGCCCGGCTCCTGCCGATCGGCCACCGCGGACAACGGCGGCAGCAGCGACGTCCTGGCCCGCTCCAGCAGACAGGCGAACGACCAGCGGCGCACCGACTCGCCCGCGCCGATGAACGGCACATAGCCGCCGTAGTACACGACGCCGACCGAACTGCTCTGGTCGGCACGGATCTTGTCGTAGAGGCCGGCGGGACCCGGCGCGGGCACGGGCGGGACGCCGTCGAAGCCCTCGCCCGCCCGCCGGCTGCGGCGCAAGTGCACCGTGACGACCTGCCGTTCGAGAACAGCGGCCAGCAGGTTGACCGCCCACAGCGACCACAGCGCCAGCACGGTGCTGACCCAGAAGCCCGTCGCGCCGTACACCCCGTCGCTCACCAGGATGCCGCCGAAGACGGCCCAGAGCACGACCACGACCACCACGGCCGTGGTCCTGGCCCGGCGGCGACGGCGGGCGGCGAGCGCGTTGCCGAGCACGGTGGCGGCGTCGTAGCCGTACGAGGGGGCGGCGAACCGATAGCTGTTGTTGACGAGTTCGTCGATCACCTGATCGGCGTAGGCGGGGTCGGTCTGGACGCCGATGGACAGCAGGCGGGTGACCTCGCTGAGCGCCGGCGGCGTGGTCCCGGGCGGCGGGGCCGGGGGGAGTGTCGTTGTCGTCGTACGCCGGCGAACGGCGGATCTGCGGCTGGGGGTCGAAGGTCATGGCTCGGTACTCCCACGAGTGCGGGCTGGCAGGACGGGATGCGGGGCGGCTCAGAACTCGTCGGGACTGCGGGTGGCCAGTCCGTACTGGGCCGCGATCGGGTTCCACGCGTCGACGAAGTCCGACTTGGCCTGCTGCGCCTTGGTGCTGTCCTTCCCGCCGGCCAGGAAGTCCCGCTGGCTCTGCGTGGTGCTCGGGGCGCAGTCGCCGCCGGCCAGTGCCTGGGCCCAGCGGGCGTAGTCGGCGTCGGCGTCGGCGGACCGGGACAGCGCGGTGCTGAGCAGGAGGGCCGCGTCCGGCCCACCGAGCACCGCGTCCATGCTCGCGTTCCCGGCCTGCTGGGCCAGCGAGGAGCGGGAGTCGGCGGCGTCCTGGAAGGCGGCGGCGTCGTCGCTCAGCCCGGCGCCGCACTGCTCGGCGTCGTTCACCGCCGCCGAGACCTTGGCGCGCGAATCGGCGGACTGCGTGATCAGCGCGTCCAGCGCGGCGGCCTCGGTCTGCCCGTCGTCGGTGGGCGAGGGAGTTCCGGGGTCCGGATCGGTGGTGGCGGTGTCGGTGGGCAGAAAGCCGCCGCTGCCGTCGTCGGTGCTGGTGTCGTACGGCGCGGGGTTGTAGCCGTCGCCGGGCCCCGCCGAACCCGAGGAGCCGCCCCACGTCCACGGATGGAACGCCAGCGTCAGGGCGAGCACGAGCGGTATGAGCAGTACCCGGTAGAGGCTGAGCCGGGCCCCGTGATCGATCCTGCTGAAAACGCCCCGGTTGTAGCCGGTGGGCTGGGCGCCCGGTGCGGGTAACCCCCCGCCCGCCGGGTCTTGTGTGCTGGTCATCAGCGATCCCCCCGATGTCGAGGGCCAAACCCTACTGAGAGCTTCCATCACGGACAGCCGGAACGCTGATATTTCGGCCCTGCCGGTCATAAAGATACGCTGCGGTCGCACGGTTGCCCCTGCTGGGCGGGCCGCCTGCGGCGCGGTCCGGTCCGGATCGGCCGTGGCGGAACTCCGGTGGCGGCGGCCCGTTCAGTGCCGGTGGCCCGTTCAGTGGCGCCGGCCCGTTCAGTGGCGCCGGCCCGTTCAGTGGCGCCGGCCCGGGCCCGGCGTCCCGGCGGCGTCGTAGGCCTCCCGGGCTTTTTCGACCCGGGCCAGGTTGGCCTGCGACCAGTCGTTGAGCGTGGCGAACAGCGGGGAAAGGCTCCGGCCGAGCTCGCTGATCTCGTACTCCACCCGCGGCGGCACTTCCTGGTAGTAGGTGCGGACGACGAGACCGTCGCGTTCCATCTGCCGCAACCGCTGGGTGAGCACTTTCGGCGTGATGGTGCCGATCAGCCGCTCCAACTCGACGAACCGCTGACGGCCGAACGTGTGCAGTGCCCACAGGATCGGCGTCGTCCAGCGGCTGAACACGATGTCCACCACCGGTCCGATCGGGCAGGCCTGTTCGGGTCGCACCGCCGTCCGGGCGGCAGCTTCGGAACGCCCCGGCCGTGCGGTTCGGGGCTCCGGTGATTCGGTCACAGTTACTCCCGGGGAAGTCACTTTCCTCTAGGTACCTACTTTAACCAGGGTGCTAGCTTCCGGAAGGCGTCCACCGAACGCCGACCGGCCGGCTCGCGCGGACCTCCGCGTCCCCTTGCGTCCCGCCGTGTCACCCCTGTCCTTCCGGTCGGACCGCACATCGCGGTACGCCCTCGGCGACTGGAGAGCGGTCATGACCATTCCAGAATCCGTGCGGGGCGCGGCACCGTCCTCCGCTCCCGCGCGGGGGCCGGTCCACCGACCGGGCCTCGTCCTCGCCTTCCTCGGGCTCGCCGGCTTCATGACCTTCCTCGGCCACCTGTCCACCCAGGCGCCGGCGCAGAGGGAGAGCAGCAGGGCCGGTGCCTGGCCCACGGCGCGCAGGACGCCCAACTGGGTGGCGCCGGCGCCGAGGGTCAGGACCGCGAAGAGCGGAAGGACTACCAGGCCGGCTTGCTCGGCGAGTTGGGAGGCGGTCTGCCCCACCCAGAGCCCGCGGAAGTCACCGTCCAGCCACAGGCTGGACGCTGCGGGGCGACCGGCGTCGGATATGGCAGAGACAGCGGACGGCACAGGGATCCCTCGGGTTGCCGACAACGAGGCCCGCGACCGGGCGCGCACCCAGGGGCGCCGGCGGTTCGGGCAGGAGAAGGCTCGCTGTGCCGCACCACCAAGGGCAGCACGCGATGACAGGCCGGACGGCCTCCAACGTCAACGCGTGGTCGGACGACCGACCATGTCTGCCACTCCTCGTACTGCTCGTACTCCTCGTACTTCTCGTGTGTCGACTCGCTGCGCCAGGACACTAGCGTTCGGTCGCCCGACGTGGAATGTATTTCGTGTTCGGGACGGGTGGTCGCGGCGTGGGCGGGCCGACGGGCGGTCGGCCGGTTCCGGGGGCGGGCGGGCCGGGCCGGGATCCCCGTCGGGAGTCCCGGCCCGGCCTTCGCGGCGTCCTGCTGCTGGCCGCGGCGCTGCGGACCGGTCAGCTCCGTGCGCCGCTCACGGGCGCGGCGTCAGTGGTTGGCGACGCCGTTGCCGGACAGCACCGGGACGTCGTCGACCAGGTGGGAGAGCGGCTCGTCGCCCTTGGCCTGGGTGGAGTTCTCGGCGCACTGCTGGTTCTGCGGCGAGGACAGGACCTGGATGTCCTGCGCTGTGACCGGGATCAGGATGCCGACCAGCGAGCCGACGTTCGCCTTGACGGGGACACCGGCGCACAGCTTGTTGAGCGAACCCTGCACCAGGCCGACCTGCGGGCTGAGTTCACCGCCGGTGACCGTGTTGCCGTACGCCTGGGTGGAGCCGTTGCCGTTGGCGGTGGTGATCCCCTCGTCGTTGCCGATCGCGGAGGCGGCGCCGGCGCCGCCGACAACTACCGCCGCGGCCAGCCCGCAAGCCGTCAGGGCATTGCTGATACGCATTTCTCTCCCATCAAGGATGAAACTCCGAAAGGGAGGAAAATACCTGCGTCAGGGGGCAGTTCCGACCATGGTCACTCGATCGAGGGCAAGTCGCTCACGAACAGCTGACGTTAGGGAGATCCGACAACTGCTTCCTCCGCAGGGCGGAGGCAGGGTTGCCGGCTCAAGGCTCGTCGGGCTCCCGGCCGGGACCGCGAGGGGGCCGGCCCGGCGGGCGGCGCGGTGTGGTCCGGTTCGGTCCGGTGGGCGGTGCGGTGCGGACGCGGGGCGGTGCGGACGCGGAGCGCTGTGGCGGCCGCAGGTTCCGCTCGCTCGCCGATGGCGCACCTGTTGACTTTCCGGGCAGGAAAGTGAGATCGTGGCTTTCCCGATGGGAAAGTGAGGTGCTGTCATGGACGATGTTGCCCCGGAGCAGGCCCGCAGCGCGCTCGACGTGGTCGAGCGCGCCCGGCAGGAGGTGGCCGAGGAGATCGGCCTGCCGCGTGGATACTGGTGGGCGATGGCGGCCGGCTGGGTCGTGCTGGGCACGCTGGGAGACGTGCTGCCGTCGTGGGCGGCCGGGATGGCCACGGTGGCCTTCAGTGTCGGGCACACCACGGTCGCCTCCCGTCTGCTGGACGGACGCCGTCGGACCGACCGGCTGCAGGTGAGTTCGGCGGTCGCCGGCCACCGCATCCCGCTGGTCGTCGTCGGCATGCTGGCCGGGCTGGTCGGCCTCACCGTGGCCGCGGCGGTGGCGCTGGACGCGGACGGTGCCGGCCATGCCGGGATCTGGGCGACGGTGCTGGTCGCGGCTGTCGTCGGGTTCGGCGGGCCGGAGATCCTCCGCGTCCTGCGCCGGTGGGTTCGGGCATGATGCCGGCGAAGTTCGACGAGCTGATCCACCCCAGCACGCGCCTGTCGCTGGTGGCGACCCTGGCAGCCGTCGACTGGGCGGAGTTCACCTTCCTCAAGGACCGTCTGGCCTTGTCGGACTCGGCGCTCTCCAAGCAGCTCACGACGCTCGAGGAGGCGGGATACGTCGTCACGGAACGGCGTTCGAGCGGCGGCCGCCGCAAGGTGCGCGCCCGCCTCACCAGCACCGGCCGGGACGCCTTCGACGGCCACGTGGCGGCGCTGCGGGAGATCGTCGCCGGCGGCATCGCGGCACCAACGGCGGGACATTCCTCCTGACAGCACCGGGCCGCCCGGCGGGCCGGCGGGGGAGCCCGCCCGCCGCCCGCTGGTACTTACGGCCCACCGCCGCCGACGCGCGCAACCTCCGCGACGCGGGCGGCTGGCAAGGACCGCACCAGCTGGACGAACGCGGTGCTGCTGACGCTGCTGGGCGTGCCCCGGGCCACCGTCGAAGCGTTGTCGGCGGGGTGGCAGTCGGCGGCGCGGATCGGCGGATCGGCACAAGCAGAGGGGGGACCTGATGGCGGCGGCAGGCGGGGAGGAAGTCCTGGCCGGCGGGGGCGTCAACCACGTCGTACGCACCGGCAGGTTCGTTCGGCGGCCGGCCGGCCCCTGGAGCCCTGCGGTGCACGCTCTCCTTGCCCACGTCCGTGCGGCAGGTTTCGCCGGGGCTCCGCTGGCGCACGGCTTCGATGACCAGGGGAGGGAAATCCTGGACCATCTGCCGGGCGACGTGCCGGACTACCCGCTGGCGCGGGCCGTGCGGTCGGACGCGGCCCTGGTAGCCGTGGCCGTGCTGCTGCGCGGCTACCACGACGCGACGGTCGGGTTTGTCCCGCCCGCCGGTGCCCGGTGGTACCGCCCCACGCGTGAACCCGCCGATGTCGTCTGCCACGGCGACATCGCCCCCTACAACTGCGTGTTCCGGCAGGGCCGGCCGGTCGCCTTCATCGACTTCGACACCGCCCACCCTGGCCCCCGGGTCTGGGATGTCGCGTACGCCGCCTACCGCTTCGTGCCCCTGACCGGCCCCGGCAACCCGGACTTCACGGCGCCGGTAGCCGAACAAACCCGTCGGCTGGCGCTGTTCGCCGACGCCTACGGACTGGACGCCGCCGCCCGCGTGGCGCTCCCCGTGGTCGCCCGGGGCCGACTGGCGGATCTGGTAAGGCACATGCACGACCGGGCGGCGGCCGGTGTGGCCGCCTTCGCGGAGCACATCGCGCAGGGGCACGATGTGCTCTATCGCGCCGACCAGGCGCACATCGCGGGCCATGAAGCGGCCTTCGTCGCGGCATTGCGCTGAGCGGTCAGGCAGCGCGACGCACGGCGGCGCGCCGAGTCGGCGGCAACGCGGCACCCCGATACGCGCGGACAGAACTCCTGAAGCGCCGCATTACGTGTGCGGCGTTCACGTATTCTCCAACGCCTCGGCGGTGCCGCTTCGTTCCGCGAATCCGTGTGAGATTTCCCGCCCGGCCCGTGCCTTCTCGCGGTAGCGACCGGGACTCCATACTCCGAGGTCGGCAGCGGTGAACTCGGCCCATCCTGGCGCCCTCAGGAAAGGACGCCGGCCGCGCCGAACGATCGGCACGCCCTTTTCCGGGCGCTCCCCATGCGAAGGAGAGGCAGGACATGGTGATTTCAGAACCGATGACGGCGGCTGCGGCAGGCACCTGGAAGCTCGGCGACCGGAAGGTCAATCGGCTCGGCTTCGGAGCAATGCGTCTGACGGGGAACGGGATGAGGGGGAACTCCGACGGCGCTCCGATCGACCGCGATCGCGCGATTCGTCTCCTGCGCGTGGCGGTTGAGCTCGGCGTGAACCATATCGACACCGCCGCGTTCTACTTTTCACCCGCGCGTTCGGCCAATGAACTGATCAACCGTGCGCTGGCCCCTTATCCCGAAGACCTGGTCATTGTCACCAAGGTCGGGCCGGGACGGGATCCGTCGGGCGCGTGGCTGCCCCCGGCCACGCCCGAGCAGTTGCGCGGCCAGGTCGAGGAAAACCTGCGTCAACTCGGCCGTGACCACCTCGATGTCGTGAACCTGCGCAGGATGAACCAGGAGTCGATCGCCGAGCACTTCGGCGCCCTGGCCGAGTTGCGCGACTCCGGCCTCATCCGCCACCTGGGCATCTCCAGTGTCAAGCCCGAGCATCTCGCCGAAGCCCAAGCCATCGCGCCGGTGGTCTGCGTGCAGAACTGGTACGGCCTCGACCGCCGGCTCTCGGACGCCAACGGTCTGCTGGACAGCTGCGGCGAGCAGGGCATCGCGTTCGTCCCGTACTTCGCGATCGCCGGTGAGCGGCGCGAGGCGCGTGCGAGCGACACGCACCACGACGAAGTGCTCGCCGTCGCCCGCGCACACCGCGCGACGCCCGCCCAGGTCCGGCTGGCGTGGACCCTGCACCGCGGACCGCATGTGCTGGCCATCCCGGGCACCGGCGACCCCGGCCACCTGACCGAGAACATCGCCGCCGGCGCACTGCGGCTCTCGCCGGACGAACTGACCCGCCTCCGCGGCCTCGACCAGAAGGCGGTGTGAGCCGGGCCCCGGTTCGGGCAGCCACCGGACCCGGGGGTGAGCGGCCTTCCCGCCGGAACGCTCATCGCGGATTGCGCACCGGAATTCCGGGCCATTTCCCGCACCGGCATCAGCGCCGGCATCAGCACCGGCACCGGCACTAGCCGCCACCGTCGCCGACCAGCCGGTACAGCGGCAAGAAGACCTTGTGGCTCCCGATCGGGGTCCCCGGAACGGATGTCTCGTCCGGTCCGCATATCCCGGCGCATAAATGCGGCGAGTTGATACGTGCCGGTCGGTCACCGTGCCCCATCCGAAACGCCAGCACCGTCTGACCCCATCTCACACCATCGGGGGAATTGAGGTTTCCCGGTGCTCCGTACCGGAAATCCCAGTGGCAAGAACGGTGCGCCGGTGGTGAATCGCGTCGGCGCGGCGCAATAAGTCTGCCGGGGGGCGGATGGATGGACAGCAGGGGGAATCATGAGAGCAATTACTCGGCGTACCATGGGCGGTCTTGTCCTGGTCCTGGCGCTGACCGGCGGTGCGAGCGCGTGCGGCTCCGGCACCGGTGACCGCCGTGCCACCGGCGCACCCACCGCCGCGGGGCCGACCCGGCCGACCGCGACCACCGCGCCGACCACGGCAACGACGACAACCGCGACAGCCACGACCACGACCACCGGCTCGGCCGAGCCGTCACCCACGTCCACGCCTCCCGGGAAAGGCGGTCAGCTCAGCGCCGCCCCGACCGCGAGCCGGCCCGGCACCACGTCGGCCCCCGCCGGTTCGCCGCCCGGGCACTCCCCGCACTCCCCGCACCCGCCGAAACCGCCGAGCCGCCCCAGCCGGACCCCGAGCGCCCGCCCGGCCACCACCCGTCCGCCGGCCACCCATGTCCCGTCGGCCGCCGACCTCAGGGCGGCGCTGCTCGCCGTCGCTGACGTCCCGGACGGATTCACCCGGCAGACCGGGCCGGCCCCCGGCTCGGGCGATTCGTCGCTGGCCGCCTGCCCCGTTCTGGCGTCCGACCCGAAAGGCGCGAGCGCCTCCGCCAGCGTGGTGTTCGCCGACGCCACCGGCACCTCGCTCAGCGAGACCCTGCTGCAGTACACCGGCAGCGGAGCCGCCCGCGCGATGGCGGCCTACCAGGGCATGCCCAGCGCCTGCGCCTCGTTCTCGGGCGAGGTCGACGGATTCGAGGTCTCCTTCCGCGCGGCGCCGCTCTCCCTGCCCGCCGTCGGCGACCAGTCGACCACCACCCGCTTCACCGGCACCATTCCCGCGCTCGGCGCGGCCCTGTACATGGACGTGCGGGCCATCCGGCACAGCGGGACCGTGATCGTCGTCTCGCACGACGGACTCGCCGTGGACACCGCGCTCACCCGCGACACCGCCGCCACCGCCTACCGGAAGGCAGCCGCGCGATGGTGAGCGACACCGGCGCCGCAGCAGGCGCCGCGACGGGCGAACCGGCCGCCGATCCGTCGGCCGCCGCCCGTTGGCGCAGAAGGCTGCTCACCGGCCCCGACGTCGTGCCGTCCGCGACGACCCTGCGGTTCGCCACGCTGGTCCTGGTGATCCTGGCCAGCACCGGCTCGCTGTACGGCTATCTCTCCCTGCTGGTCCACCCCGAGAGCGACCGGCAGGCGGCGCGGTGCATGTCGGCCGTGCGCCTGACCGGCGTCGTCAACGGCAAGGGCCCGCTCACCGACACCGCGGTGGTGCTGGGCTGCACCTCCCCGTACGTCGGCTCGCTCACCCGCTGGTCGCTGTCCGGAATGCTCCTGGTGGCCGCGATCAGCGCGGTCGCCTACGCCCTGACACCCTGGTTCATCCTGCACACCGCCCACCCCGCGACCGCCGGACTGCGCCGCGGCTCGCCGCGGTGGCTGTGGCGCCGACTGCCCCGGCTCCGGCGCGAGGGACTGACCCTGCTGCGCCTCGACCGTCCCGACCAGCAGGCGATGGGCGCCCGCGTGGCCGAACTGGCGGAGCGGGTCGGACCAGGGGGCGGGCCGCGACCGCAGTGCCGGCTCAATTCCTACGCGCGCGACACCGGCGCCCGCGCCTTCGGGCACCAGCGGCGGACCTACCTCAAGCTCGACGCCGGCCTGCTGCTCCTGCGGACCACCGATCCCCAGAAATTCGACGGCATCGTGCTGCACGAGTTGGGCCACCTCGCCAACCGGGACAACCGCCCCACCTACGTGACCTACGCGGCCTGGCGGACGTACGTCGCCGTCGTCGTGCTGCCCTTCCTGGTGGCCTTCTTCGCCCCCGGCGTCTTCCGGCACCCGGCGCACCCGAGCGCGTACGACGTCCGGGCGCGCACCCCCGACCTGCACTCCATCCTTGCGCTGGTCCTGCTCACCGGCCTGGTGTACCTCACCCGCAACGCTGTGCTGCGGGTCCGCGAGACACACGCCGACGCCCGCGCCGCGCTCACCGACGAGGCCGCGGTGCGCCGCGCCCTGGCGACCGGGGACCGCGCGGGGGCGGCGCCCACGCCCATCGCCCGGCTGCGGACCTCCGTCGGCCACCACCCCTCCCCACGACAGCGCGTCAGCGACCTCGACGACTCATCGGTGCTGTACGCGCCCGGTGTGCCGGCGGCGTTCGCGGCCGGCATGGCGATCTCGCTGATCGCCGTCAACCTCGGTTTCACCGGGTGGATCAGCTACCTGGTGTCTCCCTCCGGCCACGGCACCCCGGTCGCACACCTGATGCGGCGCATGGTCCGGGGCAGCGCCGGCTCGGTCCTGCTGGCCCAGATCGGGATCCTCGGACCTGCCGTCGCCGTCGCCCTGCTGCTGATCGTCGGCTTCGTCTGCGTCACGACGTGGCGGGCCCAACTCGGCGTACTGCCGGGGGGAATCCGTCCCTCACCGTGGCGGACCACGCTCCCGTTGACCGCGGGCCTGCTGCTGGGCCAGCCCCTGTCGGTCCTCTACGCCAATGCCGGCACCTGGGGCGTGTTCGCGGACGGGTGGACTCGGCAGTCGGCCGTCGTCGCCACCACCGCGCTCACGCTGGCCGTCATCGTGATCGTGCTCCACCAGTGGGCCACCGAAGCCGCCATCGCCTGGATACCCGTCAGCCGCCGTTCCCTGCGCGCCGGGATCGCCGCGACCATCGCCCTGGGCGCCCTCGGCGCGGCCCCGGTGTTCTTCGCCTGGTTCGCCATGCGGGACACCGTCAGCATCGTCGATGTCTCCCTGGGCGATCCGCCGGCCGCCATCAGCCACTGGGCACTGGCCGCCGGCGGCTACCTCAACATCCTCCCGCTCGACTACTTGTCGGCCCTTCCGGGATGCGCCCCGGCGCTGGCGCTGCCGGTGCTGTTCGTCATCGCCGGTGCGTCCCGGCGGGCGCTGCCGGTCGCTCCCGACTGGGCGCGGGAGGCGCTCGGCCCCGACCCGGAGCCGCTCGCCCGGCCGGCCCGCCCGGCCCGGTCGCGCCGGCCGGTGGTCGTCGCCTCCGTCGCGGCGCTCCTCGCCGTCGCCGGCTCCTTCGGGTTCGTCCTCGTCCTGCAGGGGGTTGTCGGGGGTGCCCGGCTGTACGCCCACGTCCCGGACGAGGTCACCTACGTCTCGATCGTCACCGAGTGGATAGCGATCGCCGCCTGCGCCGGGGCGGCCTTCGCGGCCGGCCGGGGACCGGGCGGCAGCCGGCTGTCCCGCGGGCTGCTGGCCGCCCTGATCACCGCCGCCCTGGCCGGGCTGGCGATGCCCGCGCCGGTGTACATCGGCGTGTGCGGTACGAAGGCGTGGAACTGTGTGAGCAACCGGCCGGACGTCTACCGCGTCCTGTTCGGCTTGATGAGCCAGACGGTCGCGGTCGCGGGTGTCGCGCTGGCCCTGTGCGCGCTGCTCCTGGCCCGGCTGCTCCCGCCGCCGCGCCCGGTCCCGCCGCTACGGCTGGGTCGGCTGGGCCGAGTGGTCCCGCCACCCGTCCGGCGCCCGGCTGCCGAGGGCCC
>NZ_FMCH01000013.1 GCF_900091855.1 Streptomyces sp. DvalAA-14
AGAACGCCGCGCCGCAGGTCCAGCCGCCGGCCCCGGCTCAGCCGCGAGCCCAGCCTCAGGCCCAGCCCCCGGCCCGGCCCGAACCCCAGCCGCAGCCGCAACCCCAGGCAGGGCCGCAGTCCCAGCCGCTGCCGCAGTCCTCGGCGCCCTGGGCCGCCCAGGTGCACGACCTGGCCCGGCAGGGGCAGCGACCGGAGCCGAGGCGGGGGCAGGACCGGGGCCGGGGCCAGATCCCCGGCCGGATCCCCGGCCAGGGACCAGGGCCGGGGAACGCCGCCGCTGATCTCGTCGTGCCCTGGCGGCCCCCGGCCGCCGACCCGTTCGGGAGCGCGCTGAGCCAGGAGCGGCCCGGCGGCCTGCTCCGCCGGTTCGCCGCCCGGGTGATCGACACCGTCGTCACGGCCGCCGTGGTGGGCTCCGCCGCCGTACCGCTCGGGTCGGCGGCCTACCAGCACGCCAAGGACAAGGTGGACGCGGCGCGGCTGACCGGGCGGACCGTCAAGGTGTGGCTGATCGACGGCACCACCGGGGTACAGCTCGGCGCGGTGCTGGTGGTGGCCATCGGGGCCGGTCTGCTGCTGGAGGTGCTGCCCACCGTCAAGTGGGGCCGCACGGTGGGCAAGAAACTGGTCGGGCTGCGGGTGCTGGACGTCGAGTCCCAGCTGCCGCCGGGATTCGGGGCGAGCCTGCGCCGGTGGCTGACCCACGCCGTGCCGGACCTGCTGGTGATCGGCGTCGTCGGCCTGGCCTGGTGCCTGTTCGACCGGCCGTGGAAGCAGTGCCTGCACGACAAGGCGGCCCGCACCTTCGTCGCGGGCAGCTGACCGGCCGCGCCGCGCCCCCGGTAGCCCGAACGGGTCTCGCGGCGGGCGGCCACCGTGCCGCCGGGGTTGACTCGGCACATGAGTACCGACCAGCCGGGCCAAGGACCTCCTGACGACCCGTTCGGCGAGCGGCGCGGTGACGGCGGCGACCGGCAGCCCGGCGGTGACGGCGGTGCGTTCGGTGACGGGCCGTACGGTGCTCCGCCGCGCGGCCGGGGCGGACCGCAGGGACCGGGCGGGGAGGGCCGCGGTCCGTACGAGCAGGACCCCTGGGGCCGGGGCCCCTCCGGGCAGCCCCCCGGCGATCAGGGCCAGGACGACCGGAATCCGTACGGGCACAATCCCTACTCCGGCCGCCCGCGGGGCTCCGGGCCCGATCCGATGGCCGGCATGCCCCCGGCGGCCGCCACCGGCAAGCGCGTGCTGGCCCGGATCATCGACATCGTCATCGTGCTGCTGCCCGCCTACCTGCTGGACTGGGGGATCGCCAGCGTGCAGAACGGCAGCGCGACCCTGGGCCGGTCGGCGGTCGGCGGGGTGTTCGCGGCCGGCCTGGGCTACCTCTACGAGTTCTATACGACCAGGTCGAGCGGCCAGACCGTCGGCAAGAAGATGATGGCCATCAGGACGGCGATGCTCTCCGACGGCAGCGTGCCCACGCAGACGGCGTCGGCGGTCCGCGCGGGAGTGCTGTGGGTGCCGGTCTTCTTCTGCTCCTTCGTGTGGTTCCTGATCATCGGCCTGACGGTGATCTTCGACCGGCCGTACCGGCAGGGAGTGCAGGACCGGCTGGCCAAGACCGTGGTGGTCGAGATCGCCTGACCGGCCCGCCGGGTCGCGCCCGGGTCCGGCCCGGGCCAGGTCACCCGATCGGGGGTGGGACCCGGCGGCGGAGCCCGCTCTGTACGGTTCACTCGAATGGCTGATTTACTCAACAGCCATGACCGCTGACCTGCCCCCCGGGACGCCGCCCCTGGCCACCCTCGGCAATCGCTTCCTGGCCCGGGTGATCGACACGTTCGTCCTGATCGTGATCGATCTGCTGCTGGGCGCCGCCATCGCCGGCCCGGCCTCGCCCGGCGACTTCAGCCACAACGAGGACGTGCTGCTGGGCGCGCTGGTGTTCGTGCTGTACTTCGCCTACGAGGGCGGCATGCTGTCCGCCCGCGGCCAGACGCTGGGCAAGATGCTGCTGGGGATACGGGTGGTGCTGCTGGCGGACGGCGCGGCCCCGGCCGGGGCCGGCTGGGCGCGGGCCGCGGTCTACGCGCTGCCGGGCGTGCTGCTGGTGGTGGTGATCGGCCCGCTGTACTGGCTGCTCAACGTGCTGTGGTGCACCTGGGACCGCCCCTACCGGCAGTGCCTGCACGACAAGGCGGCCAAGACCGTGGTCGTGGCCGCCCGCTGATATCGGTGCCCGGCGCCTCAGCGCCGCAGCGAGTGCTCGCCCACCCGGTGTTCGGCCGCGCCGCCCCGCAGCCGGGTCCGCGGCACCGAGGCCAGGGAACCCAGCGACGCGGCCGACGCCCGGGTGGCGGCGGACCGCGCCGAGGCGGCCCGGGCGGCCGCCTTGCGGCGCTGCGCCGTGACAGCGGCCGCGACGAGCAGTCCGAGCACCATGCCGCCCGCCGCGACGGCCGCCACCGCGGGCCCCGAGCGGGCACCGGACAGCAGCAGCGTCAGGAAGGTGAACAGCACGACGGTCGATAATCCGGAGGCGACTTGCGCGTTCGTAGGACGTGGCATCGGAGGAATCCGTCCTCGGTACGTCGAAGCGGGGGCACGCTGACGGGTGGCTCAGGGGCTGCGGACGACGCTCAGCAGTACCGCGCTCCACGGCTGTTCGGCGACCGACAGGTGTCTCGGGGGCTTACCGGATGACTCTACGGTTCGGCATGCCCTGCCCCGGCGCCGGGTAAGCACGGCCTAACCTCCGGCGCGGTGCACGCGGGGGGCGCACAGGGGGTCGCACGCTTGACCGATCGACGGCCGTGCGCCCAGCCGGTGGTGACGGTGTGTCCGCTGCGGGACGCGGTGAAATCGGCAAACGTACTGGTGTGCCATGAGCAAGTCAAGATCTGGTTTTTCCTGTGCCACTCCGATGCAATGGCCTTTCCCAAGGGGAGGTCAAAAGATCTTGAAAACTCAGCGGAGGATACCCAGAACCGCCGCCCTCGCCATCGCGACAGCCGTATTGGGGCTACCCGCGGTCACCACCGCGGGGGCGCACGCGGCGACTCCGGCGGCGGACCGCGCGCAGCCCGCGCCGGCGGCGGGGCACGACCCGGCGACCAGCCAGGCGCACAACCTGCCGGGGCCGTTCAGCAAGCAGCAGTCGGCGGAACGTTCCGCCGCCCTTCAGCAGGTCGTCTCCGGTGACGCCGCCGTCCAGCAGCGCGGCGGCTCACAGGTGGTGCAACTCAGCGGCAGCAAGGGCAAGAAGGGCAAGTACGTCGAACTGAGCCGGGAGAAGACCGACAAGATCTTCACCATCCTGGCCGAGTTCGGCGACTCGGTGGACAGCACCAGCAGCTACGACCCGGACGGGCCGGACGGCCCCGAACCCCCCGCGCCCAAGTACGGCGGCGACCCCGGCCCGGCGCACAACACCATCGCCAAGCCGGATCCGAAGACCAACAACAGCACCGCCTGGCAGGCCGATTTTAACCAGCAGCACTTCCAGGACCTGTACTTCTCGCACGCGGCGGGCAAGGAATCGCTGGCCAAGTACTACGAGAAGCAGTCCTCGGGCCGCTACTCGGTCGACGGCGAGGTCTCCGCCTGGGTCAAGGTCCCCTGGAACGAGGCCCGTTACGGCTCCAACTACTGCGGCTCCACCGTCTGCTCCAACGCCTGGGACCTGATCCGCGACGCCACCACCGCCTATGTGGCCGATCAGCAGGCCCAGGGCCGTACCGACGCGCAGATCGCGTCCGACCTGTCGGCGTACGACCAGTGGGACCGCTACGACTACGACGGCGACGGCAACTTCAACGAGCCCGACGGCTACATCGACCACTTCCAGATCGTGCACGCCGGCGAGGACGAATCGGCCGGCGGCGGCGTCCAGGGCGAGGACGCGCTGTGGGCGCACCGCTGGTACGCCTACGGCACCGACGCCGGCCGGACCGGACCGGCCGGCGACAAGGCCGGCGGCACCCAGATCGGCGACACCGGCATCTGGGTCGGCGACTACACCCTGCAGCCGGAGAACGGCGGCCTCGGCGTCTTCGCCCACGAGTACGGGCACGACCTGGGCCTGCCGGACGAGTACGACACCACCGGCGCCGGCGAGTCCGGTGTGGCCTACTGGTCGCTGATGTCCGACGGCTCCTGGCTCGGCACCGGCAAGAACGCGATCGGCGACCTGCCCGGCGACATGAGCGCCTGGGACAAGCTGCAGCTGGGCTGGCTGAACTACGGCACCGCCCAGGCCGCGAAGAAGTCCACCACCAAGCTGGGGGTGGCCGCGTACAACACCGCCGACAAGCAGGCGCTGATCGTGCAGCTGCCCGACAAGACGGTCACCACCGACGTCGTCACGCCCGCCGAAGGCGCCCAGCAGTGGTGGAGCGGCAGCGGCGACAACCTGTCCAACACGCTGACCCGCCCGGTCGACCTCACCGGCGCCACCACCGCGTCCTTGGACCTCAAGGGCTGGTGGGACATCGAGGAGAACTACGACTACCTCTACACCGAGGTCTCCACCGACGGCGGCGCGAGCTGGACGGCCCTGGACGGCACCGCCGACAGCAAGGCCATCCCGCGCGACGGCGGCGGCACCCCGGCCCTGACCGGCACCACCGCCGCCTACCAGGACCTGTCCTTCCCGCTGGACGCCTACGCGGGCCGGCAGATCCAGCTGCGCTTCCGCTACCTCACCGACGGCGGGGTGGCGCAGAAGGGCTTCGCGGCCGACGCGATCACCGTCACCGCCGACGGCACCGCCGTGCTGAGCGACGGCGCCGAGAGCGGCGACAACGGCTGGACCGCCGACGGCTTCTCCCGGATCGGCGCGTCGATCACCGACGACTACCCCGAGTACTACATCGCGGAGAACCGCCAGTACGTCAGCTACGACACCACGCTGAAGACCGGCCCGTACAACTTCGGCTGGACGAGCACCAAGCCGGACTGGGTCGAGCACTACCCCTACCAGAACGGTCTGCTGATCTGGCTGTGGGACACCTCACAGGCCGACAACAACGTCGGGATCCACCCGGGCGCGGGCGAGATCCTGCCGGTCGACGCGCACGCCAAGCCGGAGAAGTGGTCCAGCGGCAAGGTCATCCGCAACCGGCTGCAGTCCTACGACTCGCCGTTCAGCTGGTACCCGACCGACGGTTTCACGCTGCACGACGACGGGGTCGCGGCCCGGATCAGCCCCAAGCTCGGCTCGCCGGTCTTCGACGACCACTACGGCTCGTACTGGAGCAGCGGCAACCCGACCGGCAGTGTCCAGGTGCCCGACACCAACACCCGGATCACGATCCTGGGCGAGCCGCTGGACGGCAGCACGCTGACCGTACAGGTCGGTCCCGCCCACCGGTGATTATCAGCACATAGCGTCTGACCTGCGACGATGCCAGGTCCGGCTGTCGCCCTCTGGTGGGCGGCGGCCGGACCGCTGATGATGTGGGCATGGCCGCTGGCGGATTCATCAGACTCCCGGGTGGCAAGGTCGTCGTCGCACTGCGCCTGCCCCACCCGTCCTGTACGGACTACCCCGTGCGGGTGGTGGTGCATGCCCTGAACCGGCAGCGCGCCCTTACCCGGCTCAGCAACCTGGGCTTTCGCGGTTGCCGGCTCAGCGGGAACGCCGAGCCGCCGACCCCCGACGAGGTCACTGCGGTGCTGCACCATCCGGACGGCCTGATCTGGCGCGAGTGCGGCGCCGCCACGGCCGAGCTCTGGCACCCGATCTCGTCCCTGGACCGGGTCGCGGCGGGCTGAGCCGGTCCGGCGCCCCGCCAGCGCGGTCAGCCGGTCTGCGCGGGCGTCCCGGTCAGCACCACGCCGGCCGCCCGCAGCTCGGCCAGCGCCCGCTCGGTGGTGGCGGCGGCCACCCCCGCGGTCAGGTCGAGCAGCACCCGGGTGGTGAAGCCCTCCCGGGCCGCGTCCAGCGCGGTGGCCCGCACACAGTGGTCGGTGGCGATGCCCACCACGTCCACCTCGGTGACGTCCCGGTCCCGCAGCCAGCCGGCGAGCCCCTCGCCGTTCTCGTCGTGCCCCTCGAAGCCGCTGTAGACCCCGTGGTACTCGCCCTTGTCGAAGACCGCGTCCACCGCGCCCGAGGCGACCGCGGGCGCGAAATTCGGATGGAAGCCGCCGCCCTCGGTGCCGGCCAGGCAGTGCACGGGCCAGCTGGTCTCGAAGTCCGGGGTGGGCGAGAAGTGCGGGCCGGGGTTGATGTGGTGGTCCCGGGTGGCCACCACGTGGCGGTACGCGCCTGCGGACGCGCCGATCAGGTCGGTGATCGCGGCGGCGACATCGGCTCCGCCGGCCACCGCGAGGCTGCCGCCCTCGCAGAAGTCGTTCTGCACGTCGATGACGAGGAGTGCGCGGTGCATGCTGCCCTTCCGGCGGATGGGTGGGGCCGGGGGTGGGCCCCCGAGTACCCCCGAGGGTAGGCGGTCCTCCCGGCCGGGCACCCCTTCGGGGTGCATCCGCTCGGGATCCTCGGCGCGGCGCCGTCGTGGTTGCCCGCGCAGTTCCCCGCGCCCCTTCGGGCCGGGGACCCCCTGGGCGGGTGGATTCGCGCGGTGCTGTTGTGGTTGCCCGCGCAGTTCCCCGCGCCCCTTGGGCGGGGGACCCCCTGCGTGGGTGGGTTCGCGCGGGGCCGTTGTGGTTGCTGGCGCAGTTCCCCGCGCCCCTTGGGGCGGGGACCCCCTGGGCGGGTGGGTTCGCGCGGGGCCGTCGTGGTTGCTGGCGCAGTTCCCCGCGCCCCTTGGGGCGCGGGGAACGGGCCGGGGGCTGGCCCGGAGGGGGCTAGCGCATTTCTACGGGGAGGGCCGGCTCGCCGCGGGAGAGTTGGGTGGCGGACAGGGGGAGGGCGGCCCGGGCCGCGATGTGGCGGCTGCGGGGGGTGTCGAGGGGCTCGCGGGCCAGGACGTGGCCGGCGCGGACGAGGGGGACGAGGAGCTGGCGGTCGGCGAGGTCGGCGGGGATCGGGCCGCTGCCGATCACCTCCGCTTCGGCGATGCCGTCCGCGTCGAGTCGCCGGGCCGCCCACTTGCGGCCGCCGACGCTGGTCTTGCCGCCGAGCGCCTTCTTCGCGACCGGGACCAGCGGCGCGTCCGCCGCGTCGGAGGCCGCGCGGGCCACCAGCTTGTAGACCATCGAGCACGTCGGGTGCCCGCTGCCGGTCACCAGCGACGTACCGACCCCGTAGGCGTCCACCGGGGCGGCGGCCAGTGAGGCGATCGCGTATTCGTCCAGGTCCGAGGTGACCACGATCCGGGTGCCGGTCGCGCCGAGGTCGTCCAGCTGCTGGCGGACCCGGTGGGCGAGCAGCAGCAGGTCGCCGGAGTCGATCCGGACCGCGCCCAGCTCGGGGCCGGCCACCTCCACCGCGGTGCGCACCGCGGCGGCCACGTCGTAGGTGTCCACCAGCAGGGTGGTGTCGCGGCCCAGTGATGCGACCTGGGCGGTGAAGGCGTCCCGTTCGGTGTCGTGCACCAGGGTGAAGGCGTGCGCGCTGGTGCCGATGGTGGGCAGCCCGTAGCGGAAGCCGGCCGCGAGGTTGGAGGAGGAGCGGAAGCCGCCGATGTAGGCGGCGCGCGAGGCGGCCACCGCGGCCAGTTCGTGGGTGCGGCGGGCGCCCATCTCCATCAGCGGCCGGCCGCCGGCCGCGACCGCCATCCGGGAGGCGGCGGCGGCGATCGCCGAATCGTGGTTGAGGATCGACAGCACCACCGTCTCCAGCATCACCGCCTCGGCGAAGGTGCCCTCGACCCGCAGGATCGGTGAGCCGGGGAAGTAGACCTCGCCCTCCGGGTAGCCCCAGATGTCGCCGCCGAAGCGGTAGTTCGCCAGCCACTCCAAGGTGGTGTCGTCCACCACCGATTCGCGGGCCAGGAAGTCCAGTACCGGCCCGTCGAAGCGGAAGTTCTCCACCGCGTCCAGCACCCGGCCGGTGCCGGCCACCACGCCGTAGCGGCGGCCTTCGGGCAGCCGTCGGGTGAAGGTCTCGAAGACGGAGTGGCGGTGGGCGGCGCCGCTGCGCAGGGCCGCCTGGAGCATGGTCAGCTCGTAGCGGTCGGTGAACAGGGCGGTGGACGGCACGTCCACCGGCAGTCCCAGGTCTGCTGTGCTCATGGCCAGGATGCTACCCCTCATCTCGTCAAAGTGACGAGATCTCGGGCGTGTGGGCGCCCTCACATGTGCGCCCTCGCCGGTGCGCCACCCGGGGCACCCCTCCCACCCGCCCATTTGTGCGACGTGCCCGGGGAGCGGCAGCATGGGACCCGTGAGTGTCGCACCTGTCGAGATCGAACGACCCGAGTCGAGCGAAGCGCCGTTCCAGGTTCCCGAGCCGGACGTTCCGTGGGTGACCCTCGTGCACAACGACCCCGTGAATCTGATGAGCTATGTGACGTATGTCTTCCAGACGTACTTCGGCTACTCGAAGAGCAAGGCCACCAAACTGATGAAGGACGTCCACCACAAGGGGCGCGCGGTCGTCTCCAGCGGGACCCGCGAGGAGATGGAACGCGACGTCCAGGCGATGCACGGCTACGGCCTGTGGGCGACCTTGTCGCAGGACCGCTGATGGCCCGCCGCCGCGCCCGCCTCGGGGTCTTCGAACCGGTCCGCGGCGGAGGCGCCGCGATCACGCTGGACGAGGTGGAGATCTCGATCCTGCGCAGCCTGCTGGTCTCGCTGCTGGAGCTGATCGGCCCCGGCGAGCCGCCGCCCGGCGAGGACGACGACCCGCTGGCCGCGCTCTTCGCCGAGGGTCCCAGCAAGCCGCCGGAGGACCCGGCGCTGGCCCGGCTCTTCCCGGACGCCTACGAGAAGACCGAGGACGCCTCGGACTTCCGCCGCTTCACCGAGAACGACCTGCGGACCCGTAAGCGGGACGACGCGCTGGCCATGGTCCGCACCCTCGACCTCGGCGGCCCGGTGGTCCGGCTGAGCGCCGACCAGTCCCGGCAGTGGCTGGGCGCGCTCAACGACCTGCGGCTGACCCTCGGCGCCCGGCTGGAGGTCGGCGAGGGCGACGAGGACGGCAGCAGCGAGCTCTACGCGCTGCCGGACGACGACGAGCGCAAGCCGCTGGTGATGGCCTATCTGTGGCTGGGCGGCCTGCAGGAGTCGCTGGTCGAGACGCTGATGAAGTAGCTCCGGGCAGATCATCCGACCGGCGGCGGGCGCCGGTGCGTCGGAAACCGGCGACCGTGGTACGTATCCGCCTATGACGGACATGACGGGCGAATCCGACGGTGTCGAGACCGGAGCCGGCCCCGACACCGGCCCGGGCCCGGAAATCGGCCCCGAAATCGGCCCCGAAACCGGCCCCGAAACCGGGCCGGAAACCGGCCCCGGGCCCGGTCCGGGCGTCGCGGAGGGCTACGCCCGCGGGCTGGGCAGCCGGCAGATCCAGATGATCGCGATCGGCGGCGCCATCGGCACCGGCCTCTTCCTCGGCGCCGGCCGGGCCATCCACCAGGCCGGCCCGAGCCTGATCCTGATGTACGCGATCGCCGGCGCGGTCATCTTCGTCATCATGCGGGCACTGGGCGAACTGCTCACCTACCGACCGGTGGCCGGCTCCTTCGCCGACTACGCCCGCGAGTTCCTGGGCCCCTTCGCCGGCTACCTGACCGGCTGGACCTACTGGCTGATGTGGGTGGTCACCGGCATGGCCGAGGTGACCGCGGCGTCCACCTACCTCGCCTACTGGTGGCCGGCCGTGCCGCAGTGGCTGGCCGCGCTCGCCTTCCTGGCCGCGCTGCTGATCGCCAATCTGGCCTCGGTGCGGCTGTTCGGCGAGGTCGAGTTCTGGCTGTCGATGATCAAGGTGACCGCGATCCTCGGCATGATCCTGATCGGGGTGGGCGTCCTCACCCTCGGGGTGTCGGCGGCCGGCCGCACCGCGTCGGTCACCCATCTGTGGGCCGACGGCGGGGTGTTCCCGCACGGGATCGGCAGCTCGCTGATGACCCTGCAGATCGTGATGTTCGCCTATGTGGCGGTGGAACTGGTCGGCGTCACGGCCGGCGAGGCGCAGAACCCGCGCGAGACCCTGCCCAAGGCGATCAACACCCTGCCCTGGCGGATCGTGCTGTTCTACGTGGGCGCGCTCGCGGTCATCCTGTGCGTGGTGTCCTGGACCCGATTCCAGCCGGGCGTCAGCCCGTTCGTGGCCGCCTTCGCCGTCATCGGCATCCCTTTCGGCGCCGGCATCGTCAACTTCGTGGTGCTGTCGGCGGCGCTGTCCTCCTGCAACTCGGGGATGTACTCCACCGGCCGGATGCTGCGCGACCTGGCCGCCAACGGCCAGGGCCCCCAGGTGTTCAACCGGCTCACCGCCCGCCGCACCCCGGCGCTGGGGACCTGCGTGTCGGTGGCGGTGATGAGCACCGGGGTGTGGCTCAACTACGCAGACCCGGCAGGCGCGTTCACCTACATCACGGCCTTCGCCACAGTGGCCGGGGTGTGGACCTGGGGCGTCATCCTGGCCGCGCACATCCGCTACCGGGCCGCCGTCCGGGCCGGGCGGGCCGCGCCGGCCTGGTTCGCCGCCCCGGGCGGCGCCGCCGCGAGCTGGTGCGCGCTGGCCTTCCTGTGCCTGGTCGTGGTGCTGATCGGCGCCGACGCCGCGGCCCGGGTCTCGCTCTACGGAGCGCCGGTCTGGTTCGCGCTGCTGCTGGCCGGCTACCCGGTGATGAAGCGCCGCAACCCCGCCGCCTTCACCCGCCGCCCGCACCTCGCGCCGCCGCCCCCACCGCCGCCGCCCGCCCCCGAAGCCGCCTCCGACGCGGCCTCCCTGTGACGCGGCGGTCCCTGTTACGTTGCCCGCATGCTCACCATCACCCAGGACCTGTACGACGCGATCGTCGCCCATGCCCGCGCCGACCACCCCGACGAGGCGTGCGGGATTGTGGCGGGCCCGGAGGGCAGCGACCGCCCCGAGCGGTTCGTCCCGATGCTGAACGCGGCCCGCTCGCCGACCTTCTACGAGTTCGACTCCACCGATCTGCTCAAGCTCTACCGGGACCTGGACGACCGGGACGAGGAGCCGGTGGTCGTCTACCACTCGCACACCGCGACCGAGGCGTACCCCTCCCGTACGGACATCTCCTACGCCAACGAGCCCGGCGCGCACTACGTGCTGGTCTCCACCGCGGCGGAGTTCCAGTTCCGCTCCTTCCGCATCGTGGACGGCGCCGTCACCGAGGAGCCGGTGACCGTGGTGCCGGCCTACGTCTGAGCCCCGGTCCCACCTGCTGACCTCTGATGTTCCGGATGATGGGACAGCCGTCCCGGCCCGCGAGCGGGAATCGATACGATGACCGCATGGTTCTGTTCGACGTGAGCGATACGGCGCCGGGCACTGTGCTCGTGGCGCGGCTGCACGTCGACCTGTGCCGCCGCACCGCGGCCGCCAGTACGCGCGCCTGATCGATCCGGTACCGCCGCACCCGCAACCGCCACCGTCTTCGTACGCACTCACAGGAGCGCAGTCATGGCCATCGAGGTCCGCATCCCGACCATCCTCCGCACCTACACCGACGGCGAGAAGGCCGTCGTGGGCACGGGGAGCACGCTGGACGAGCTGTTCACCGACCTCGACGCCCGGCACGCCGGACTGCGCGACCGGGTGGTGGACGGCGGCGAGCTGCGCCGCTTCGTGAACGTCTACCTGAACGACGAGGACGTCCGGTTCCTGGACGGCATCTCCACCCGGCTGGCCGACGGCGACAACGTGACGATCCTCCCGGCCGTGGCCGGCGGTATGCGCTGATGCGCTACGACCATCCGCTGGCCGCCGTCGGCAACACCCCGCTGGTCCGGCTGCCGCGCCTGTCGCCCTCCGCCGAGGTGAGCGTGTGGGCGAAACTGGAGGACCGCAACCCGACCGGCTCCATCAAGGACCGTCCGGCGCTGGCCATGGTCGAGCGGGCCGAGGCCGACGGGACACTCACCCCCGGCTGCACCATCTTGGAGCCGACCTCCGGCAACACCGGCATCTCGCTGGCGATGGCCGCCCGGCTCAAGGGCTACCGGATCGTCTGCGTGATGCCCGAGAACACCTCGCAGGAGCGCCGGCGGCTGCTGGCCATGTGGGGCGCCGAGATCATCTCCTCGCCCGCGGCCGGCGGCTCCAACACCGCGGTCAAGGTCGCCAAGGAACTGGCCGCCGAGCACCCCGACTGGGTGATGCTCTACCAGTACGGCAACCCGGCCAACACCGCCGCCCACTACTCCGGCACCGGCCCGGAGATCCTGGCCGACCTGCCCACCATCACCCACTTCGTGGCCGGCCTGGGCACCACTGGCACCCTGATGGGCGTCGGCCGCTACCTGCGCGAGAAAGTGCCCGGCGTCACCATCGTCGCCGCCGAACCGCGCTACGACGACGTGGTGTACGGGCTGCGCAACCTCGACGAGGGCTTCGTCCCGGAGCTGTACGACGCCGCTGTGCTCAGCACCCGCTTCTCGGTGGGCTCCGCCGACGCGGTCCGCCGCACCCGTGAACTCCTGCAGCAGGAAGGCATCTTCGCCGGTGTGTCGACCGGCGCGGCGCTGCACGCGGCGCTCGGCGTGGCGAACAAGGCGCTGCGCGCTGGCGAGCGGGCCGACGTGGTGTTCGTCGTCGCCGACGGTGGCTGGAAATACCTGTCCACCGGCATATACACCGCCGAGTCCACCGAGGCCGCAGTGGAGCAACTCCACGGCCAGCTCTGGGCCTAGAGCCCGTCCGGCGGCAAGAAAACCGCCGCCGCCGCGTTTGAGGACCCCACCGGGCCGCCGGGCCGTCGAACTCAGCCCGGTGGCCCCCTCGCGCACCCCCCGGACTGGTGATTCCGCCCACAACCGGGCGCCGTAACGGAGCATGGGGCGCACGGCGCGCTTACCCTTCGAATACAGGCGGTCCTTCCCGCCACCCCCCACCCGGGCCGGCTTGGGGCGATGCGGCGCGCCCACGGAGGTGTTTCCCGAGATGTTGCTCACCGTCGTCGGCTGCTCGGGCTCGTTCCCATCCGCGGACTCGGCCTGCTCCAGCTACCTCGTCGAGGCCGACGGCTTCCGGCTGCTGATCGACATGGGCAACGGCGCCCTGGGCGAACTGCAGCGCCACATCGGGCTCTACGACCTGGACGCGGTGCTCCTCAGCCATCTGCACGCCGACCACTGCATCGACATGTGCGGCTACTTCGTGGCGCGCTACTACCGGCACGACGGCGGCCCCGCCTCGGCCGTCCCGGTCTACGGCCCGGTCGGCACCGAGCGCCGGCTGAACATCGCCTACGGCGACGTGCCGGACGAGAAGTGCATGAGCGAGGTCTTCGACTTCCGCACCCTGGAACCCGGGTCCTTCCGGCTGGGCCCGCTCACCATCACCGCGGCCCTAGTCAGCCACCCGGTCGAGGCGTACGGCTTCCGGATCGAGCACGAGGGCAGCACGCTGGCGTACTCGGGCGACACCGGGCCCTGCGAGTCCTTGCAGGGGCTCGCCGAGGGGGCGGACCTCTTCTTGTGCGAGGCGTCCTTCACCTACGGCAAGGAAGACATCCCCGATCTGCACCTCAACGGCCGGGAGGCCGGCCAGGCCGCGACCCGGGCCGGCGCCGAGCGCCTGGTGCTCACCCACATCCCGCCGTGGACCAACCCGGCGGTCAACCTCCGCGACGCGCAAGCGACGTTCGACGGACCGGTCGAGCTGGCGAAGGCCGGGGCGGTCTACGAGATCTGACTGGCGGCTCGTCAGGGCCCGGGACCACCACGGTGGTTCCGGGCTTTCGTGCGTCCACCGCCCGCGACGGCGGCTCAAGGGTACGTTACCGTGACATAACGGACCCGCCGGTGGGTCAGCGACTCAGGAGACACAGATGGCCAGCAAGGCTGAGAAGATCGTCGCCGGGCTCGGCGGACTCGACAACATCGAACAGGTCGAGGGCTGCATCACCCGGCTGCGCACCGAAGTCCGCGACCCGGGCCTGGTCGACGAGGCCGCCCTGAAGGCCGCGGGCGCGCACGGCGTGGTCAAAATGGGCGCGGCGATCCAGGTGGTCATCGGCACGGACGCGGACCCGATCGCGACGGACATCGAGTCCATGCTCTGAGCCCGGGCGGCGCCTTCCGGCCCCCGGTCCACCTCTCCGCGCCCTGCACGGGCAGGGGGCGCATCCGCGCCCGGAGGGTCTTCGCCGGCGAGCCTTCGGCACCGGCAGTGCGGCGGGACGCCCGCAAGCAATGTCCGCGCACCGCGGGGTGGGCCCGGTGGGCCCGGGGCGCGGACGGATTCGGGGTGGGCCGGGAGTCGTCCGCGCGGGAGGCGGTCGGGGGCGGTTCGGAGGGCGCGGACATGGTGGTGGGCCCGGGGCGGGGACGGGTTCGGGGTGGGGCGGGGGGTGTAGGTGAGCGCGGGCGCGGGGGAGGCTCACCCGGATAGGCTCAGCGCATGTCACGATTCGACGGCCGCACCCCCGACCAGCTCCGCCCCATCAGCATCGAGCGGGGCTGGAGCAAGCACGCCGAAGGCTCCGTCCTGGTCTCCTTCGGGGACACCCGCGTGCTGTGCACCGCCAGCGCCACCCAGGGTGTGCCGCGATGGCGCAAGGGCAGCGGGGAGGGCTGGGTCACCGCCGAGTACTCGATGCTGCCGCGGGCCACCAACGACCGCAACGACCGCGAGTCCGTGCGCGGCAAGATCGGTGGCCGCACCCACGAGATCTCCCGGCTGATCGGCCGCTCGCTGCGGGCCGTCATCGACTACAAGGCACTCGGCGAGAACACCGTCGTGCTGGACTGCGACGTGCTGCAGGCCGACGGCGGCACCCGTACCGCCGCGATCACCGGCGCGTATGTCGCCCTGGTCGACGCCGTGGCGTACATGCAGGCCAACCACTTCTTCAAGGCGAAGGCCCAGCCGATCACCGGCAGCGTCGCCGCGGTCAGCGTCGGCATCGTGGGCGGCGTGCCGCTGCTGGACCTCGCCTACGAGGAGGACGTCAAGGCCGAGACCGACATGAACGTGGTCTGCACCGGCGACGGCCGTTTCGTCGAGGTCCAGGGCACCGCCGAGGGCGCCCCCTTCGACCGTGCCGAGCTCGACGCGCTGCTGGAGCTGGCCTCGGCCGGCTGCGTGGATCTGGCGCTCGCCCAGCAGCTCGCGCTGGCCGGCTAGCGGCGAAGGGACGATCCCGCCATGACCCCCCGCCTCGTCCTCGCCACCCGCAACGCCCACAAGGTCGTCGAACTGCGGGCGATCCTCGCCGAGACCGGCCTCGACGTCGAGCTGGTCGGCGCCGACACGTACCCCGATATCCCCGATGTGAAGGAGACCGGCGTCACCTTCGCCGAGAACGCGCTGCTCAAGGCCCGCACGCTGGCCGACGCGACCGGGCTGCCGGCCGTCGCCGACGACTCGGGGCTGTGCGTGGACGTGCTCGGCGGCGCCCCCGGCATCTTCTCCGCCCGCTGGGCCGGCACGCACGGCGACGACGCCGCCAATCTGGCGCTGCTGCTGGCGCAGCTCGGCGACATCGACGACCCGCACCGCGCCGCCCACTTCGCCTGCGCCGCCGCCCTCGCGCTGCCGGGCGGCACCGAGCGCGTGGCCGAAGGCCGTCTGCGGGGCACCCTGCGCCGGATCCCCACCGGCACCAACGGCTTCGGCTACGACCCGATCCTCCAGCCGGACGGCGACACCCGGACCTGCGCCGAGCTGTCCCCGGACGAGAAGAACGCCATCAGCCACCGCGGCAAGGCCTTCCGCGCGCTGGCCGCGAGCGTGGCCGAACTCGTCCGCTGACCGTCCCCGGACCCCGGAATCCCCGGGATCTGGAGCACGCCGGGACCCGGGCACGCCGAAGGCCCGCCCTCATCCGCAGGGCGGGCCTTCGAACCCGTGCGGCCGGTGGGACTCGAACCCACACGGGGTTTCCCCCACTGGGACCTAAACCCAGCTCGGCTGCCAATTACGACACGGCCGCGCAGCACTCTCATGCTAGCGACCCCGCCCGCCGGCGGTCAGCCGGATATCCCCTCCGGGACTCCCCTCCGGGGCGGGGCAGCACGGGCGCGAACGGCGCGTGTCAGATGCCCATGTCGCGGATGAGCTTGGCCACGTGGCCGGTCGCCTTGACGTTGTAGAAGGCCTGCTCGACGCGGCCCGAGCCGTCCACGATGACGGTGGAGCGGATCACGCCCATCACCGGCTTCCCGTAGTTCATCTTCTCGCCGAACGCTCCGTAGCAGGTCAGCGTGTACTTGTCGGGGTCGGCGAGGAGGGTGACCTTCAGCGATTCCTTCTCCCGGAACTGCGCCAGCCGCTCCGGCGTGTCGGGCGAGATCCCGACCACGTCGTAGCCGGCACCGGTCAGCATTTCGAGGTTGTCGGTGAAGTCGCAGGCCTGCGTGGTGCAGCCGGGGGTCATCGCCGCTGGGAAGAAATAGACGATGACCTTGCGCCCCCGGTAGTCGGCCAGCGAGTGGGGCTCGCCGTCGGCGTCGGGGAGGGTGAAGGGAGGGGCGAGGTCACCGGGGGAGAGGCGATCGGACATGGGTTGGCTCCTCTGACGAACGGGGTGCCGACGAGGCGCGTGCCGCGTCGTACTGACAGACTGTCCGAACGCTACCTAATTCGGTGAGGGAGGCAGTGCGTGTCGGAGGTTGCCAGGACGCCCGCTCAGATCGAGGCGGAGATCGCTCGCCGCCGGCAGGATCTCGCGGCGACGCTCGACGAACTCGCGGTACGGGTCCACCCCGCGACGATCGCCCGGGACACCAAGGCCAAGGCGGTCTCCGCGCTGGACCGGACGGTCGGTCAGGCCTATGTCGCGGCCAACCGCGCACTGACGCGGGCCCGGGCCGAGTTCGTCACCGAGGACGGCAGCCCGCGCCCCGAGCGCATCGTGCCGGTCGCGGTGGCGGCGGTGCTGCTCGTCGGCGTGGTGGCCGGTCTCTCGGCGCGGCGGCGCCGCCGGTAACGTCGTCGTCGTGAGTTCCAAGAGCGAGCACGACAAACTGCCCATCCGCATGCTGCACGACCGGGTCCTCGTGCGGCAGGAGGGCGGCGAGGGCGAGCGCCGCAGCGGCGGCGGCATCCTGATCCCCGCGACCGCCGCCGTCGGCAAGCGGCTGGCCTGGGCCGAGGTCGTCGCGGTCGGCCAGAACGTACGCACTGTCGAGGTCGGCGACCGGGTGCTGTACGACCCCGAGGACCGGGCGGAGGTCGAGGTGCGCGGGATCGCGTACGTCCTGATGCGCGAGCGCGATCTGCACGCGGTCGCCGCCGAGCGCCTCGAAGGCGGCGACGACTCCACCGGGCTCTACCTCTAGCCGCGGTCGGCAGCCCGCAGCCCGCGGCCCGCAGTCGGGGGCCCCGGCGCGGCGGCGCCGGGGCCGGGCGGGCTCGGGTCAGCCGCCGCCGCTGGTCCCGTTCACACTCCCGTTCCCCGTGCCGCCCGTGGTGCCGCCGCTGCCGCCTCCCTTGGTCGGTCCGCCGCCCGGCCCCGGACCGCCCGTGCCGCCGCCGGTCAGCCCGCCGATCGGATTCAGCGTCTGCGTGTCGGTCGGCGTGGGCGGGGGCGTCGCGGTGTCCGTCGGCGTCGGCTCGGTGCTCGGGTCGGCCGGCGGCGTGCTCGGCGGCTGGGTGGTCTGCGGCGGCTGCGTGGTTCCGGTCGGCGGCTGGGTGGTCTGCGGCGGCTCGGTGGTCGCGGTGGTGGGCGGTTCGGTGCTGGGCGGCGGCTTCTGGGCGCCGTCCGCCAGGGTGAGGGCGAAGTTCTGCCGGGGCACGCCGCTGAGCGCGTCACCGGTGTACTGCGCCCACACGGCGCCGGGCGGGCCGCCGCCGTTCATCCGTCCGCCGCCCAGCGCGCCGGTCAGCGACTCCTGGGCGCCGGTGTCCGGATTCATGCCGAGCACCGCCACGACCGTGGCCAGCTTCGGGGTGTAGCCGGCGAACCAGGCCGCCTTGTCGTTCTCCGCGGTACCGGTCTTCGCCGCCGAGGGCCAGCCCGAGTTCCGCGCGGCCGCGGCCGTGCCGTTGGCGCTGTTCACCACGCTGCGCAGCACTGAGGTGGTGGTGTCCGCGGCCGTCCGCGGCACCGCCTGCACCGGGCGCCGGGCGGGCAGGGACAGGTCGCTGCCGTCCTTGCTGACCTTGACCACCAGCGTGTACGGGATCTCCTTGCCGTGATCGGCCAGCGTCGCGTACATCTGCGCCATGTCCAGCGGGCTGGCGCTCGGCGTACCGAAGGCGCCCAGCGCCATGGCCGGCGTCTTGGGGATGTCCACCGAGTCCGGCATCCCCAGGTCGTGGGCGGTGTCTATCACTTTGGACGTCCCGACGTCCTGCGCCATCTGCGCGAAGACCGCGTTCACCGACTGGTCCATCGCCCGGGTGACGGTGATGTGCCCGGGTGAGGCCCCGTCCTCGTTGCCCGGCGCGTAGCCGACCGGCCCGTTCGGGCCCTGTACCGGCCGGTGGTTGGTGCCGTCGTAGACGGTGTTGGGCGTGATCGTCTCGCCGTCCTGGGTCTGCGAGTCGTTCTGCACCGCCGAGGTCAGGATCACCGGCTTGAAGGTCGAGCCCGGCTGGTAGGTGGAGTTGGTGGCGCTGCTCACGTACTGCTTGGTGTAGTCGATCCCCCCGTAGAGGGCCACGACATCGCTGGTGGCCGGGTCGATGGAGACCCCGCCGGCCCGCACGTAGGAGTCGGCCTTGGTGTTGCCGCGCTTGTTGTAGACGTTGTCCTCGGCGGCCTGGACGAGGGCGTCCTCCTTGGGCTTCTGGATGGTGGTGACGATCCGGTAGCCGCCCGCCGCCAGTGCGTCGCTGTCGACGATGTGGTGGTCGGTGAGGTAGCGGTTGACCGCCTCGATGATGTAGCCGCGCTGGCCGGCCTTGCTGGCTATCGGCTTCGGTTTGCCGATCTTCGGGAAGGTGGTGGCGTTGCGCTGCGAGGCGGTGAGCCAGCCCTCCTTGACCATGCCGTTCAGCACGTAGTTCCAGCGGCCCTCGGCGGCCGGCGCGTTCTCCGGGTGCGCGGCCAGGTCGTACTCGCTGGGCGCGTTGAGCAGCGTGGCCAGATAGGCGCCCTCGGCGGTGGTCAGGTCGGCCGCGTCCTTGTTGAAGTACGCCTGGGCCGCCGCCTGGATGCCGTACGCGTTGCGTCCGTAGTAGCTGGTGTTGAGGTAGCCCTCCAGGATCTGGCTCTTGGTCTCGTTGCGATCCAGCTTGATCGCGATGAAGAATTCCTTGACCTTGCGGCTCGCGGTCTGGTTCTGGTTCAGGTAGTAGTTCTTCACGTACTGCTGGGTGATGGTCGAGCCGGACTGCTTGCCCTTGCCGGTCGCGGTGTTCCAGGCGGCGCGGAGCATCGACTTGGGGCTCACCGCGGACTCGTGGTAGAAGTTCCGGTCCTCGGCCGACAGCACCGCGTGCTGGGTGCTCTTGGCCACCTCGCTGAGCGGCACGTTCTGCCGGTTGACCGCCCCGTCCCGGGACAGCTCGGTCTTGCCGTCGGCGTAGAGGTAGACGTTGTTCTGCGCGACCGCCGCCGCGTTCGCGTCCGGGATCGACACCAGGGCGTAGCCGACGAAGAAGGCGCCGATCAGCAGCGCCGCCCCGGTCAGTACGAGGGTCACGGTCGTCTTGAACGACGGCAGCACCCGGCGCAGCCCGGTCCGCCGGGTGCGCTCCTCGCGGTCGGCCGGGGCCGGGCGGGGCGCCCAGCCGGCTTGCGTACCCATGCTCGGCACATCACTCATGTCTAGTGGGACTCCTCCGCCGCCGCCGAGGTTGGTCTGCGACGGAACATGGTGGACCAATCGTTACGTACGCTCCCGTACACGCGAAAAGCATCCAGTCAACACTGTCGCATCATCTGTCCCGGGACGGACCGATGGCACACATCCGTGACAGGGATGTGACAGGTAGTCCCGCACAGCTGCCCGCAGCCGCGCCCGCTCCGGGGCCCGGACTCACCCGAACGGGCGAAAACCGTTGGTGGCCGGCCGAGTGCCCGTACTAGGGTCAGCCGCTTGTGTGCCGGGCGCCGGCCGGTGACTCCGGACACCGGCCGCTGGTCGGTGATGGTGACGGTGACGGTCCCGCGGTGGTCCCGCGGCGGCGGAGGGGGTGCGGCGGCGGATGGGCGGTTTCTACGCGGCCGTGGTCGTCCGCGGCTTCCGGCGGTACGCCACCTACCGCGTCGCGACCGCCGCCGGGGTCTTCACCAACACCGTCTTCGGGCTGATCATCTCCTACAGCTACATCGCGCTGTGGGACCAGCGCCCGCACCTCGGCGGCTACAGCGAGTCCCAGGCGCTGACCTACGTCTGGGTCGGCCAGGGGGTGCTGATGACGATGGCGCTGATGGGCGGCGGCTTCGAGGACGAGCTGATGGAGCGGATCAGGTCCGGCGACATCGCGGTGGACCTCTACCGGCCGGCCGACCTGCAGGGCTGGTGGCTGGCGGCGGACCTCGGCCGGTCCGCCTTCCACCTGCTCGGGCGGGGAATCCTGCCGATGACCGTCGGATCCCTGCTCTTCGACCTGGCGCTGCCCGGCGATGTGCTGACCTGGGTGGTGTTCCTGGTGTCGATCACGCTGGGCGCCGTGGTGAGCTTCGCGCTGCGCTTCCTGGTGGCGCTCAGCGCCTTCTGGCTGCTGGACGGGGCCGGCGTCAGCCAGGTGGCCTGGCTGGCCGGACTGTTCTTCTCCGGGATGCTGCTGCCGCTGACGGTCTTCCCCGGCGCGCTGGGCGAGGTGGCGCGGGCGTTGCCCTGGTCGGCGATGCTCCAGGTGCCGGCCGATGTGCTGCTCGGGCGGCACCGGGGGAGCGGGGCGGTGCTCGCCCTGGCGTTCCAGGCGGGCTGGGCGGTGGTGCTGCTGGGCGCGGGGCGGCTGCTGCAGGCGGTCGCGACCCGTCGGGTGGTGGTGCAGGGTGGCTGAGTACGCAGAGTACGCGGACGGTCCGCCGGCGGTGCCCGCGGCCGCGCCGATTACCGGCGCCGGGCCGCACGCGCCGTGGCGGCACGCCCCCGACGGGCCGCACGGCCCCTGGCGGCGCGCCACCGAGTCGGTGCGCGCCTACCGGCTGATCGTCGCCATGTGGATCCGCTCGACCATGGCCTACCGCACGTCCTTCCTGCTCACCGCGTTCGGCAACTTCGCCGCCACCGCGCTGGACTTCGTCACCATCCTGCTGATGTTCTCGCACATCACCGTGCTGGGCGGCTTCACCCTGCCCGAGGTCGCCTTCCTCTACGGCACCTCCAGCACGTCCTTCGGCCTGGCCGACCTGGTGATGGGTTCCATGGACCGGCTCGGGCGCCGGGTCCGGGACGGCACGCTGGACACGCTGCTGCTGCGCCCGGTGCCGGTGCTCGCCCAGGTCGCCGCCGACCGCTTCGCGCTGCGCCGGCTCGGCCGCGTCACCCAGGGCCTGCTGGTGCTGGCCTGGTCGCTGGCCCGGCTGGACGTGGCCTGGACCCCGGTGAAGCTGCTGATGCTGCCGGTGATGCTGCTGTCCGGCGGAGCGCTGTTCAGCGCGGTCTTCGTGGGCGGCGCCGCCTTCCAGTTCTGGGCCAACGACGCCGCGGAGGTGCAGAGTTCGGTCACGTACGGCGGCAACACGATGCTCCAGTACCCGCCGAACATCTTCGCCCGCGACCTGGTGCGCGGGGTCACCTTCGTGGTGCCGCTCGCCTTCGTCAACTGGCTGCCCGCGCTGTACGTGCTGGGTGAGCCCGATCCTCTCGGCCTGCCCGCCTGGGTGGACTTCGCCTCGCCGGCCGTGGCGCTGCTGTGCTGCGCGCTGGCGGGCCTGGCCTGGCGCGCGGGCCTTCGTTCGTACCGCAGCACAGGGAGCTGATGCAGTGATGAGCGCCGAGCCCGTACCGTCCGCCGACCCCGTTCGACCCGGCCCACCTGTCCCACCCGTCCTCCCCGTCCTCCCCGGCGAACCGGTGGGGGCGCCGGCGTCCCGGTCCGCGCCGGTGCCCGCCACCGAGGCCGTCATCGAACTCGACGACGTACGCAAGGTGTTCGACGTACGCCGCCGGACGGGCCCGCTGCGCCGCGAACGCCACCAGGTGCGGGCGGTCGACGGCATCTCCTTCAGCGTGCCGCGCGGCGAGATCGTCGGCTACATCGGGCCCAACGGCGCCGGCAAGTCCACCACCATCAAGATGCTCACCGGCATCCTGAATCCCAGCGGCGGCCGCATCCGCGTCTGCGGGATCGACCCCACCCGTGAACGCGCCCGGCTGGCCCGCCGGATCGGCGTCGTCTTCGGCCAACGCACCACGCTGTGGTGGGATCTGCCGCTGCGCGACTCGTACGAGCTGGTACGGCGGATGTACCGGATCGAGGACGCCCGCTACGCCGCCAACCTGCGGGCCTGCGTCGAACTCCTCGACCTCGGGCCTTTGCTGGACGTCCCCGTCCGGCAGCTGTCCCTCGGCCAGCGGATGCGCGGCGACATCGCGGCGGCGCTGCTGCACGACCCCGAGGTGCTGTACCTGGACGAGCCCACCATCGGGCTGGACGTGGTCAGCAAGGCCCGAGTCCGGGAATTCCTGCGGGACTTCAACGCCGAACGCGGCACCACGATCCTGCTCACCACGCACGACCTCACCGACATCGAGACGCTGTGCCGCCGGGTGATGGTCATCGACCACGGCCGGGTCATGTACGACGGCGAGTTGCGCGGCCTGCACGCGATCGGCGACAGCGAACGCACCCTGGTGGTCGACTTCGCGCACGAACTCCCCCCGGTCCAGGTGGACGGCGCCCGCTGCGTCAAGGTCGAGGGCCCCCGCCAGTGGCTCGCCTTCCCGGCCGCGGCCAGCGCCGCCCCGCTGGTCGCGGCCGTCGCCGCCACGTATCCCCTGGTGGACCTGTCGGTACGCGAGCCCGCCATCGAGGAGGTCATCTCCCGGATGTACGGCGAGACCCGCTAGCCCGGACAGGGCCTAGAACGGTCGCGCTGCTCTGCCGGCCGGATCAGAGGTGCGGGTGCGGGTACTGCTCGGCGCGGTGCTGGAAGGCGAGGATCTTGGGGTTCTGGACGACGCCGGCCCGGATCTCGATCGAGCGCCGGACGGTGTCGTCGCCGTCCCAGCCGTCGTCGCCTTCGAGGACCGGCCGCAGATACGGCAGGAGCGCCTCGCTGATCTCCCAGGTCGCCGAATTCCACAGGTAGGACGGGCTGTGGTCGACCCCGTAGTACGCGATGTGGTCGCCGACGGTGAACATCGGCTCGCTGAAGGTGGTGGGGCGGGCCCAGGCGAATCCCATGCCCTCGTCGCAGGACACGTCGATGATCAGCGTGCCGGGCGCCAGCGCCGGCAGGTCCTCGTCTATCAGGAACATCAGCGGCGCGTCGGTGTCCTGGAGCACGCAGTTGACGATGATGTCGTGTTCGGCGAGGAACTCGGCCAGCGGCTGCGGGCCGTCCTCGGTGAGGGCGACGCTGCGCCGCGGGTCGAGGGTGTCGTCGGCCTCGTCGTGGTCGAAGTGCACGATGCGGGCCGAGTGGATCGGCGAGCTGACCGCCGTCACCCCGCGGGCGGTGAGGATGTCCACGTCGTGCACGCCCAGCGCGCTGAGCGCGGTCACCGCGCCCCGGGCGGTCGCCCCGAAGCCGATCACCACCGCGCGCTGCCGCCGCCCGTAGTCGCCGGTCACCCCGGTCAGCTGCATGGCGTGCAGCACCGAGGAGTAGCCGGCCAGCTCGTTGTTCTTGTGGAAGACGTGCAGATTGAACGAGCCCTGGCGGGTCCAGTGGTTCATCGCCTCGAACGCGATCAGGGTCAGCCGCCGGTCGATCGCGGTCTGCGTGACCTTCTCGTCCTGCACGCAGTGCGGCCACCCCCACAGCACCTGTCCCTCGCGGAGCTCCGCGAGATCCTCGTGCAGCGGTTTGGCGAGCAGGATCACGTCGCTCTGCGCGATCAGCTCCTCGCGGGAGCGGAAGCCGCCGACCAGGGGTGCGAGCTGATGGTCCGGGACACCGAAGTGTTCTCCGTAGCCGGTCTCGAGGTAGATGCTGGGCTGGAGGTCGGCGTCGATGCGCTCGAAGTGCGCCGGGTGGATCGGCAGACGCCGTTCGTTCTCTTTACGGGTCCGCGCCATGATTCCGAGCTTGAGCTGCTGCAAGATGCCCCTTTGGTTACTGCCTGTTTAACACACCGCCCCGCCGGGAGCAGCCGGGCGGAGCGGCGCGGGGCCGGTCATCGCAGGGAGGCCAGCGCCGCGCGGACCCGGTCGGCGGCGGCCGGGCGGGTGGAGGCGTGCGGTGACAGCCGGACCGAGGTGGCGCGGACCGACGGGGTGACTTCGTGGGCGTGCAGGGCCTCGGCGACGGCGGCGGCGTCGGTGCCGGGGAGGCGGAAGGACACGATGCCGGCGCGCTCGGCGGGCGCGGTGGGCGAGAGGATCTCGCCGCCGCAGCCGCGGACGGTGTCGATCAGCTCGTCGACGCGCGCGGCGATCCGCGCCTCGATCGCCGGGACGGTGGCCTCCTCGACCACGGCCAGGGCGGCGGCGAAGGCCGCGGCGGCGACCGGGCTGAGATTGCTGATGCTCCAGCGCTGGGCGCCGGCCGCGGGCGGGTGCTCGAGGTCGTCGAAGAGGGCCACGTCCTCGACCCCGGTCCACCCGGTGAGCGTCGGCTCCAGGCGTTCCAGCGCCCGGTCCGACAAGGCGGCGAAGCCGGTCGACCAGCTGGCCCGCAGCCACTTCTGGCCGCCGGCCACCACGACGTCCGCCGCCTGCCAGGGCAGGTCGGCGATCCCGAACCCCTGGATGGCGTCCACGATCAGCAGCCGGTCCGGGCCGATCGCGTCCCGCAGCGCGCCCAGGTCGGCGCGGAAGCCGGTGCGGAAATCCACCGCGCTGACGGCGAGCGCCACCACGTCGTCGCCGCCGTCGCCGAGCGCGGCACGGACGACATCCGCGGTGACCCGGCCCCGGTCGTCGGGCTCCAGCCAGCGCGGCACGGCCCGGGACAGGGCTTCGGTGCGGCGCCACGGGTAGTGGTTGGCCGGGAAGTCGGTGCGGGGTACGAGGACGGTGCCGGTGGGGATGCCGAAAGCGGCGTGGAACAGGCCGGTGGAGGCGTTGGGGAGGAGGACGGTGTGCGCCGGGTCGCTGCCGGCCAGCCGGGCCGCGCTGTCCCGGGCGGCCGGTTCGGCCCGCATCAGCGCGTTGACGGTGCGGTGGTCGGCGCGGGCGGCGCGGGCGAGGGCGTCGGCGGTGGCGGTGAGGACGTCGCGGGAGGGCGGGCCGTAGCGGGCGAAGTCCAGGTAGCCCTCGGGCTCGTCGAAGTGGGCGGCGTAGCCGGGGAGGGGGCCCGCGGCGGGCGCTGCGGCGGGCCGTTCGGTGGGCATCGTCGGGTGCTCCTTCCTGGAGCGGGCGGTGCGGGGCGGGGCGGGGCGGTGCGGTGCGGGGGCGGGAAAGGGTGTGGGTACGGGCCCGGTGACCCGCACCTGGGCGTCAGTATTTCGGACCCCCACCCGTCCCGCCCCCTCCCGGGCCCGGGCAGCCCCCTGCGGGGCAGCGGAACGGGGTGCCCCGAGGGCCCCGGGAGGTGTCGGAGCCGCTTTGTACGTTGCAAGAGCGGCGGGGCGGTGAGAATACGCGGGTGGAGCAAATGGGCGAGGGGCAAGGGACAGGTCCGGCGGAGCGGCCGGGGGAGACCGCGGACGCGGACGCCGTGCGGTGGCGGGGCGTGCGGCGGATGAAGCTGATCGCGACCGGGTTTCTGTTGGTCGCGACGCTGGTGTACGTCGGCGCCAAGCTGGCCGGCGGGCACGGGGCCGGCGGGTGGGCCGGGTATGTGGCCGCCGCCGCGGAGGCCGGGATGGTCGGCGCGCTGGCGGACTGGTTCGCGGTGACCGCGCTGTTCCGGCATCCGCTCGGGCTGCCGATCCCGCACACCGCGATCATCCCGACGAAGAAGGACGCGCTGGGCGAGAGCCTGGGGGATTTCGTCGGCGAGAACTTCCTGTCCGCCGCCGTCGTACGGACCCGGCTGCGGGCGGTGGGCATCGGGTCCCGGCTGGGCGGCTGGCTGGCCGAACCCGCCAACGCCGACAAGGTGACCGAACAGGCGGCGGCGGCCGTGCGGGGTGTGCTGACGGTGCTGCGGGACGCCGATGTGCAGGCGGTGGTCGGTGAGGCGATCACCCGGCGGGCGGAGGCGCAGGAGATCGGGCCCGGCCTGGGCAAGATGCTGCAGCGGGTCGTCGCGGACGGCGGGCACCGGCGGATGGTGGACCTGGTGTGCGTGCGCGCCCACGACTGGCTGGTGGAGCACGGCGATTCGGTGATGGGCGCGGTCCAGGACGGCGCGCCGGGCTGGACGCCGCGGTTCGTGGACCGCAAGGTCGGCGAGCGGGTCTACAAGGAGCTGCTGCGCTTCATCACCGAGATGCGGGATTCGCCCGAGCATCCGGCGCGCGGCGCGGTGGACCGGTTCCTGGGGGACTTCGCGCAGGAGTTGCAGTCCGACCCGGACACCCGGGAGCGGATCGAGCGGCTGAAGAAGGATCTGCTGGACCGGCCCGAGGTGCAGGACCTGATCGCCTCGGTGTGGAGCGCGGTCCGGGGGATGATGGTGGCCGCCGCCGAGGACGAGCAGAGCGAGCTGCGCCGGCGCGCGCGGGCCTCGCTGATCTCGCTGGGCGGCCGGCTGGTCACCGACGAGCGGCTCCAGTCGAAGGTGGACAGCTGGCTGGAGGACGCGGCCACGTATGTCGTGACGACCTACCGGGACGAGATCACCTCGCTGATCAGCGACACGGTGGCGGGCTGGGACGCCGATCAGACCTCGCGGAAGATCGAGGCCCACGTCGGGCGCGATCTTCAGTTCATCCGGATCAACGGCACGGTGGTGGGGGCGCTGGCCGGGCTGGCGATCTTCGCGATCTCGCGGGCGGCCGGCGGGTGAGGCCCTGAGCGCTGATCCGATCTCTTGCCCGCCGACCGAGGGGTGCTTCGAGGGCGGGGGCTTGCATCGGCGCGAGTGGGATTGGAGGATCGGACGAGACATCCGATGACCTGCCGGTCGACTTCTTGACTCGACTGCTTGACTCGAACAAACGGAGTACCACTGTGAAGCTGCTGCGTGTCGGACCCGCCGGGGCGGAGCGCCCGGCCCTGCTCGACAACGAGGGTGTGCTGCGGGACCTCGGCGGCCTGGTGGCCGACATCGACGGATCGCTGCTCGCCGACGGGGCGGCCCTGGAGCGGATCGCGGCGGCCGGCGCGGACCGGTCGCTGCCCGCCCTGGACGCCTCGCTCCGGATCGGCCCCCCGCTGGCCCGGATCGGCAAGATCGTCTGCATCGGGCTCAACTACCACGACCACGCGGCCGAGACCGGCGCCCAGGCGCCGGGCGAGCCGGTGGTCTTCATGAAGGCGCCGGACACCGTCGTCGGCCCGCAGGACACCGTGCTGGTGCCGCGCGGCAGCCGGAAGACCGACTGGGAGGTGGAACTCGCGGTCGTCATCGGCCGGGAGCTGCGGTACGCCGCCTCGCACGAGGAGGCCCTGGCGGCGGTGGCCGGTTACGCGGTGGCGCACGACGTGTCCGAGCGGGAGTTCCAGATCGAGCGCGGCGGGCAGTGGGACAAGGGCAAGAACTGCGAGACGTTCAACCCGCTGGGCCCCTGGCTGGTGACGGCGGACGAGGTCCCCGACCCGCAGGCGCTGTCGCTGAAGCTGTGGGTCAACGGCGAGCTGAAGCAGGACGGCAGCACCGCCGACCAGATCTTCCCGGTCGCCGAAGTGGTGCGCTATCTCAGCCAGTTCATGACGCTCTACCCCGGCGACGTCATCAACACCGGTACGCCCGCGGGCGTCGCGCTGGGCCAGCCGGAGCCGAAGCCGTATCTGCGGCCGGGAGATGTGGTGGAGCTGGCGATCGAGGGGCTCGGGCGGCAGCGCCAGGAGCTGAAGTCGGCCTAGGCCGTGTCTGACAAATCCCGCCTGCCCCGCGACGCCTGGCACGCGCGCTCGCTGCGTTGTCGGGGTCGTCCGAGTAGCCCACTACGAGGACACCCCTCCGCCTTGCGATCGCACGCACCAGACGCCGCGGGGCCCCGCCCTGCGGGCGGACGGCGCTATTTGTCAGACACGGCCTAGGACACCCGGAGCCGGGCGGAGGCCGTCGGCGTCATGGGGGCGCCGACGGCCTTGCGCTCAGGTGGTCCAGGCGGCCCGGAGGTCCTCCAGGAAGCGGGACAGCCCGGTCACCACCAGGGCGTGGTCCTCCAGTTGGGGCAGTCCGGAGACGGCGACCACGCCCACGACACCGACATCGGTGACCCGCAGCGGGAAGGCGCCGCCGTGCGCGGCGAACCGGTCGGGGTCCAGCCGGGAGGACTCCTCGAAGGTGGTGCCCTTGGCCCGGAAGCGCTCGCCGACCAGCAGCGAGCTGGCCGCGTAGCGCTCCACGACCCGGGCTTTGCGTTCCAGCCAGGCGTCGTTGTCGGGAGTGGTGCCCTCCAGCGCGCAGTGGAAGAGGCGTTGGCCGCCGCGGCGGATGGAGACGGTGACCGCCGCCTCGCGTTCGCGGGCCAGTGCCACCAGCAGGCAGCCGAGTCGCCAGGCGTCGTCGTGGGTGAAGCGGGGCAGTACCAACGACTTTTCCTGCTCGGCGAGTTCGGCCAGCAGGCCGGTGCGGTCGGCGTCGCTCACAGTTCCACGGTCTTTCCGGTCCGGGCCGACGTCCGGGCGGCCTCGATGACGTCCAGGGCGGCGGCGGCCTCCAGCGCGGTCACCGGGGGTTCGGTGCCGTCGCGCAGCGCGGTCTCGACGGCCGCGTAGAAGGCGGGGTAGTTGCCGGGCAGCGACGGTACCGGCCGTACGTCGTCGCCGGTGCCCAGGGTGCCCCAGGCCGATTCGGGCTCCACGCCCCAGGCGGCGCCCCCACCGGGCCGCAGTCCGGCGCGCAGCGCGGGCTCCTGCGGGTCCAGGCCGTAGGTGACGTAGCCGGCCGCGCTGCCCAGTACCCGGAAGCGCGGGCCGAGCCGGGCGGTGGTGGCGCTCATCCACAGGTGGGAGCGGACGCCGCCGGCGTGGGTGAGCGCGATGAAGCTGTCGTCGTCCGCGGCGGCGCCGGGCCGCCGCACGGCGGCCTCGGCGTAGACCCGTTGGGCCGGGCCGAAGAGGGTGAGCGCCTGGTCCACCAGGTGGCTGCCCAGGTCGTAGAGCAGGCCGCCGAACTCGGCCGGGTCGCCGGACTCGCGCCAGCCGCCCTTGGGCTGCGGGCGCCACCGCTCGAAGCGCGACTCGAAGCGCTGGACGTCACCGAGTGCGCCCTGCCGGATCAGTGCCTGGAGGGTGAGGAAGTCGGCGTCCCAGCGGCGGTTCTGGAAGACGGTGAGCAGCCGGTCATGGGTGGCGGCCAGCCGGGCCAGCTCCCGGGCCTCGGCGGCGGTGCCGGCCAGCGGCTTGTCCACCACCACCGGCAGTCCCGCCGCCAGCGCGGCGGTGGCCAGCGGGACGTGGGTGCGGTTGGGCGAGGCCAGCACGATCAGGTCCAGCTCGCCGGCCCGGTCCCACAGCTCGTCTGCGCCGGCGGCGAAGCGCACGTCCGGGTACTCGGCGCGGGCCTGCTGGCGGCGCTGCTGGTCGCCGGTGACGATGGTGTCCAGCGCCAGGCCCGGGGTCGAGGTGATCAGCGGGGCGTGGAAGAACGAGCCGGCCGGGCCGTAGCCCACCAGGCCGACGCGGAGGGGGACGACGGGGCCGGGGCCGCTGTCGGGTCCCTGCGGGGAGCCGTTGTCCGGGGTGTCGCTGTCCGGGGCGGTGCTGCCCGGAGTGGTGCTGTCCGGGCTGGTGCTGTCGGGAGTGCTCATCGGGCCGCTTTCGCAATCGTCACTTGTGCAACGGTAGCGTGCCGCCCCCGCCGGGGCGCCCGGGAGGGGGCGCCGCGACGGCCGGGCCGCGGTCCGCGGGGGACCTGCTCCGATCTGGGAGAATCGCCGGGTGAGCGATGCGGCTGATGCCCAGACCCCGATCCGCGCGGGGATTCCCGAGCACGGCCGGGTGCCGAAGTACTTCGCGGTCAAGACCCGCCTGGAGGGCGTGCTCGACGACCTCGGGGAGGGCGGACTGCTGCCCACCGAGCGGGACTTGGCGGCCGGCTTCGGGGTGGCCCGGGAGACGGTCCGGCAGGCGCTGCGGGAGCTGCTGATCCAGGGGCGGGTCCGGCGCAAGGGGCGCGGCACCGTGGTCGCCGGGCCCAAGCTGATCCAGCCGCTGTCGACGGCGAGCTATACGGAGGGGGTGCGCCGGCAGGGCCGGGTGCCGAGCCGCAACCTCATCGCGCTGGAGCGGCTGGCGGCCGATCCGGTGCTCGCCGCCGAGCTGCAGCTGCGGCCCGATGCGCCCGTGTGGCACATGGAGCGGGTGCTGCTCGCCGACGAGGAGCGGGTCGGCCTGGAGAGCACCTACATCGCGGTGGCCCGACTGCCGCATCTGGAACGGGACTTCGCACCGGACACCTCCTTCTACGCCTTCCTGCGCGAACGCATGGGTCTGGAGCCGGTCGTGGTCGACGAGCGGATCGAGACCGTCCTGGCCACCCCGCGGGAGGCGCTGCTCATCGGCACCCCGCCCGCGCTGCCGATGCTGCTGCTGCACCGCTCCAGCAAGGACGCGGACGGCGTACCGCTGGAGCGGGTGCGCTCGCTCTACCGGGGGGACCGGTTCAGCTTCACCGTGCATCTGGACACGACGGCCGGCAGCAGTAGCAGCGGCAGCGGCAGCGGCGCCGGCTCCGGCTCCGGGAAAGCCTGACGGCCCGGATTCCGGCGGGTGGCATTCCTATCACGAAACGGTAACGGGTCTAGTCCAAACTTGAGGCCGTGTTCACACCCGCGTCGGTGTCCCGTCGGAGTTCGGCCATCCGGTCCGGCGAGCGTCGTCGCCGTGAGAGTCACTGTCGTCGGAGCCGGGGTGCTGGGCACCATGCACGCCTGGCACGCCATAGAACGCGGCCATGAGGTCGTCCACCTGGAGCGCGAGCGCGAGGCCCGCGGCGCCTCCGTGCGCAACTTCGGCCTGGTCTGGGTCGGCGGCCGGTCGGCCGGCGCCGAACTCGACACCGCGCTGCGGGCCCGCGAGCTGTGGGAGGAGATCGGCGGCAAGGTGCCCGGGGTGGGCTTCCGGGCCGGCGGCTCGCTGACCGTGGTCCGGACCGCCGCCGAACAGGCCGTCGCCGACGAGGTGCTGGCCCGCCCCGACGCCGGGCAGCGCGGCTTCCGGTGGCTCACCCCGGCCGAGGCGCGCGCCCACAACCCGGCGCTGCGCGGCGAGTTCATCGGCGCGCTGCTCTGCGAGCGCGACGCCGCCGTCGAATCCCGGGTCGCCCTGCCGGCGTTGCGCGCCCATCTGGCGGCAACCGGCCGCTACCGCTTCCTGCCAGGCCGCGAGGTCCGCGACGTCGGACCCGGCCTGGTCCGCGACGACCACGGGGTGTCGTACGACTCCGACTGCGTCGTCGTCACCACCGGCGCCTGGCTGTCCGGCCTGGTCCGGGAGCTGGCCCCGCGACTGCCGGTCCGCCGGGTCCGGTTGCAGATGGCCGAGACCGACCCGCTCGACGAGCCCCTGACCACCGCCGTCGCCGACGGGGACAGCTTCCGCTACTACCCGGCCTACGCCGGCGGCGCCCTGGACGCCCTGCGCGACGGCCAGCCGCAGCCGCCGGTGCCGGCCGGCCACCGGATGCAACTGCTGATGGTCCAGCGCCTGGACGGCGGCCTGACCATCGGCGACACCCACGAATACGACGAGGCCTTCGCCTTCGACGTCACCGAGGACCCCTACGACCACCTGCGCGAGCGGGCCGCCGAACTGCTCGGCCGCCCGCTGCCCCGGATCCGCCGCCGCTGGGCCGGGGTGTACGCGCAGTGCGCCGACCCGGCACTCGTCGTCCACCGCGAACAGGTGCTCGACGGGGTGTGGCTGGTCACCGGCCCCGGTGGCCGCGGCATGACCTGCTCCCCGGCGATCGGGGAGACCACCGCGAACGAGATCGGCTGGTGAACGACATGACGTCCCTCCCCTTGGTGGTGCTGGACATGGCCGGCACCACGGTCGCCGACGAGGGCCTGGTGGAATCGGCCTTCTCCCGGGCCGCCGCCGAACTGGGCACCCCGCCCGGCAGCCCCGAGCACGCGGGCATGCTCGACCATGTCCGGGCCACCATGGGCGAGTCCAAGATCGTCGTCTTCCGGGCCCTGTTCGGCACCGAGGAGCGCGCCCGGCAGGCCAACGCGGCCTTCGAGCGCGCCTACGCCGACCTGGTGGACTCCGGCGCCTGCAAGCCGCTGCCCGGCGCCGAGGACGCGATCCGCGAACTGCGCGCCCAAGGCCGCAAGGTGGCCTTGACCACCGGCTTCTCCCGGACCACCCAGGACGCCATCCTGGCCGCGCTCGGCTGGCAGGACATCGCCGACCTCACCTTGTGCCCCGCCGACGCCGGACGCGGCCGGCCCTACCCCGACATGGTGCTCACCGCCCTGCTGCGGACCGGCACCGCCTCGGTCCGGGACATCGCGGTGGCCGGCGACACCGCCTACGACATGATCAGCGGGATCCGGGCCGGCGCGCCGGTGGTCGCCGGAGTCCTCACCGGCGCCCACCCGGAAGCCGGCCTGCGGGCGGCCGGCGCCACCCACATCCTGGCCTCGATCGCCGAACTTCCCGCGCTGCTCGGGGGGTTGTGACCGATGGCGCTCGCCTCCGGCATCCGCTTCGACCGCGTGACGGTCGCCTACGGCAGCACCACGGTCCTCGACGCGCTCGATCTGACCGTGGCGCCCGGCGAGGTGATGGCGCTGCTCGGCCCGTCCGGCTCCGGCAAGACCACCGCGCTGCGGGCGGTGGCCGGTTTCGTCACCCCGGCCGGCGGCCGGGTGCTGATCGGCGACCGCGATGTCACCGACCTGCCGCCGTACAAGCGCGGCATCGGCATGGTCGTCCAGCAGTACGCGCTGTTCCCGCACCTGCGGGTGGACCAGAACGTGGCCTTCGGCCTCAAGGCGCAGCGGGTCCCCCGGGCGGAGGTTGGCGGGCGGGTCGGCGAGGCGCTGGAGATGACCGGCATGACGGCCTACGCGCGGCGCTATCCGCGGGAGTTGTCCGGCGGTCAGCAGCAACGCGTCGCCATCGCACGGGCGTTGGCGATCCGGCCCGGTGTCCTGCTGCTGGACGAACCGCTGTCCGCCCTGGACGCCCGGCTCCGCTCCGGGATGCTCGCTGAACTGGCCCGGCTGCACCGGGAGTTGCCGGACGTGTCGATGCTGTACGTCACGCACGACCAGATCGAGGCACTGACCCTCGCCGACCGGATCGCCGTTCTCGACCGGGCCCGCCTCCAGGACTGCGGCACCCCGCACGACCTCTACCGCACCCCCAGGACCGCCTTCACCGCGGCCTTCGTCGGCAACGCGAACCTGCTGCCGGTCACGGCCGACGGCGACGGCGGCCTCCGGCTGGGCGAGGCGGTGCTCCGGGTGGCGGACGCGCCGGTGGAACTGGCCGCCGGGGTGGAGGCGACGCTGTGCGTAC
>NZ_FMCH01000604.1 GCF_900091855.1 Streptomyces sp. DvalAA-14
GCGCCACCCCAACTCCGTGCCCCGGCCCGGCTTCGACCCGGCGCACCTGCCGCTGCCGCCGGGCCCGCCGCCCACTCCCCCGCCGGGCAGCGGCTGCCCTCCCACGAACCAGCGGTCCATCACGCCCCTGTGGCGCCGCGGTTGCCGCGCGTCCGGCCACTGCCGCTGTCGCGCCCGGCGCCGGGCGGCGCGCCACCGCCGCTGCCATGTCCGCCATCCGGCGGGCCCCTGCCCGCGCCGCCGCCGCGTAGCGGCACGCACCCTGACGGAAGAACGACATGAGCGAAGAAGCGCACCCGGCCGAGCAGCACACCGGCCGATCCGAAGCCCGGGCCGACCGCGACACGCCGGTCCGGGCGCGGCCGTCGGCGGAGAGCTGGCTGTACTCGATCGACCCCGGCTACGACCCGGACGCCGCGGTGCCGCCGCACGCGGTGATCGGCGCCTGGCCGGTCGATCCGGACGGCGAGCCCGGGGAGTTCGTGGCCAATCCGGGATACCGCCCTTCGCAGCTGAGCCTGCTGTTCACCGATCCGGCAGCGGGCCCGGGCGAAGGCGGGACGGGAGCCCGGGGCGGGGACCCGGCCGGTCCCGGCCTGGAGGCGGGGGTGCCGACCGATCCGGTGGACGCCGCGATGCGGCGTGCGGCCGCCGGGCACGGCTCCGAGGCGGCGGTGCTGGACGCACTGGCCGGCACCACGGTGTACCTGCCGGCGAACGACGCAGGCGAGCCGACGGCGTACCAGGACGAGGACGGCCCCTATGTCACGGTGCTGACCGATCCCCGGCAGGCGCCGCCGGCCTCAGCGCGGCTGCTGCCGGTGGGCGCGTCGGAACTGCTCGGGCTGCTGCCGGACGAGACCACCTTGTGGATCAACCCGGAGAGCGAGGTGTCCATCGAGGTCCCCGGCGCCCGGCTGCGTGCCGCCCTGGGCAGCCGGGGCGTGCTGCCGGGCATCCCCCGCAAGGGGCGGATCGGCGGCGGCGGTTGAGCCCCCCGGTGTCCAACAGGCCTCCACCGGACCGCGGGTGGACGGCGGGACGAGGTCAACTCCGACGGGACCGCCGTCACGTGGCAGGCCCTGGTCAACGACGTGGCGCAGCTTCAGGACAGGCTCTCGGCGGTCACGGGCAAGTCTCCTGCCTGCTGGCCAACGGCTGCCGCACCCCGGCCGCCCGGCGGAGGTCCTCGCCGTTCCCCGACGAGTTCGCCGAGGGCTTCGACCGGGTTCACCAGAGGCTGCGGGGCATCTGCCCGTACGTCAAGCCGGTCGGTGACGCGTTGTCCCGGACCGACGACCAGCTCGGCGCCCGTCCCGGCTGACCCCGCGCCCCCACCCGGAAGCCCGATCCGGCCGCCCCGCCCGGCCGCCCCGCCCGGAAGCCCCCACCCGTCCCCCCGGCAGGAGAGAGACGATCCCCGTGCGATTGAACGTCAGCGTTCGTGACCCGCAGGTCGAGGGGGTGTCCACCGCGGTCGTCGTCGACACCGAACCCTCGGCCCGCGCGGGCCGGCTCGCGGCGGAGCTGGCCCGCGCTGTCGGCCACGCGGGGACCGGCCCGGACCGGGCGCCGGAGCCGGCCCTGTTCATCGGCGCCGACGCCGTGGACCCGCGGGCGACTCTCCGGGCGGCGGGGATACGGGACGGCATGGATCTCGGGCTCGGCGCCCCGGTACCGACCGGGCCCGAGCCCGAGGGCCGTACCGAGGTCCGGGTGGTGTCGGGGACGGGTGCCGGGACCGTCCACCGCCTGGTGCCCGGTGACTACGACATCGGCAGCGCGGCGGCCTGCCGTATCCGGCTGGCGCCGGGCACGCCGCCGGTCGCGGCCAGGGTCCGGGTGCTGGTCGACGGCTCGGCCGAACTGCTCGGCGCCGCCGGGGCGCTGGTCGACGGCAAGCCGGCCCCGGACGGCGGCCCCTGGCGCGAGGGCAGCCTGCTCGCCGTCGGCGACATCCTGCTGGAGCTGACGTCCCGGCTGTCCGCCCGGGCGCCGCTCACCGCCGCCCGGGACGGGCTCGGCCTGGTATTCAACCGGCCGCCGCGGTTCCTGCCGCCGCCGGCCGGCGTCCGCTTCCGGCTGCCAGCCCCTCCGGTCCGGCCCGACAAGCGGCCGATCCCGCTGCTGCCCGTCCTGCTGCTGCCGGCCGGCGGCGCGGCGATCGCCATCGTCGTCACCACGACCTGGACCTTCGTCTTCGTCGCCCTGCTGTCACCGATCGCCGCGCTGGTCACCCGGTTCGGCGGCCGCAAGCGGGCGAGGCTGACGTATCGGGAGCAGAAGAAGCAGTACGACACGGCGCTCGCCCGGGTGCGCGCCGACATCGACGCCGCGATCCTGGACGAGCAGCGCCGTCTGCGGCTCCGCCTGCCCGATCCCGCCTCCCTGCTCCGGATGGCCGCCCAGCCGTCCGAGCGGCTGTGGGAACGCCGCTGGCAGGACCCGGACTTCTTGTCGCTGCGGGTCGGGACGGCCGACCTTCCGTCGTCGGTGAGCGTGGCGGATCCCGAGCAGGACGAGCACCGGCGCACCACCGTGCCGCGGCTGAACCAGGTCCCGGTGGCGGTGGCGCTGCGCGAGGCCGGGGTCGCGGGGATCGCCGGTCCGGGCGCGGCGCGGCTGGCCGGCTGGATGGCGGCCCAGGCCGCGTCCCTGCACGGCCCCGCCGATCTGCGGATCGTCGTGCTGGCCGGGCCCGACGGGGAGCAGGACTGGTCCTGGACCCGCTGGCTGCCGCACGCCCGGGCGCAGGGCGAGGACGCGTATTCGCTGGTGGGCAGCACCACCGAATCGCTGGCCCGGCGGATCGGCGAGCTCGGCCAGTTGGTGCGGACCCGGATCGCCGCCGGACCGGAGCCGGTCAGGGGCGGCGTGAGCGGCTGCCCGGACGTCCTGGTGGTGCTGGCGCAGGCCGGCGCGGCGCGGTCGCTGCCCGGGGTGATCGCCCTGCTGCGCGACGGTCCGTCGGTCGGGGTCCACACCGTCTGCGTCGACCGCGAGGAGTGGCTGCTGCCCGAGGAGTGCGGCGCCGTCGTCGTCACCGGGACCGGCACGGCCGGCACCTGCCGGGTGCGGACCGGCTCCGGCACGGCGCTGCCGGACGTCCGCACGGACTCCCCCGGGTCCGGCTGGTACGAGGCGCTGGCCCGGTCGCTGGCGCCGCTGCGCGGGGTCGGGGACGGCGACGGGAGCGCGCTGCCCGGCTCGGTGCGGCTGCTGGACCTGCTGGGTCTGGAGCCGCCCGGCGCGCAGGCGGTGATGGCCGGCTGGGCGCTCGGCGGTCGCAGCACCCGGGCGATCCTGGGCACCGGTCACGACGGCGACTTCGCGGTGGACCTGGTCCGCGACGGCCCGCACGCGCTGATCGCGGGCGCCACCGGCTCGGGCAGGTCCGAGCTGCTGCGGACGCTGATCGCCGCCTTGGCGGTGGTGAACCGCCCCGACGAGATGGCCTTCCTGCTCGTCGACCACAAGGGCGGCAGCGCCTTCGCCGAGTGCGCCGACCTGCCGCACACCGTCGGCCTGGTCACCGACCTCGACACCCATCTCGCGGAGCGCGCGCTGGTCTCACTGGGCGCCGAACTGCGGCGCCGGGAAACCCAGTTGGCCGAGGTCGGCGCCAAGGACGTGGTGGACTACCTGGACAAGCGGCAGCGCGGCGGCAATGTAATGCCGCCGCTGCCCCGACTGCTGCTGGTCGTCGACGAGTTCGCCTCGATGGTCCGCGAACTGCCCGGCTTCGTCCCCGGCCTGGTCACCTTCGCCCAGCGCGGCCGGTCCCTGGGCATCCACCTGGTGCTGGCCACCCGGTGCCCCGGCGGCGCGGTCACGCCGGACATCCGCGCCAACACCAACCTGCGGATCGCGCTGCGCACCACCGACACCGGCGAGAGCCGCGCCGTCATCGACGCGCCCGACGCCGGTGACGTCCTCCCCGCCACCCCGGGCCGTGCCTACG
>NZ_FMCH01000238.1 GCF_900091855.1 Streptomyces sp. DvalAA-14
GGCGCAAGGCGCCGCGGGCGTCCGCCGATCCGGGACGGGGGCGGGGGGCCTGCGCGGCCCGGCCCGCTCAGTAGGGGCCGTTGACGTTGTCGATCGAACCGTAGACGTGGTACGCGTAGTTGCACGCCGCGGTGAGGTTGGCGACCGGGTCGTAGATGTTCGTCGAGGTGCCCGGCACGTGATACGCGTCGAACGTCGGCTGGATCACCTGCAGGAGGCCGATGGACGGGGTGCCCGCGGCCGCGTTGGAGTCCCACAGGTTGATGGCGTTCGGGTTCCCGGAGGACTCCCGCATGGTGTTGCGGTAGATCCCGTCGTAGCTGCCCGGGATGCCGTTCTGCGCCATGATCGCCAGCGAGTGCTTGATCCACCCGTCCAGGTCGTCGGTGTACGTCGGGCCGCTCGCGGTCGAGGCCTTCGACGCGGTTGACGCCGTCGAGGCGGCCGTGGTGGCCGGCACGACGCCCGTGGTGGAGGACGCATGGGTCGAGGCGGTGGCCGCCTTGGCGGTCGAACCCGTCGACCCGGCCGATCCGGCCGGCAGCTTCAGCCGCTGGCCCGGCTGGATGACGTACGGGCTGGTGATGCCGTTGGCCGAGGCGATGGCCTGCCAGCCGCCGGGCACGTGCTGGGACCGGGCGATGGCCACCAGGTAGTCACCGGCGTTGACCACGTAGGTCGTCGTACGGGCGGGCTGCGGCGTCGTTCCGGTGGTGGCCGGCGCGGCCGGGGGAGCGCTGGCGGCCTGGGCCGTCCCGGTCACGACCGCACAGCCGAGGGCGAAGGTGCCGACGACGACCGCGCCCCGCGCGGAGAACAGCCGGGTTCTGACGGAGCGATTGAGAGCGTGATTGGGCATGGTGCGGACCTCGTTCCGGGATTGCTTGCCTGCAGTTGCCGGTCCCCCTCGTTATTCCGACCCGCATTTCGATGAGCGGTGCACTGCGGAGGGCACATTCCTAGCAGCCGGAAATTAGCCCGACAATTGTCCGGTGGACTAAGCCGGTTAGTAGCGGTCTTTGTGCGGCCCGGGAATTGCCGAAGGAAATGCAGGCGGACAAGGGGGAGGAATGGCACTACCCGCCTTCGTAGGTGATGTACGTCCTATGCCGTACATCACGTCGAAGGGCCCGGAAAACAAGTCGCCGACGGGGCGCGGACGCCGGAAGTCCGGCGCGGCGGGCCCGCCGTCGGCGGGCGCGAAGGGATTCGCAAGAACGGCTTAGCCGTATAAAGAACTTATTTATGCCTTATGGCATTAAATGGGACATAAAGCAGAGAGTGCCGTAGGCGCGGCGGCCCGCCGGCCGCACGGCAGCGGCCCGGCACCGATGCCCCGGCGGGAAGTCGCCGGGGCATCGGTGCCGGGCCGGGGCCGGCCGCGCGCCAACGGTCAGGGAACGACCTGGATCTTCCGGCCCCGGCCCGCCCGGAACCGGTCCAGCGCCGCCGCGTAGTCCGCCAGCGGGAGCCGGTCGCTGATGAACACCTCCGGGTCGAGCAGCCCGCCGGCGAACAGCTCCGCGGCCCGCTCGTAGCTGTGCAGCACCGCCATGGAGCCGGTGATGGTGATCTCCTGGTTGTAGATCCGGTACGGCTCGATCACCGCGCGCGCCGCGTAGTCCGCGACGCCGAACTGCAGGAAGGTGCCGCCCTTGCCGACCCGTCCCAGGCCGTCCTGGATCGCCTCGGCGTTGCCGGTCGCGTCGATCACCACGTCCCAGCCGCGCGGCCGCTCCACCTCGTCGGCGGAGATCGCGGCCGCGCTGCACCCCAGGCTCCGCGCGGTGGCCAGCCGCTCCTCGTTGAGGTCCACCACGTCCACGGTCGCCGCGCCGGTCCGCTTGGCCAGCTCCAGCATCATCAGGCCCATCGTGCCGGACCCGTAGATCAGCACGTGGCCGGCCAGCCGGCTGCGCAGGATGTCGTAGCCGCGGACCGCGCAGGACAGCGGCTCGATCAGCGCCGCGTCCTGGGCACGGACATGGGAGGGCAGCTTGACGCAGTTGGCGGCCGGGGCGGCGGCGTACTCGGCGGCGCCGCCGGGCACCGTCACCCCGATCGCCGCCCACCGCTCGCACAGGTTGTTGCGGCCCAGCCGGCAGTAATGGCACTCGTGGCAGTACAGCGACGGGTCCACCGCCACCTGGTCGCCGACCGCGAGCCCCCGTACCCGGCCGCCGACGGCGACGATCTCGCCGGCGAACTCATGGCCCGGCACGATCGGCAGGGTCGGCGCGAACTCGCCGCGCAGGATGTGCAGGTCGGTGCCGCACAGGCCGCAGGCGGCGACCTTGACGACCACTCCGGACGGGTCGGGCGCCGGGTCGTCCACGGTCTCGACGCCCACGTTCCCCGGGGAGCTGATGACGGCGGCTTTCACTTGACGGCTCCAAGGGAGAGGCCCTGGACGAGCTTGTCCTGGGCGGCGAACCCGGCGGCGAGCACCGGCAGGGAGATGCAGACGGCCGCCGCGCACACCTTCGCCAGGAAGAGCCCCTGGCTGGTGACGAAGCCGGTGAGGAACACCGGCGCGGTGCCGGCCACCACCCCGGTGAGCACCCGGGCGAACAGCAGCTCGTTCCAGCTGAAGATGAACGAGATCAGCGCGGTCGCCGCGATGCCCGGCGCCACCACGGGCGCCACGATCCGCACCAGGACGGTCGGCAGCCCGGCCCCGTCGATGGACGCCGCCTCGATGATCGCCACCGGCACGTCGGCCAGGAACGAACGCATCATCCACACCGCGATCGGCAGGTTCATCGAGGTGTAGAGGACGACCAGCAGCCAGATGTTGTCCAGCAGCCCGGTGTTCTTCGCGATCAGGTACACCGGCAGCAGGCCGGCCACCGCGGGCAGCATCTTGGTGGACAGGAAGAAGAACATCACGTCGGTCCACTTGCGGACCGGCTTGATCGACAGGGCGTACGCCGCCGGGATCGACAGCGCCAGCACCAGCGCGGTGGAGGCGACACTCGCGGTGAGCGAGTTGACCAGCGGCGGCCACGGGCTGACCCCGGTGCCGGAGCCGAAGAACTCCCGGTAGCCGTGCAGGGTCAGCGCGGCGCCGAGCCGCGGCGGATTGGTCGCCGCGTCCTGCTCGCTGTGCAGCGAGGTCAGGACCATCCAGGCGAACGGCAGGAAGAAGACGATCCCGCACAGCCAGGCCAGCAGTCCCAGCAGCGCGTTGGTGCGGCGGGCCCCCGGGCGGACGCCGGCGGGCGCACCGGCCTGCGCGGCCCCGGACACGGTCGCGGTCATCAGTGGGTCTCCTCTCGCAGCAGCGACGAGACGGTCCGCAGGGCGAAGGTCGCCACCACGATCGACAGCACCACCACGATCACGCCCTCCGCCGACGCCTGCCCGTAGTCGTGGGCCTGGTAGAAGGTGGTGTAGACGGTGTAGGGCAGGTTCGCGGTGCCCAGGCCGCCGGAGGTCAGGGTGAAGACCGCGTCGAAGTTCTGCACCACGTAGACGGTGCCGAGCAGCGCCGCCAGCTCCAGGTAGCGGCGCAGGTGCGGGAAGGTCAGATAGCGGAAGACCTGCCAGGTACCCGCGCCGTCCACCCGGGCCGCCTCGACGACGTCGGCCGGCCGGCTCTGCAGCCCGGCCAGCAGGATCAGCATCATGAACGGTGTCCACTGCCAGACCAGCGAGGCCTCCACCGACATCAGCGGCACCACCGACAGCCAGTCGGGCTGCGGCGCGTGATGGCTGCCGAACAGGCTCCACAGCCAGGTCAGCGTGCCGTTGAACAGACCGTACGTCGCGTTGTACAGGGCGTGCTTCCACAGCAGCGCGGACGCCACCGGCACCACCAGGAACGGCGTGATCAGCAAGGTGCGCACGACGCCGCGG
>NZ_FMCH01000434.1 GCF_900091855.1 Streptomyces sp. DvalAA-14
CCCCGCGTACCGGCGGCCCCGTACCGGCGTCAGTCCCGCGACTCCGGGCCCGCCAGATGGCGGGCGATGACCATCCGCTGGATCTGGTTGGTGCCCTCCACGATCTGCAGCACCTTCGCCTCGCGCATGTACCGCTCCACCGGGAAGTCCGCGGTGTAGCCGTAGCCCCCGAGGAGCTGTACGGCGTCGGTGGTGACCTGCATCGCGATGTCCGCGCAGAAGAGCTTGGCCATCGCCGCCTGCGGGGTGAAGTCCTCGCCCGCGTCGCGGAGTCGGGCCGCGGTCAGGTACAGGGCCCGGCCCGCCTCGATCCGGGTCGCCATGTCGGCGAGCATGAAGCGCAGCCCCTGGAAGTCGGCGATCGGCCGGCCGAACTGCCGCCGCTCCAGGGTGTAGCCGAGCGCCGCGTCCATCGCCGCCTGGGCCACACCGATCGCGCAGGCCGCGATGCCGAGCCGGCCGGAGTCCAGTGCGGCCAGCGCGATGGCGAAGCCGTGTCCCTCGTCGCCGATCCGCCGCGCGTCGGGCACCCGCATCCCGTCGAAGTGCAGCTGAGCGGTCGGAGAGCCCTTCATGCCCATCTTCCGTTCGGGCGCCCCCGCGGACAGGCCCGGGGTGTCACCGGGGACCAGGTAGGCCGAGATCCCGCGCGCGCCCTCGCCGCCGCTGCGGGCCAGCACGGTGTAGAAGTCGGCGACGCCGCCGTGGGTGATCCACGCCTTGGTGCCGTCCAGGACCCAACTGTCGCCGTCCCGGACCGCTTTGGTGCGCAGGTGCGCCGCGTCGGAGCCGGAGGTGGGCTCGGACAGGCAGTAGGCGCCGAGCATGCCGCCGCCGAGCATCGCGGGCAGCAGGTCGGCGCGTTGCTGCTTGCTGCCGAACGCGGCCAGCGCGTGGCAGGCCAGGGTGTGCACACTGACCCCGAGACCGATGGTGAGCCGGGCCGCGGCCAGTTCTTCGAGCACCTGGAGGTACACCTCGTACGGCTGCCCGCCGCCGCCGTGCTCCTCGGGGTAGGGCAGGCCGAGCAGGCCGGCCCCGCCGATCAGCCGGAAGGTCTCCCGGGGGAAGTACCCGGCCTCCTCCTCGGCGGCCGCCGAGGGGGCGATCTCCCGCTGGGCGATCTCCCGGGTCAGCGCGAGCAGCTCGCCGGCCTCCTCGGTGGGCAGCCGGCGGGAAACGGGCTGGGGGCCTTTCGGGCCGTGGCCGTGCTCCGTCATTCGGCACATCCTCCCTGTAGGGGTGACGTCGGCGCCGCTGGGGGTGAGGCGGAACCGTCCGGTGGGCGATACCCCATTCCCGATGTTCCCCTGCCGGGTCGCGGCACGCGGGGTGATCCACGGGTCTGGCCGGTTGGAGTATGCCCGATCGGCGCGGGTTCGTCACCAGCGCCTCCGGCGCCGCCGGGCCGCCTCGGGGCGGTTCCGCGCCCGCCCGCCCGGCCCAGTGGCGGGCGGGCGCGCGGCCGGTGGGCCGGACGAGGGTTCGGGGAAGCGTCGGGAGGGCGTGCGGGGCCGTCGTACGCTTTCGGCCATGGAGAGTCTGGGGGGCGCCGATCCGCGGTCGGTGGGCGGGTATCCGCTGTTCGCACGGCTCGGCGCCGGCGGCATGGGCAAGGTGTACCTGGCCCGGACACCGGACGGGCGCGCGCTGGCGCTGAAGACCGTACGGACGGAGTTCGGGCTGGATCCGGAGTTCGGCGAGCGCTTCGCGCGCGAGATCCGGCACGCGGACCGGGTGCGCTCGCCGTGGACGGCGGCGGTGGTGGACTTCTCGCCGGCCGGCAGCAGCCCGCAGTGGCTCGCCACCGAGTACGTGGCCGCGCCCTCGCTGGCCGAATGGGTGACCGGGCACGGCCCGCTGCCGGCGTCCGCGCTGACCACGCTGGCCGCCGAGTTGTGCGAGGGGCTGCACGCGGTGCACCGGGCGGGCCTGGCCCACCGGGACGTCAAGCCGTCCAATGTGCTGCTGCCGGCCGGCCGCCCGCTGCTGATCGACTTCGGCATCGCCCGCGCCGCGGAGGACTCCCGGCACACCCGTACCGGCGCCATGATCGGCTCCCCCGGCTACATGGCGCCCGAGCAGGCCACCGCGGGGGTGGCCGCGGAGCCGGGGGACGTCTTCGCGCTGGGCGCGCTGCTGGTCTACGCGGCCACCGGCCGGGGCCCGTTCAACCGGCCCGGCGAGGAGCCGTCCACACCGGCGCTGCTCTACCGCGTCGTCCACGAGGAGCCGGATCTGACCGGCGTGCCCGCGGCGCTGCTGCCGCTGGTGCGGGCCTGCCTGGTGAAGGACCCGCGGCGGCGCCCGACCGCCCGGGACGCGGCCGGACTGCTGCCCGTTGCGGACCGCGCGCCCGGCGGCTGGGCCGACCGGCTGCCGCCCGGG
>NZ_FMCH01000067.1 GCF_900091855.1 Streptomyces sp. DvalAA-14
GGCAAGGGCCTGCTCGGCTCTATCTGTTCTCCTGGCCCACCCACCCCTACCTGGCTGTACCGCGTCACGCAGGGACTTCACGTCACGCTCGGTGTCGGTGCTGGTCCCGGTGCTGCTGGCCAAGCTCTGGTCGGTGGTCCCGAAACTCTTCACGCTGCCACCCGTCGCGGTCGGCTGGGGCACGCCCTGGACCGGCTGTCGCTGCTGCTGCTCGTCGGGGGTGGGATCTTCGAGTTCGTCACCGGCCTGCTGAACGTCCAGTTGGACTACGTCTTCCCGGGGTCGTTCTACCCGCTGCACTTCTACGGCGCGTGGGTCTTCGTCGGGGCGGTGGCAGCCCATGTCGCCCTGCGCATGCCCCAGGTCGTGCGGGCCCTGCGCAGTCGGGACTTCCGCGCGGAACTGCGCACGCCGACCTCCCGGACGAAGCCGGAGCCAGCCGACGACAGCGGCCTGGTGTCCACTCACCCCGCCGAACCCACGATGTCGAGGCGCGGGGCGCTGGGCATGGTCGGTCTCGGCTCCTTCGTGCTCTTCCTGGTGACTGCCGGCCAGAGCATCGGCGGACCGCTGCGCACCACCGCCCTGTTGGCACCGCACGGCCGTCAGCCGGGCGACGGCCCGGGCGGCTTCCCGGTCAACAAACCGGCTGCGACCGCGCACGTCCGCCCGCAGGACATCGGCGAGAACTGGCGGCTGACCGTCCGCGGCGCGACCGGCCGCAGCGTCACCCTCACTCTCGACGGGCTCCGGCAACTGCCCCAGTACGGCTCGGCGCTGCCCATCGCCTGCGTCGAGGGATGGTCCACGGAGAACCAGCACTGGGAGGGCGTACGGCTGCGGGACCTTGCCGCGCTGGTCGGCCACGAGACCGAACCGCCCGGGGTGTTCGTGGAGTCCGTGCAGCTCGCCGGGTCCTTCCGGGCGGTGGCGCTGCGCGCCAACCAGGTCGGCGACGGACGCTCGTTGCTGGCCCTGCGGGTCAACGGCGCCGAACTCTCCCCGGACCACGGCCACCCCGCCCGGATCATCGTGCCGGACGCACCGGGCGTGATGAATACCAAATGGGTCCGCCAACTGAGCTTCGGCGCGACGGACTTCGAGGAGCACGCATGAAACGCCTGTTCCGCGCCGTTTACGGCGAGTCCGCCTTCCACCTACTGGTCCTGCTCGCCTCCTTCGCCCTGTGCGGCTACGCGCTCGCCCGGCTGCTCACAGGCGACTGGTGGGGCGTGGTGGAGTGGGCCGTCGGCGCCGCGCTGATTCACGACCTGGTGCTGGTGCCGCTCTACGGCGGCACCGACTGGCTGCTGCACAAGGCGTTGCGAGGCCGCCGGCCGGGATCACCGGCGCGGATCATGCTGGTCAACCACATCCGGGTCCCCGCCTTCCTTTCCCTGCTGCTCCTGCTCGTCTACTGGCCGCTGATCTCCCAGGACGCCGGGGCGACGTACCGCAGGGCGACGCTGCTGTCGCCCGGGGTGTTCCTCGGCCGCTGGGTGCTGATCACCGCTGTGCTCTTCGCCGCCTCCGGCTTGCTCCTGGTGTTCCGCCAGTGGCGGGCGGCCCGGGGCAATCGCAAGTGAAATCCTTACGAACCTGTGGTGCCCGTGGTGGCAGTGGTCCGCCGGACTGCTTGTCACCCTAGGGTCCGATCCATGCGCGTACTTGTCACCGGCGGCGCCGGCTTCATCGGCTCCCACATCGTTGCCGCCCTCGCGGCCCGCGGCCACGAACCGGTCGTCCTCGACGCCCTGCTGCCCACCGCCCACGCGGTCCCGCCGGCTCGACCGCCCGCCGGGACCGCCGAGTTCATCGCCGAGGACGTACGGAACCCCGAGGCCCTGTCCCGGGCACTGCGCGGTGTCCAGGCGGTCTGCCACCAGGCCGCGATGGTGGGCCTCGGCAAGGACATCGCCGACACCCCGGCCTACGTCGGCTGCAACGACCTGGGCACCGCGCACCTCCTCGCCGCCATGGCCGGCGCCGGCGTCCAGGACCTGGTGCTCGCCGGATCCATGGTCGTGTACGGAGAAGGCCGCTACGACTGCCCGCGGCACGGCCGGGTGACCCCCGGCCCGCGCACGGTGGCCGATCTGGACGCCGGGCGCTTCGAACCCCGCTGTCCGCAGTGCGGCGCCGACCTGACGCCGGGCCTCGTCGACGAGGACGCCCCCCTCGACCCGCGGAACGTCTACGCCGCGACCAAGCTCGCCCAGGAGCACCTTGCCGCCGCCTGGGCCCGCGCCACCGGCGGCCGGGCGATCGCACTGCGCTACCACAACGTGTACGGCCCCGGCATGCCCCGCGACACCCCGTACGCGGGTGTAGCCTCCTTCTTCCGCTCGGCCCTCGCCCGCGGCAGGGCCCCGCAGGTCTTCGAGGACGGCGCCCAGCGGCGGGACTTCGTCCATGTGCGGGACGTGGCGGAAGCCAACGTCCTCGCGTTGGAAGGTGTCGGCGACCGCCCGGACGGCGTGCTGCGCGCCTACAACACCGGCAGCGACAACCCGCACACTATCGCCGACATGGCGACCGCCCTCGCGACCGCGCACGGCGGACCGGCCCCCGAGATCACCGGCGAATACCGGCTCGGCGACGTCCGGCACATCACCGCCACCTCCGGCCGGCTGCGCGCCGAACTCGGCTGGGGGCCCGAAGTGTCCTTCGCCAAAGGGGTCGCCGAGTTCGCCCACGCGGCGCAGCGGGAGGGAGCGCCGACGCCTGCCGCGCCCTGACCGCGGATGTTCCCCGCCGGCCGGTCCGTTCCGTTCCTTTCCGCCCCGAACCTTCGACACGACTGGATCCCTCGTGAACCCCACCGCCGACGTCGTCCTGCCCTGTCTCGACGAATCCGAGGCCCTGCCCCGGGTGCTGGAACGCATCCCGCCCGGCTGGCGGGCCATCGTCGTCGACAACGGCTCCACCGACGGCTCCGCGCGCATCGCGGCCGATCTCGGGGCAACTGTGGTGCACCAGCCGCGCCGCGGCTTCGGCGCCGCCTGCCACGCCGGACTCCTCGCGGCCCGGGCCGAGTTCGTGTGCTTCTGCGACTGCGACGCCTCCCTCGACCCCGCCCTGCTGCCCGACTTCGTCGACCGGATCGCCGCCGGAGACAGCGACCTGGTCCTCGGCCGCCGCCGACCGGTCACCCGCGGAGCGTTCCCGCCGCACGCCCGCGCCGGGAACATCGCCCTCGCCCGCATGCTGCGCCGCCGCACGGGCCTGCGGCTGCACGACCTCGGACCGCTGCGAGCGGCCCGACGCGAGGCCCTGCTCGCCCTCGACCTGACCGACCGGCGCAGCGGCTACCCGCTGGAAATGGTGGTCAAGGCCGCCGACGCGGGCTGGCGGATCACCGAACGCGACGTCCCCTACCACCCGCGCACCGGCCGCTCCAAGGTCACCGGAACCTGGCGCGGCACCTGGCACGCCGTGCGGGACATGCGGGCGGTGCTGGGGGCTCCGCCGGTGACCGGTGCGGTGCCAGCCGGTGCCGCGGATTCTGCGGGCGTGACGACGGGCTCGGCAGGTGCCCGATGACCACACTGATGGTGATCGCCAAGGAACCACGGCCCGGACGCGTCAAGACCCGGCTGACCCCGCCGTACACGCCCGAGGAGGCGGCCGCGCTGGCCGAGGCGTCACTGGCCGACACCCTCGCGGTCCTCGCGGCGAGCCCCGCGCGGCGGCGGTTGCTCGTACTCGACGGGACCCCCGGCCACTGGCTGCCGGAAGGAATCGAGGTGATCCCGCAGACCGGTGGTGGCCTCGATGAACGGCTCGCCGCCGCCTTCGCGCTGTGCGAGGGTCCGGCGCTGCTCATCGGCATGGACACCCCGCAGATCACTCCCGAGCTGCTGCGGCCCGCGCTGCTGCCCGACCGCGACGACCCGGCGGACGCGTGGTTCGGACCGGCCACGGACGGCGGGTTCTGGGCGCTGGGCCTGCGGGAACCTGACCCGACTCTGCTGCGGGGAGTGCCGATGTCCACCCCGGACACCGGGCGGGTGCAGCGCGGCCGGCTCACCGGCGCCGGCCTGACCGTCCGCGACCTGCCCGAGCTGCGGGACGTCGACACCGCGTCCGACGCCGAAGCCGTCGCCGCACACGCACCCGGCAGCCGCTTCGCTGCCGCCCTGGCCCGGTTCGCCCCGGCGGGCGCACGATGAGCGTCCGCGTCAAGGTGCCCACGGCCCGGGCATGGTCGACCGCCGACCCGTACGCCACCGCACTGCGCACCGGCCGGGGGCCCCTCTTCCTGCACCGCTCCGACGGCTGGCTGCTCCCGCTCGACATCGAACGCTGGTGCGCTGAGCCCGACGCGGCCGACCGATCCGTGCTCCATGCCTGCCACGGTCCGACGCTCGACATCGGCTGCGGCCCCGGCCGCCTTGTCACCGCCGTGGCCGCGCGGGGCCTGCCGGCTCTGGGCATCGACGTCAGCCCCGAAGCCGTCCACCGCACCCGGGCCACCGGCGGTACCGCCCTGCTCCGCTCGGTCTTCGACCCGCTGCCCAGGGAAGGCCGCTGGCGGACCGCGCTGCTCATCGACGGCAATATCGGCATCGGCGGCGATCCCGCCGCCTTGCTCACCCGAGTACGCGGCGTGCTCCACCCGCACGGAAGACTCATCACCGAGGCGGCGCCCTGCGGTATCCCCGACGACCTCGACGAGCGCTCGGAGGTCCGTCTCCACGACGGCATCGGTGCTCACGGCATCACTTTCCCGTGGGCCCGGGTCGGGCCCGCCGCCCTCCACCGGTATGCCGCCGCGGCCGGGTGGGTCCGGGAATCGGCCTGGACCGTCGAAGGCCGCCGATTCGTCCAACTGCGGGGGTGCCACTTCTCCGGACGGCCGGCGGACAGCTGACCGGGATGCGGTCAGCCGCCCACTGCGGCCAGCAGACCCTCGAAGTCCTGTGCGCAGGGGCCGCAGGCCCGCAGATGGGCCGCCATGCCCGGGTAGCGCGCCTGCGCGTTGCCACCCGCTGCCACCAGGTCGACGTAGACGTGCAGCATCTCCATGGCCTGCTCGCAGCCGACATCGCGGGGATCGGTGTGCAGGAAATGGTCGATCCGTGCCGTTGCCTCGTTCACGTGTCTTCTCCCTTCCGGTCCAGGTGCCCACCGGCGACGAGTTGGGCCCGCACCTTGCGCCGCGCGTCGAAGACCGTCTTGTAGATGGCATTGCGGTTGGTGCTCCAGCGCACCACCAGGGCGTCCAGGGGTATCCCGTCGAGCACTACGGCGACGAAGACCTGGCGCTGGTGCTCGGTGAGCACGTCGTCCACCGCCTGCCGGAAGGCGCGGACCAGCTCACGCCACTGCGACTCGTGGGCCGGGTCCAGGCCCAGCCGGTCGGGCAGTTGGTCCCAGTCCTCCGTGGCCAGCGCCTCGGTCGGCCGGCGCCAGAAATGGCGACCCACCTTGGAGGAGACCTCCAGGATCACGAAGCGGTAGGCCCACGTGGTGAAGCGGCTCTCGCCCCGGAAGCCCGCCAGCTTGCGGGTGACGGCGAGCAGGGCGTCGGCGGCGGCCTGGTGGGCCAGGTCATCCACCTCCGGGCCGCTGATCCGGGTGTCGGAGCCCCGACGGCGCAGCTCGCTCCTGGCGATACGGAGGAGTACGGCGTGCAGGCGCTCGTACGCCTCCTCACGCGTCCGCGCGGAAGCGTCGCTCAGCGCCGCCACCCACGCCGCGGACTCCGGATCGAGGCCCGGCTTCGCGGTGGCGGTACCGCCGCTTTCGAGGTCCCTGTGTCCCATGGCGGCAACCGTAACAGCGGGCCCGGCGGCCCGTTCTTGTCGCACCCGCCTCTCACCTCTACTGCCCGGCGTGCTCCCTCACGTAGCGGACCAGCCCCGCGACGTCCTCGGGTACGAGACTGCCGATGGCGCCGTTGGAGTAGACGGCCACCACGACCCGGCCCCGCGGGTCGAGCAGGAAGTGCCTCGGTGTTGGGAACGCGGCCGATCGCCGACAGCAGGTGGGAGCCCTCGATGTGCTCCTCGCCGTCCGGGGTGCGGACCGTCAGCCGCACCTGCCCGCCGTCCACCTCCTCGACCCGGACCGGCTTCGCGGAGGCCGATGTAGCCCCCGCCGAGGATGATCAGGTGCTCGGGGAGCGTGTCCAGTTCCATGATCGTCGTCGAGTCCAGCAGCGGGACGTCCTGCGCTCCGCTGATCGTCAGCGGCCTGGGGCGGGTGCCGGTGTCGACAACGATCACCGGGGCGCCGATCTCCCGCGTCCCACCCTCCCTCAGCGCGATCTCGACGGTCTTGGGCCCGGTGAAACGGGCTTCCCCCTCGATCAGCTCCAGTCCTTCCTGCGTCAGCCGGCTCGCGTAGTTGTCGCGTGCGCCCGAGACCATGGCCCGCTTGCGCTCCCGAACGGCGGCGAGGTCGAGGTTCCGATCACGGTCACGTCGTATCCGTTCGCCTGGCGGCCGACGCCGACGCCGAGGCTGATGCCGACGTAAGAGTTGCGTTATGTAAGAGCACGTCTCTGGCGGCAGCAGAAGAAGTGATGGGGAACGGCGCCCGGCGCCGCGGCCCCCGGAACCACCTGCCGAAAGGGACGATCATGACCTTCACCGCCCTCCGCGCCGCCGGCTTGCTCACCGCGGCCCTCGCCTCCGCCGCCGTGTTCGCCGGCCCGGCCAGCGCGCACTCCCCGCACAGCGGCTCGACGGTGTTCGTCCAGACCGACAACCTCCAGGGCAACACCGTCGTCGCTTACGACCAGGCCGCCAATGGCTCCCTCAGCCAGGCGGGCACCTACGCCACCGGCGGCCTCGGCGGCCAGGAGCCCGGCACCGGACCGGACCACCTGGCCTCCCAGGGCGCGCTGACGTACGACAGCGCCCATCACCTGCTGTACGCGGTGAACGCGGGCAGCGACACCCTCACCGTCTTCTCAGTGGACGGCGACCGGCTGATCCGGCGCCAGGTCGTCACCTCCGGCGGCGCTTTCCCGGTCAGCGTGGCGGTGCACGGGGACTCCGTCTACGTCCTCAACGCCGACGACGGCGGCTCGGTCCAGGGCTACCTGAGCCTGGCGGGCGTACTGGTCAAGGTGCCGTCCTGGCACCGCGGGCTCGGCCTTCCCGCCGGCACCACTCCCGGCCAGGTCGGCGTCACCCCCGACGGCGGCAAGCTCATCGTCACCACCAAGAGCGGGAACAGCATCGACGTCTTCCCGCTCGGCTTGCTCGGCCCCGCCGCCCAGCCCGTGGTGACCAGCACACCCGGTCAGGGCCCGTTCGGCTTCACGTTCGACGCCGCCGGCCGGGCGGTCGTCACCGAGAGCGCCACCAACTCGGTTGCCACCTTCACTGTCGGCCGCGACGCCAAGCTCACCAAGGTCTCCGAAGCGGCCACCGGCCAGGCCGCCACCTGCTGGGTGATCGGTTCCGGCGACCACTTCTACGCCTCCAACGCCGGCAGCGGCACCCTCACCGGGCTGACCGAGGGCCAGCACGCCTCCCTGACAGCCATCGGCGACACAAGCACCGCCGCCGGCACGATCGACGCGGCCGTCACCGCCGACGGGAAGTTCCTCCACGTCCAGACCGGGGTGGGCGGTGGCGTCGACAGCTTCCGGATCAACTCCGACGGCTCCCTGACCAAGACCGGCAGCGTGATCGTGCCGAACGCCGCCGGCGGCGAGGGCATCGTCGCCCTCTGACCCCCTCGGGTGAGCACGGGCGGCACCCCAACCCCGGAGGGCTGCGCATGGGAAGGGGCGCCGAGGTCAAGCGGCGCCTCTTCCCATTGCCGAGAACACCGCAGGTGGTTCCGCCGTTCGACGGAGCGGCTCGCCCGAACGGCGGTTGCCGGCCCCGTCGGTCCATGAGGACGGGAGCTGCCTGCCTGATCCTGACGGCCGAACGGCGCTCCGCCCGGACCAGCCGGGCGGCGCCCGGACGCTTTCCGTCCACCCGACAGCCCGAAGGGGAACGATGAAACGCGTGCCCACGCTCTCCCGCATCGCCAAGTCCGCCATCGCAGTGGCGGCGTCCATGGCGGCATTCGCCATTCCGGCCGCGTCGGCGGCCGCGTCCCCGGCACCCCGCCCGGGCCCGGCAGGCCCCGACGGCCCGGTCTTCGTCCAGACGGACAACACCGCGGGCAACACGATCGTCGCCTACCGGCGGGCCGCCGACGGCTCCCTCCACCGTCAGGGGACCTTCGCCACCGGTGGCAAGGGCGGCATTCTCGACGGCTCGGTCGTCGACCATCTCGCGTCCCAGCACTCCCTCACCTACGACTTCGACCACCACCTGCTCTTCGCGGTGAACGCGGGCAGCAACACCGTCACAGTGTTCTCCGTCGACGGCGACCGGCTGCACCGCGAGCAGGTCATCACCTCCGGCGGCACCTTCCCGGTGAGCGTCACCGTTCACAAGGACGCGGTCTACGTCCTCAACGCCCGTGACGGCGGCTCCATTCAGGGCTACCGGATCACGGGCAACGAGCGGCTGCAGCGCATCGCCGACCGGAACCGCAAGCTTCACCTCGACACCACGACCGCCCCGGAGTTCACCCACACCCCCGCCCAGGTGTCCTTCACCCCGGACGGATCCCAGCTCGTCGTCACCACGAAGCTGGGCGGCAGCAGCATCGAGGTCTTCGGCCTCAACGCCTCCGGAGCCCCCTCGGGGCGCCATACGGTCACCACCGAAGCGGGCAGGCAGCCCTTCGGCTTCACCTTCGACGCACAGGGCCGCCTGGTCGTCACCGACGGCGTCAACAACGCGGTCCTGACCTTCCGGCTCCGCCGCGACGGCCGGCTCGTCCAGCTCGACGACGCTCCCACGGGTCAGATGGCCACCTGCTGGGTCGTCCGGGCCGGCCAGTACTTCTACGCCTCCAACGCCGGCAGCAACACGCTGTCGGGATTCCGGCAGACCCGCCGCGCCACCCTGGTGCCGCTCGGCAACACCCCGACCGGGACCGGCACCGTCGACGCGGCCGTCACCCCCGACGCGCACTTCCTGTACGTCCAGACCGGCGGGGTCGGCGCCGTCGACGCCTTCCGTATCGGCGCCAACGGCTCCCTCACCCCGGTGGGTACCGTCACCGTGCCCAACGCAGTCGGCGGCGAAGGCATCGTCGCCCTCTGACACGGAACCCTCGCCGCCGCCGCGGGCATCGCGGTGGCCGCCCCGCGGTTCGCCCACGCGGCCGGCGGCTGGCTGGGCATCAACGGAGTCGTCCACACCAACCCCGAGGGCTGCTACGACTCGGCCTTGTGGCCGTTGAGCGTGGACAACCACACCGACGCACCCGTCATTATCTGCAGTGGCTGCACCTGCTCGGGCGACGAACTCCAGACCGTCGAGCCGGGCGACCACGCCGTCAGCGAGTTCGGCAGCAGCGTCCTGGTCCTCGACTCGAACGACGACTGAGCCAACCCCACCCGACTCTGTCCTAGCCCCGGAAGGCCGGGCCTGCTACCAGGCCCGGCCACTAGGCGGACAGATTGATCTCGGTTGTCGAGACGGCAATCCCGGAGACCGAAGTGCAGGAGCTGCCCATGACCATGATCCAGACCGGCAAGATCAGCCTGAGCTCCGGGAACGCGATCGAGACCTCGGGCGGGAACACCTCGACCTTCACCCGGGTCACCTTCCCGACCCCGTTCCCGGCGGGATCCGAGGTCATCGTGCTGCCGCTGACACAGACGTTCAACGGTCCGGACACACCCGGCATCCGCGTCCACGACGTGACCGGGGCGGCGGCCGGGGCGGCCCACTCCGCAGCGGCTTCCGTCGAGACGCGGCAGATGGAGAAGGGCGCGCTGTCGTGGCGCCGGAGGGCGGCGCGGGCCGTCGGTGGTGGCAGGCCAGGACGGATCGGACGGGGGCGCCGCAGTCGCCGCGGTGGACGATCCCGGGCCGATCCGCGCGGCAGGCCGACACAGACGGGTTCCTCGATCCACCGGGCGGGGTCGACGCCGTGCCGCTCGGCGGGGACAGAGCGCACCCGGGCCGAGACCCCGCGCGAGACACTCCGCGAAGCCGCCCGCCAGGCCCTTGCCGGAGCCGCCACCCGCCCCCTGGTCCGTCGTCCGGAGCGCGCCGCCGGCTGCGCCCCGGCCCCCCACACCTGACACCCGCAACCGGCCGCCACGCCGCCGAACAGCAGTCCGGCATGTCCGCGCCGAGCCGCCCGGCTCAACTGTCCCGGGGCACTCGACCTTGACCTTGTGTCACCGACGTCTGACGGGGACTTCCGGATCGGCCGCCAGGGGCATCAGTCGGTTTCGGTGTGGGCTTCGATGTCTTCGAGACCGCTGGGTCGTCCGGCGCGGGTCCAGCGCAGGCGGAGAGCGGCGGCGATCACGATGGTGGCGGCCAGGGACAGCAGCGGCCAACCGCGCGCGAGGTTGATGATCAGGGTGAAAGCGACGGCGGTTGCGGCGGTGGCGTTGAGGGCGGCCAGCGCTCGGTGGTGTTCGGTGCGGGCGAAGTGGGTCATGGCGAGGAGGCCGATGAGGAAGCTGACGAAGACGGAGACGGCGTAGAACAGGACGAGTTTCTGCTCCTTTCCGGCGGCGGCGAGGATGATGACGGCGGCGGCTGCGAGGTAGACCAGCACGGACCAGTACGGGGTGTACTGGCGGTTCGTGCGGCCGAGCCAGGCGGGCAGCACCCCGGGGCGCCGGTCACTTCCGGCGAGGGCTTTGAGCAGGCCGGGGCCCGCCTGGAACGACGAGGACGCGGCGGCCAGCAGCAGCAGTGCACTGGTGAGCTGGAAGAGCGTGTAGAGCCAGCCGGGTCCGGAGGCGGCGTGGGCGATGTCGGCGATCTGGGTGGAGTTGTGGGCGGGCAAGCCGGTGTGGAGACGGGTGGCCAGCGCGGCCAGGGTGAGGGTCAGGCCGCCGACGATGGCGAGCAGCAGGGCCAGGGTGCCGCGGCCGAAGCGCCGGCGGGCGGTGTCGTCGAGCTGTCCGAGCTGGGCGATGGCGGTGGAGGGTGCCTCGATCCCGGTGGCCAGGGCCATCGCGACGGGGAAGGCCAGCACCACGGCCAGGACGGCGGGGAGCCCGCCCGGGTGCGGGGTGGAGGGGGCGGTGCCGTGGCTGTGCGGGCCGGTGAAGCCCAGGATGATGACGGCAACGGCGACCGTGACGAACACCGCGGTCATGCCGGCGAACAGCAGCCGCCCGCGGTGCCCGAACCAGGTCAGCCCGGCCACCGCGACCAGGAGCAGCAGCGCGAAGGGGATCCTCAACGGCGCCACGCCCGGGACCAGCGCGATCACCGCGCTGACCGCCGCCGAGATCGACACGCCGATGGTCAGGACGAAGTCCACCACCAGTGCGCCGATCGGCAGGAACGTCCACTGCGGTCCGAAGGCTCGGCCGGCCGCCGCCGCGGCGCCACCGCCTTTGGGGAAGCGGGCGACCAGTTGCCAGTAGTTCGCGGTCACGAGCACGACCAGGCCGACGACCAGGGCCATGGTGGGCACCAGCCGGGACAGGTCGCCGTGCAGAGCGCGCAGGGCCGCTTCGATGGCGTAGGCGACCGAGGAGACGGGGTCGGCGATCACGGCGAATGCGAATGCGAAGAACAGCACCGACCGCCGCGGTGGCCGGCGCAGCGCAGCGGATGCCGCAGAAGGAGCAGGCGCGGGCTGGTGCGTCACAGGCAGGTTCCCGTCGATGGGCGCGGGTGAGGACCATGCGGACCAGACTTCCCCACGGACCGTGCCTGGCCGGTGCCCCGCGCCGCACGCTGCACCGTCGGGGAAACCAGGACCGTTCGTTCACCACCCGGGGCCGCCGTCGCCGGCGTGCGGCCGGCCGCACGCTCCGGCGGGTCAGGGGCGCTCGGGGAGGGGCTGGTAGACGTCGGGGATGGCGTCATGATCGGCGTCGGCCGCCTCGTCCGCGCAAAGCCGCCGGTAGAGGCGGTTGCGCCAGCGCAGGACAGCGGTGGCCAGGAAGGCGGAGGCAAGGGAGCCGAGCAGGATCGCGGTCTTGATGTGATTCTCCCGATCAGTTCCGGGATCGAAGGAGAGTTCCCCGATCAGCAGGGAGACGGTGAAGCCGACTCCGGCGAGCAGGGATATGCCCAGCACGTCCCACCACGACAGGTCACTGTCCAGCGTGGCGCGGGTGAAGCGGGCCAGCAGGAAGGTCGAGCCGAACACCCCGGCCAGTTTGCCCAGCACCAGTCCGAGGCCGACGCCGAGGCCGGCCGGGTCGGACAGTGTCGGTCCCAGGCCGCCGGACAGCGAGATGCCCGCCGAGACCAGCGCGAACAGCGGCACCGCCACCCCCGCGGAGACCGGGCGCCAGCGGTGCTCGAACCGCTCCGACAGGCTCAGCCGCTCGCCGGCCCCGGGCAGGGCGGGAACGGCGAAGCCGAGCATGACCCCGGCGATCGTCGCGTGGATCCCGGACGCGTGCATCAGCGCCCACGCCGCCGCCCCCAGCGGCACCAGCACCCACCCGTACGTCACCCCGCGCCGGACCAGCACCCAGAACAGCGCGACCACCGCGAACGAACCCAGGAGCGCCCATCCGTTGATGCGGTCGGTGAAGACCACCGCGATCACCAGGACCGACAGCAGGTCGTCGACAACCGCCAGCGTCAGCAGGAACGAGCGAAGCCCCGCCGGCAGATGCGTACTGATGATGGCCAGCACCGCCACCGCGAACGCTATGTCGGTGGCCATCGGCACTGCCCACCCCTGCAGCGTCCCTCCGCCCGACACGGTGTTGACCGCGGTGTAGACCACGACGGGGCCGATCATCCCGCCGACCGCTGCGACGATCGGCAGCACCGCCCGGCTCGGCGAGCCCAGATCCCCCGCGACGAACTCCCGCTTGAGCTCCAGGCCGACCACGAAGAAGAACACCGCCAGCAGACCGTCCGACGCCCACTGCGCCACGGTCAGCCGCAGGTCCAGATGGGCCGGTCCGAAGGACGCGCCGGTGAAGGAGCCGTAGCCGGCTTTCCACGGCGAGTTCGCCCACAGCAGCGCCACCAGCGCGCCGGCCATCAGCATCAGCCCGCCCACGGTCTCCCGCCGCAGTACCGATGCCATCGCCCGCGCATGACGCCGGCCCGGATGCACGAACAGCCTGCGGGCGAAAAAAAGCGGAGAGGGCGGGGTGGCGGCCATAAAAACTCCCGGGGAAGAGGACAGGCGGAAGACCTCGCCGACCAGACTTCCCGGCACACCACGACAACCTTAACGCGTCCATGACGTCAAGCCGTTAAACTCCACGGCCTCACGCTTCACCGGGCTTGACGGTCATCGGGGGGCCGTGCCATGTCCAGTTGCGGATCTCGGGCAGGTCCTGGCCGTGCAGGCCGATGTAGCGGCTGTGTTCGACGAGCTTGTCCTGCATCTGCTGCTTGAGGTAGTCGCCTCGGGAGCCGAGTTCCGCGACGCGGTCGATGACGTCCATCACCAGGTGGAAGCGGTCCAGTCGGTTCTGCACTCGCATGTCGAACGGGGTGGTGATGGTGCCTTCCTCGTTGTAGCCGCGGACGTGCAGATTGCGGTTGGTCCGGGCGTAGGTGAGGCGGTGGATCAGCCAGGGATATCCGTGGAAGGCGAAGATGATGTGCTTGTCGGTGGTGAACAGCGAGTTGTAGTCCGCGTCGCTGAGTCCGTGCGGGTGCTCGGTGTCGGGTTGCAGCTTCATCAGGTCCACCACGTTGACCACGCGGATCTTCAGGTCGGGCAGATACTCGCGCAGGATCGACACCGCCGCCAGCACCTCCAGGGTGGGGGTGTCGCCGCAGCAGGCCAGTACGACGTCCGGCTCGCTGTCCTGGTCGTTGCCGGCCCACTGCCAGATCCCGGCGCCTTCGGTGCAGTGGACGACGGCGTCTTCCATGGACAGCCACTGCGGCATGGCGCGTTTGCCGGCCACCACGACGTTGACGTAATTCCGGCTGCGCAGGCAGTGGTCGATGACGGACAGCAGGCAGTTGGCGTCCGGGGGCAGGTAGACCCGCACCACGTCGGCCTTCTTGTTGACGACGTGGTCCAGGAAGCCGGGGTCCTGGTGGGTGAAGCCGTTGTGGTCCTGTTGCCACACGTGCGAGGTGAGCAGGTAGTTCAGCGAGGCGATGTCGCGCCGCCAGGGAAGCTGCTTGGTGACCTTCAGCCACTTCGCGTGCTGGTTGAACATCGAGTCGATGATGTGGATGAACGCCTCGTAGCAGTTGAACAGGCCGTGCCGCCCCGTCAGCAGGTAGCCTTCCAGCCAGCCTTCGCAACTGTGCTCGCTGAGCATCGAGTCCAGGACGCGGCCGGAAGGCGCCAGGAACTCGTCGTTCGGCTCCACTGCGGCGTTCCACTGACGGCCGGTGGCCTCGAAGACCGCGCCCAGGAAGTTGGACAGCGTTTCGTCGGGGCCGAAGATCCGGAAATTGCGGTGGTCCTCGTTGAGGGTGATCACGTCGCGGAGGAAATCCCCCAGTACCAGGGTGTCCTGCCGGTCGACGGTGCCCGGTGAGGGCACGTCCACCGCGTGCCGGCGGAAGTCCGGCATCCGCAGATCCCTCAGCAGCAGCCCGCCGTTGGTGTGCGGATTGACGCCCATCCGCCGATTCCCCTCGGGCGCCAGCAGCGCGAGGTCGGGCATCAGCCGGCCGTCCGGGTCGAACAGTTCCTCGGGCCGGTAGCTGCGCATCCAGCTCTCCAGCTGCGGCAGATGGTCGGGATGCGCGGCGTCCACCAGCAGCGGCACCTGGTGCGAACGGAAGGTGCCCTCGACCGGCAGCCCGTCGACCGTCTTCGGCCCGGTCCAGCCTTTCGGCGACCGCAGCACGATCATCGGCCAGCGCGGACGGGTGGCGTCGCCGGTGGAGCGGGCGTGCAGCTGGATCTCCCTGATCCGCTCGACGGCCAGATCCAGCGTCTCCGCCATCAGCCGGTGCATCGCCTCGGGCTCGGCCCCGGCCACCACATACGGCTCCCAGCCGCAGCCCCGGATGAACTGCTCCAGTTCCTCGTCCTCGATACGGGCCAGGACCGTCGGGTTGCTGATCTTGTAGCCGTTCAGGTGCAGGATGGGCAGGACCGCCCCGTCGCTGACCGGGTCGAGGAACTTGGTGGACTGCCACGCGGTGGCCAGCGGACCGGTCTCGGCTTCGCCGTCGCCCACCACGCAGGCCACCACCAGTTCCGGGTTGTCGAAGGCGGCGCCGAACGCGTGGCTGAGGGAATAGCCCAGCTCACCGCCCTCGTGGATCGACCCCGGGGTGGTGGGCGCGACGTGGCTGGAGATTCCGCCGGGGAAGGAGAACTGGGTGAACAGCTTTTTCAGCCCCGCCTCGTCCTGGCTGATGTCCGGGTAGATCTCGCTGTAGGAACCCTCGAGGTAGGTGTTGCCCACCAATGCGGGTCCGCCGTGCCCGGGGCCGGCGATGTAGAACATGTCGAGGTCGTATTTCTTGATGACCCTGTTCAAATGCACATAGACGAAATTCTGCCCCGGTGTCGTCCCCCAGTGTCCGACGATCAGCGGCTTGACGTCCGAGAGTTCCAGGGGGCGCCTCAGCAGCGGATTGTCGTAGAGGTAGAGCTGCCCCACGGAGAGGTAGTTCGCCGCCCGCCAATACGCGTCCATAGCGTGGAGCAGGTCCGGGGACAGGGTGTCAGCGGGTCGGGTGTGCGTGGCCATGGTCGGCTCCTTCGCGATCGGGTGTGTTCCGGCGGCGGAGCCACCGGAACAGTTCGTCGGCTCCCCAGACGATGAAGGGGAACGGGGCGATGACGGCCAGTTGCGACGGGGCGAGCGACGCGGTGCCGAAGATGTCCTGGAGGGGAGGCGCGTAGACGACGGTCGCGGTGAAGACGAGTTCGAAGGCGATGCCCCAGAGCAGCAGCGGGTTGGACCGCAGACCGATGGTGAACAGCGAGGCGTGGTCGGTTCGGGCGGCGAACGCCGTGCCGATCTGGCAGGCGACGATGCCGGCGAAGGTGATCGTGGTGGCTTGCAGATACGCGTGGTGCAGGGCCGCACCGCCCCCGGTGGGGTCGCCGGGGTGCCAGCCGGCCCGCCAGAGGGTGACGAAGAAGCCGCCCATGACCAGGGCCGCCGAGATGGTCCCCAGGAACGCCCAGGCGCGGACGAGCAGCGCCCGGTCGATGACTCCGGCGGTACGGGGGCGGGGCGGGCGGTCCATCAGCCCGGGTTCGGCGGGCTCGCGTCCCAGGGCCAGCGCGGGGAGCGTTTCCGTCCCGAGGTCGATGGCGAGGATCTGCAGGACTGTCAGCGGGAGCGGCACCGCTCCGCCGGACAGCGCGAACACGAGGAAAGGAATCACTTCGGGAACGGCGTGGGCGAAGATGTACAGGACGAACTTGCGGACGTTGTCGAAGACCCTTCGTCCGGCGTCGACGGCGGAGACGATGGTGGCGAAGTTGTCGTCGGTGAGCACCATGGTCGCCGCTTCGCGGGCCACGTCGGTGCCGGAGCGGCCCATCGCCACCCCGATGTCGGCATGCCGCAGAGCCGGCGCGTCATTGACTCCGTCTCCGGTCATCGCCACCACGTGGCCCTGGGCGCGGAGGGCTTCGCAGATGCGCAGTTTGGCCTCGGGGGACGTCCGGGCGAACACGATCTCGTGGTCACCCGAGATCAGGGCGTCCAGCTGGGCGTCGCTCATCCGGTCCAGCTCCGTGCCGGCGACGACAGGGCTGCCCTCGCCGCCGATGCCGACCTGGCGGGCGATTTCGGCGGCGGTGAGGCCGTAGTCGCCGGTGACGACATGGATCCGTATCCCGGCCCGATGTGCGGCCCGCACCGCTTGGGCGACGCCTTCCCGGGGCGGGTCGGCCATCGCCACCAGACCGACCAGCGTCAGGCCGGCTTCGGTCTCCTGCCTGCTGACCGGAGCGGGCTGTCCGCCGGGTAGGACCCGCCGGGCGACGGCAAGCACGCGCAGACCCGCGGCCGCGTAGCGATCGGTGGCAGTGCGCAGGTCGAGTTGTGCGCCCTCGTCCAGCGGCTGGCTCTGGCCGCGGGCGTCCACGAGGTCTGTGCACAAGGGCAACACGGTTTCGAGCGCGCCCTTGGTATGCACCACCACCTCGCCGGCGGTCTCGTCGACCGTCGACATGCGCTTGAGGTGGGCGTCGAAGTGGAAGACGGTCCGGCGTGCGGACGCACGCTGCGAGCTGGTCACTCCTACTCCGAGCTCCGATGCCAGCCGCAGGAGGGCGAGTTCCGTGGGGTCGCCGGTGCCGCCGGGTTGGTTCTCGACCGGCGCTTCGGCGGTCGTGCACGCGGCGGCGCTTGCTGCCAGCAGCTCGGCACGGGGATCGCCCTTTGCCCGGGCGGTGTCCATTTCGGCGCCGGGCAGCCACATCCGGGTGACCCGCATCCGGTTCTCGGTGAGTGTGCCCGTCTTGTCGGTACAGATCACCGTCGTCGAGCCGAGGGTCTCCACGGCTGAGAGGCGTTTGACGACGGCTCCGCCGCGGGCGAGTTCGCGTACTCCGCCGGCCAGGGCCAAGGTGATGGTGGGCAGCAGACCTTCGGGCACGTTGGCCACGATCAGCCCGATCGAGAAGCTGATTGCCGCGCCCCAGCCCAGACCGGCGGCGACACCGACGGGCAGAAACGCTGCCCCGATGATGACCGCGACCACCGCGATGATCCAAGTTGCCCGCCTGACCTGCTGTTCCAGCGGGCTGCGCTCCGCTGTCGCGCGCTGGGAGAGGCTGGCGATGCGGCCCAGCTCGGTGTGCATTCCGGTACGCGTGACGACTGCTTCGGCCTCACCGCCACTGCACGTGGTGCCACTGAAGACGAGTTCTTCGGCTTCCAGCAGGGCCCCGGTGACCGGGCCCGGATCGGCGGAGCGGCTGACCGGCAGGGACTCACCGGTCAGCGAGGACAGATCCAGCAGAACCGTCCCGTCGACGATGCGCGCGTCGGCGCAGACCCGGTCCCCTTCGGCGATGATCAGGATGTCGCCGGGCACCAGATCGCGGGCCGCGATCTCGCACCGCGTCCCGTCCCTGACCACACGGGCGGTGGCGGGCAGGAACGCGGCCAGCGCCTCGACGGCGCGCTCGGCCTGCGTTTCCTGGACGAAAGCGAATCCGGCGTTGAGCAGGATGACCGCCACCACGGCGATCGACAGCGCCGGCGTGCCGCCCGCCCAGGCCAGAACTGCTGCCAGCGCGAGCAGAATCGCCAGTGGCTGCGTGAACTGGGCCAGCAGTTCGCCCGGCCAGCGTCGACCCCCACGGCGGGACAACTCATTCGGTCCGTAGATCAGTTGGCGCCGCCCTGCCTCCCTGCTCGCCAGTCCCTGCCGAGAGGTCCGCAGGTCGCGGAAGAGCTCAGGCGGCGGCCGGCGCACGTCCACCTCGGCGTCCTCCTGACCAGGTGCCGCAGCACGGTCGGGCTTGTCGATGGCGGTTGACAGCACCATGGGGCTTCCTCCTGATCGTTGAACGGACTCGTGTACTCGGCGGTGTCACCCGGGGGGCTTGGGGGTCGCCCGCGGCGAGGTGGTCCCTGCTGTCACACCGACGCGCCGGCACCGTTCAGCACCGGGGCGGGGATTGTTTTCGCAGCGGCGATCGGCGGCACGGGGACTGCGGCGGCGGCCGTCTCACGGGCGAGGAAGGATCCGACCTCACCGATGGTGCTCATGAGGGGAGCGGGGAAGACGACGGTCGTGTTCTTGTCGACGCCTATCTCGACCAGGCTCTGCAGGTTGCGGAGCTGGAGCGCGAGCGGGTGGGCCATCATGATGTCCGAGGCGTCGCCGAGCGCTGCGGCGGCCATGGATTCACCTTCGGCATTGATGATCTTCGCTCGCTTCTCCCGCTCCGCCTCCGCCTGGCGGGCCATGGCCCGCTTCATGCTGTCCGGCAACTGGATGTCCTTGAGTTCGACCAGGGTGACCTCTACGCCCCACTCGGTGGTCGTGACGTCGAGGATCTCGCGGATGCCCAGATTGATCCGATCCGTCTCCGACAGCGTCTCGTCGAGCGTGTGCTGGCCGACGACCTTCCGCAGGGTCGTCTGCGCTATCTGGTCGATCGCCGTGTGCACGTTCTCGATGGCGATCACCGATTTCACCGCGTCAACCACCCTGAAGTAGGCGACGGCCGACACATCCACGCTCACGTTGTCCCGGGTGATGATGCCCTGGGACTGGATGGGCATGGTGACGATCCGCAGGGAGACCCGGCGAAGGACGTCGACGAACGGAACGATGAACCGCAGCCCCGGCGGACGCACCCCGACCAGGCGGCCGAACCTGAAGAGCACGCCCTGCTCGTATTGCTTGACCACTTTGGTCGCCATGGCGAGGGCCACGATGCCGAGAATGGCCACCACGACCAGAAGGAAGATCAGAAGTTCCATTGCCTTGCTCCTCAGAAAAGGGGGTTGCGCATGTCGCGTGCGATATCCCGGGATCGTCCTGTCGTGGGATCGGGATCGCCCTTGGCCCGTGCGCCGGACGGGGCTGGACGGTCCACGAAAGACCCCGGGTTGTGACGGTGGAGCTTCGGATTCGAGCCCTGATCGTGGACGCGGCACAGCGGCTAAACGTGCGATGACTCGGCATCCGGTGGACGCTCGAGCGATCGCCCGGCGACGAGTTCGCACGCGATCCTGATGTATGTCTCCTCCGGCGGGTACGCCCAGGAGTGGACGTCCAGTGCGCGCAGCCTCCTGCGCTCGCCGGGCTCCGTCACCACCGCGGCCCGACCGGTGACGACCACACTCCATCCGCTGCGTTCGTCGTCGTTGAAGCAATCCGCTTCGAAGGCGACTACCGCGTCGTCCACTCCGGCGGCCATTTGGGAGGACTTGGACGTACGGACGACAATGGCGGAATCGTGGTCCAGGACATACCTGACCGGCAGGACCGCGGGCAGGGCGTGGTGAGTGAAGACGATGCGCCCGATAGAGGTCATCGCCAGCAGCCTCAGGCACTCCTGATCGCCCAACTCGCGGAATCCGTCGTGGTAGTCCATACATCCATCGTCACCGCACCGGACTGTGCCCGGTAGGGCCACTCGGTCCCTCGTCCCAGGCCTGGTGGCCCCTCGTCCGGGCCGGAATCCGACGGCGGACTGGTCGCACATCCATTGCGGCGATTCGATCAGCCTGCCCGGTATGTGCCGCAGCGCGGCCGATGGTCGGTCTCAGTCGTGCGGGACGACGGCGATCGGGGCCTTCGCATGGTGCATGGCCGCGTGCGTGACGGAGCCGATGTGCGAGCCGATCGACGATCCGCGCGTGCGGCGGCCGACCACCAGCAGTGAAGCGTCGGACGCCGCCTCGATCAGCACGGCGGCGGCGCCGCCCATCCGCACGTCCGCCGTCACTTCGACGTCGGGGAACTTCTCCTGCCACGGCAACAGCGTCTGCGTCAACGCGTCCCGCACGTTCGCGGCCAGCTCGACGCCGAGGTCCGCCGGCACCGCCACGGGTGCGTATCCGTAGATCGCCGGCGGATACCAGCTGTGGACGACGCGCAGGGCAGCCGTGCGGCGGGAGGCAGTGCCGAAGGCGAAGGCGGTCACCGCGTCGCTGGGGCGCTCCAGGTCGAGCCCGAGCACGACGTCCCGGTAGCCGGAATTCCGCGACCCTTCGGAACCCTCGTCAGGCTGCCATTCGTCCGTTGCGAGTTCACCGGCACGCAGGAGCACCACCGGCCGTGTCGCGGCGGCAACGACCGCGAGAGCGACGGAACCGATCGCGAATCCCGCGACCGTGCCCAGACCACGGGACCCCAGCACGAGGAGTTCCGCATCTTCGGCCGCGGACAGCAGCGCGGGGACTGCCGGGGCACCGATCTGGTCGGCGGTGATCGGCAGCCGCGGATAGCGGCGGCGCAGTGTGGCCGATGCCTCGCGCGGTATCCGCTCGGCCCAGTGTTCGGTCGCGTCGGCGTCGGCCAGTGACCCGCTCGGGTCGTAGTTGTAGGGCTGCCAGGCCCAGGCATGCACCAGGCGCAGCGGCAGCCCGCGGCTGGTGGCCTCGCGGGCTGCCCAGTCGGCTGCGGCCAGGCTTTCGGGTGAACCATCCAGACCTGCGACAACGGTACGGATCATGGCTTGCGGCCTCCTTCAGGGGTCCGGCTTCCAGCGTCGGGGCTGCCGCCCCGGGGCAGGAGGGGCCGCAGGTCCTTCTGCCGGGGCCAAGCGGCCCTGCGGCCTGCTGCCCGGACGTTCGGACGGACCGCAGGCCGTGCTCGCGGAAATGGTCACGTACCCGTTCGGTGGGCTCGGGGCCGGGCACTGGTCGGCGGCCCTCCACGTACCCCGTAGGCCCCGGGCTCTGCCCCAATCGGCCCTTATGCCGGAAGGAGGCGAAGACGGACAGTGCAGGCAAGTCCCACACGCCAACAGGAAGGCAGCATCATGAGGCACCGCACCGTGGGCGACTTGATGACCAGCCCTGCCCTCGTGGCCCACCCCCAGTGGACGGTCGTCCAGGCGGCCCAGGTCATGGACAGGCACAAGGTCAAGCGACGGCCGGTCGTGGACGAGGCCGGTGGGCCGGTCGGCATCGTCAGCCGGGCTGATCTGCTGCGGGTCTTCCTGCGCCGGGACCGGGCGATCCGCCAGGAGATCAGCGGAGACGTCCTCGACCGCACCCTGGCGATCACTTCCACCGAGGTGGCTGTCCGGGTCGTCGGCGGCCAGGTGGCCCCGGTCGCCGTTGTCCGAAGCCGCAACCAGAATTGTCACCGTGACATCGCGCCGCAAGCGCAGCGGCCGTGCCTGCTCTGCTCACGCTCCTGGAACGGGATGAACCAACCATGGAAGTGCTCACCTTGCACGGCGAGATCGACCTCTTCACCGCCCCGGGAGTTTCCGTCCGACTGGATGCTGCAACCGTCCGACCGGGCACCGAGTTGGTCGTGGACCTGCGTGCGGTGACGTTCATGGACTGCAGCGGTCTGTCCGTGCTGTGCCGTGCACGCGAGCGTCTCCTCCGCGGCGGCGGCAGTGTGCGACTCGTCGTAAACGACTCAGCCCTCTTGCGGCTACTGCGCCTGACGGAACTGTCCGAGGTCTTCGACACGCTCACGGAACTGCCGGAGACCTTCCCCGTTGTGGCTGTCGGCCGGGTACAGCCGTATCCACGCCGGTCCTCACCCGGCGAGGAGTCGGCCGGAGGCGGCGAGGCCCTGCTGGTCGGAGGACGCGGGAACATCTCCCGCGGACAATCACGCGTGCCGCGCAGATAGGGGGACAGGCGCACACTGTGGTGCCTCGGCACCGGTGGAGGACCGTTGAGCGAGACCAGCACGGAGTCCGGCGGACAGCTGCCCAGATTGCGGCTGGACGAACTGCTCGAAGAGCTACAGACTCGGATCGACACGATACGCGGGACACGCGACCGGCTGCACGGCCTGTTGGAGGCGGTGCTGTCGGTCGGGCGGGAGCTGGACCTGCCGCACGTGCTGAGACGGATCGTGGAGTCCGCCGTCGTACTCGTCGATGCGGAGTACGGTGCCCTCGGTGTGATCGGAGACGACGCCCAACTGTCGGAATTTCTCACCGTCGGAATCCCCGACGAACAGGCGCTGAAGATCGGGCCGCTTCCCTCGGGGCACGGAATCCTGGGCGAATTGATCCGCAACCCGGAAACCCTGCGCCTGCCGGAGCTTTCCGCGCACCCGGCCTCCCACGGCCTCCCCGAGAACCATCCGCCGATGCGCACCTTTCTCGGAGTCCCGATCCGGGTACGGGACGTGGCTTTCGGGAACATCTATCTGACCGAGAAACGGGGCGGCCGGGAATTCGACACGGAGGACGAGGCTCTGCTGGCCACCCTCGCTGTCGCGGCCGGAATCGCCATCGAGAACGCCCGGCTGTACAAGAGGGCCCGTGAAGGCCAGCGTTGGATGGAAGCGAACGCCGAGGTGGTCAGTGAGCTGCTGTCGGGTGCCGACGAGACACCCGTACTGGAACTGATCATCGACCACGGCCGCCGCATCCTCGGCGCGGACCTGGGCGTTGTCGCGCTGCCCGTTGCCGGCGGCACGGACCTGCAGGTGACGATCGCCGTAGGTGTCGACGCAGAGAGCCATCGGGGGCTGGTACTGCCGGGCGAGGGCTCCTTCATGGGGGCCGCCATCGCCGCGGGGCGGCCGATCACCACGCCGCATATCGCCAAAGATCCCAGGGTCACCGTGGGCCCTCCGCGTTGGCAGGGGCTCGGGCCGGTGGTGGCCGTCCCCATGGTGGCCGGCGAAAAGGCACGGGGCGTGCTGATGCTCGCACGCAAGGAGGGCTCGGTCGAATTCACCGAAGCAGAAGCGTCGCCGCTGCTCAGCTTCGCGGGCCACGCCGCACTGGCACTCGAGCTTGCCGAACGACGCCGCGGCGCTGAGCAGTTGGCGCTGCTGGAGGATCGCGACCGGATCGCCCGCGATCTTCACGATCTCGCCATCCAGCGGCTGTTCGCGACCGGGATGACGCTCCAGAGCGCGCTGCGGTTCGTTGACCATCCTGAGGCCAGCGAGCGGCTGATGCGGGCGGTGGACGATCTGGACGAGACCATCAAGATCATCCGATCGACCATCTTCGGACTGCGGGTCCGCGCATCCGGCCGAGCCGTTCAGGGCCTGCGGGTACGGGTGTCGGGCGCGATGGCGCAGGCCGCCCGTACGCTCGGCTTCACCCCGGGGCTGCGCATGGAAGGGCTCATCGACACCGACGTGCCGCCGGCCGTCGCCGACGACGCCGTCGCCGTGCTGGCCGAGGCTCTTTCCAACGTCTCACGCCACGCAAGGGCCACGACCACCGGTGTCTCGTTCGCCGTTGCGTCCGGAACTCTGACCGTCACGGTGAGCGACAACGGCGTCGGCATGCCCGCCGGCAGCCGGCGAAGCGGCCTCGACAACCTCGCAGTGCGGGCCGAGCGCCACGGCGGCACCATGGACATCCGCTCCGGCGCGGAGGGCGGCACCCGCCTGGTCTGGCGCGTTCCGGTGGCGAGAGCCGACACCGGACCCGCCGAGAAGCCGCGCCCGTTGTTGAGTTGACGTGCAAGCCGATCGCGGACCGGTGCGGGGCCCGACTGGCAGCCGGGAGCGAGGCACCGGACGACACCGCGATCAGGTCCAGGCGGCCCTGCCGACGCGGGCCTTTGGCCGCACATCGATGTCTCGGAATGCCTTCCGCCACGACAGCTTACCGGGCTGCCTCCTCTCGACACCGTTCGTCGTCACCGGTGTCCGCGTTCGGTGTCCGCCGTCGGCGTCATCCCTCGGGCGAGGATGACGGCGGCCTGGCCGCGGCGCTCGACGCCGGGTTTGGCCAGCAGCCGGCAGACATTGTTCTTCACCGTCTTCTCGGACAGGTACAGGCGCTGCCCGATCTGCCGGCCGGTCGGGCCCTCACCGATCAGGCCGAGGATGTCGCTCTCCCGGGGCGAAGCGCGTTGAGCGCCTGCTGCCGGGGTCGGTGCCCTTATCACGCCGACTGCTCAGCAACCGGGCGGTGGTGGCCGGGTCGACCATCGACTGCCGGCAGGCGACGGTGCGGACCGCTGAGACCAGGTCGGAACCCCCGATCTGCTTCAGCAGTCAAGCGGCCGCGCCCGCCATGACCGCTCCAGCAGCGCATCGTCGTCATGGAAGGACGTCAGCAAAAGGCAGGCCAGGTCCGGTATGGCCGAGCGCATCTGCCGCTCGACGCCGGCCTCCAGACCGAAGCGGTCCGAAGAGACAGGGGAGTGCTCACTGGACGCAGCTCCGGGCGCTCGTGCCGACCGACACCCAGCACGTTCCGCGGAACCCAAGGTGCCGCCCGCGCGGGGATACTGGACCTTGCATGAGCCCTCGTTGGACATCGGCGGGGGCTCTTTGCCTGCCGGGTCTGGGGTTGTTGCGGGGGTGGGCAGGTCGGTGGCCCGGCTGTCGTGTCGGGTGGGCGCCGGGTTCCACGGTTCCGAGGGCGTTCGGGTGCTCGTCGGGGTGGGCCGCTTTTGCTGGTCAGCCGGGGTCCGGTGGGGCTTGGAGTCTGGTCAGGGCGCTGGTGATCACATGGGTCCAGGGCCAGTGGCGGGCCAGGCGGAGGATGCGTTGGCGGCCGGTGGTGATCAGGCGGGCGGCGGTGCAGGACAGTTGGAGCCGCAGGCGTTTGGGTTCCCAGCGGCGGGCTTGGCCGGTCAGCGCGAGCATCGGCATATAGGCCAGTGCGAGCTGGACGATCTCCAGCCAGAGCTGGTTGCTCCCTCGCCTCCCGTGCCTTCGCCTGCTGTCCTGCCAGACGGCAAGCGCTGGCTAGATGCGCGTTGGCGCTGGCCGCCATACCGGTAGGATCGGTCGTCGGAGTCAGGAGCCCGCCCTGCGGCGGCACCGCGCGTCGGACACAGGGGCGCCCGATTCCAGGGGCCGCCGCCGTACCGACTATAACCGCGGAACCGTAGCCGGCACATCGGTCCCGCGAGGGACGAATCGCCCACGCTCGCGCCCTACCTTCGGACCCGTTACCTCACAGGGCTGGAGGACGCGGTGCGATTGGTGGACGCGATGGTTCGGGAGCAGGTGGGCGGAGGCGAACCCGGCGTCGCCGTGGCCGTCACGCAGGAGGGTGTCGTCGTCCACCAGGGCTGCTACGGCCTTGCTGACGTCGAATGGCGGCAACAGGTCACACCGGACACCGTGTTCGCCCTCGCGTCGCTGACCAAGCCGTTCACCGCGCTGGCCGCCGTGCTTCTCGCCCGGGACGGCGCCCTGGACCTCGACGCCCCCCTCACCGACTACCTCGACGGATATCCGGACCCGCACGGGCTGCTGCGCCTCCGGCACCTGCTCACCCACACGTCGGGCATTCCCAATTTCGTGACCGCGCCCGGATTCCTGGACGGCCCGCAGCGCCTGGACCGCTCACCCGAGCAGTTCGTCGGGCTCTTCGCCCACCTGCCGCTCGATTTCGCCCCGGGAACCCGCTACGGCTACAGCAACTCCGGATATCGGCTGCTGGACCTGATCATCGAGCGGGCGGCAGGCGCTCCGTTCGGACAGGTTCTCCACGACCGCGTCCTGGCCCCCGCAGGCATGAGCCGCGCCCGGATGCTCGACAACGCGCGGCTTGTCGACCGGCGCGCCCGCGGATACGAGCGCGCCGACCCCGACAGCCCCGACGGTCGCAGCATCACCGGCGACGCCGACGGCTGGCGCAACGCCGACTACATCAGCGCCACCGTCACCGGAGGCGCGGGCGGCCTGGGCGCCACCCTGGAGGATCTGATCGCCTTCGACCACGCGCTGCGCGACCGTCTCCTGGTCGACCGCGCGCTGGAGAAGCGGTTGCACACGCCGGTTGCCCTGGCCGACGGCCGCACCGAGGGATACGGCCTCGGCTGGGTGCTGAGCCACTACCGCGGCACTCCCACGGTCGGGCACGCCGGTGGTATCGAGGGCTTCTCCAGTTACTACGGCCGGCTGCCGGAACACGACACCGGGGTCATCGTGCTCAGCAACCGCGGCGGGTTCGACGCCATGGGCCTGGCCCGTCGCCTGATCGACCACCTGCTGCGGCTGCCCGAGCCCGCAGCGCGGCTCGCCACCGTCCGGCACCGGCCCGAGCGGTGGACCGGGACGTACACCGACACGGTGGGCGCGTCCGCCCAGCTCGTAGTCCACGAGGGAGACCTCGTCCTCCTGCATGGCGGACGGCGCCGGCGGATGGTCCCGCTCGACGCGGCGACCTACGCGGATCCCCGGGATCCCGGGGTCCTGCTCCGCTGCCACCCCGCCGGGAGCTGGCTGGCGTCCATCACCGTCACCCACCCCTTCACCTGGTTCACCGGCCACCGCCGACAGGACGGCGGCGAGCAGCAGGGGAGCGAACCCGTCCACCCGGCAGGACGCGAGTACGGCCGAGGCGGAGCATTGCCCCCAGCCCTAGGCCCTGTCTGACAAATGATCATCCCTGTGATGAGGCGGGGGTTGCCGTGCTGGTTCAGCCGAGCGATGCTGGGCCGATGCCAGGGCAGCGGAAGAGGCGTCAGCGACAGGACCTGGGCCGCAGGGCCGCCAGCGCATCGACTCTCGAGTCCGGCAGCTGGAAGGTGCTCTTCGAGACCCAGGAGGAGTCGGAATGGCGGGCTCACCTCCGTGGCCTCCGCGCCGCCGACGGCCAGATCGACTGGGCGATGACTCGGATCGACACGTTGTGTGGCCGGCTGAGCCAGCCGACCACCTATCGGTTGAGTCTGTTCGTGCCGGATCCAGAGGGTGGTCCCGGCCGGAGCCGCCCTGATAATTGATCTTGTGGCTGGTCGTGGTGAGTTGACGGATTCGGCGTGGGAGCGGATAGCTCCGTTGTTGCCGGTGCTGGATGGTCGGGGGCGGCCCTGGCGGGATCATCGGCAGGTGATCGATGGGGTGTTGTGGCGCTTGCGGACGGGGGCTCCGTGGCGGGATCTGCCGGAGCGGTATGGGCCGTGGCAGACGGTTTACGAGCGGTTCGCCCGGTGGGAGTCCGACGGCACGTGGGCCCGGTTGCTGGAGCACGTTCAGGTCCGTGACGATGCGGTCGGCCGCGTGGAGTGGACGGTTTCGGTGGACTCCACCGTCAACCGGGCTCACCAGCATGCCGCGGGTGCCCGGAAAAAGGGGCCCCTGGCGGGGACAAACTGGAGGATCCGCAACGCTCGGCGGCGCGGCAGGCCCTCGGCCGGTCCCGCGGCGGACTGACCGCGAAGGTCCACCTGGCGGTGGACGGCCGTGGCCTGCCCCTGTCGTTTGTCGTGACGGCCGGGAACGTGAACGACTCCACGATGTTCGACGCGGTGCTGGACGCCATCAAGGTGCCCCGTGCCACGGTCGGCAGGCCGCGACGCCGTCCCGACCGGGTGCTGGCCGACAAGGCGTACTCCTCCCGGGCCGTCCGGGCAGGCCTGCGGCGACGCGGCATCCGGGCCACCATCCCCGAACGCTCCGACCAGGTGGCCAACCGCAAGCGGCGCGGCACCCGCGGCGGCCGACCACCGGCCTTCGACAAAGAGCAGTACAAGGGCCGCAACGTGGTCGAGCGCTGCTTCAACCGTCTCAAGCAGTTCCGCGCGATCGCGACCCGCTTCGACAAGCTCGCTGTCCGCTACCAGTCGGGACTGCACCTGGCCTCGCTCATCTTGTGGCTCCGCGACACCACAGCATGATCATTTATCAGACACGGCCTAGCCCCCGCCCGTCAGTCTCAGCCCTCACCCCTTCGGCCGTAGCCGAGCGCGCGGCGATCGGCACGACCCCCGATACGGCGTTGGGTCAAAGCCGGCACGGCCGAACATCTGACGCTTGAACATTTTGATCTTGTTGTTGTGGCCCTCGACCGCGCCCGAGCTGTAGCTCAGACTCAGCCCGGCGACGACAGCGTCGAGGTCTTGGAGGAGGCCGACGGCGAGGGTGTGCACTGCCGGGACCTGGTCAGCCCGGACCGCAGCGATCCACTCCTTGAGCTGCCTGCCACGTCGATCGTTCATGACCTCGGCGAAGGCCCGGACGTGCCGGGCCGCGGCGGCCAGGGCCGGGACCCGGGCCAGAATCTCCTTCAGACGCTGGGCGTCGTCGGCGTCGAGCCGGTCGGGGTGCCGGGTGATCCAGCCGGTGACGTCGCGGACCGAGGGCCTGCGCCGCGGCGGGTCCTGGCGCGGGAACGCCTGGCGGAGCCGGTGGACGTACTTGCGGACGATCTGCTCCTTGCCAGGGAAGCCGCGCTAGACGATCTCCTCGAACAGGCGACGCGCGTTGGTGCAGCCCCGCGCGAACCGCTGGTCGATGTGCGGCTTGAACGGGTCGAGGATGCCGGCCCTCATGGTCGAGGACCACTTCGCGGACTGCGGCGGCGTGATGCCTTCCTGGTTGAAGCGGGTGGCGATGCTGTAGGCGGTTTCGCCGGTCAGGCATTGGGCGTAGACGCGGCGGACAACTGCGGTCTCTGGGCCGAGGGGCTTGCCCTTGTCCGGGCCGGTGCGGATCCATCCGTAGGGGATGCGGCCCTGGATCCTGCCTTGTTGTGCGGCGGCCAGGTGCATGCGGGCGACGCGGCGGGAGGAGTCCTCGGAGGACTTCAGCGCCATCACGCACATCATGCGGGCCATGTGGCGGTCGTTGTCGTTGATCAGGTTCATCCGCCCGCCGGTGGCGCCGATCGCCGGCCGCTAGACGTACTCGATGATGTCGATCAGGTCTTCGAGGTCGCGCGGTTGGCGGACCAGGCGGTCCAGGTCGTAGAAGACGACGCCGTCGACGACACCGGCCGCCAGGTCCGCGAGCAGCTGGTGGAACCTGGGGCGGACCACGATCCAGTCGACGGAACCGTCGGGGCGGACGACCTTGCGCTTCTTGAACGCCGAGGTGTCGTTCTCCCGGTAGACCTTCGCGAACGGGCCCCAGCGAAGGTGGCGGCGGGTGTGTTCGGTGTCCTCGCTCTGCCGCTCGACGCCGGCCTCCAGACCGAAGCGGTCCGAGGAGATCCGCAGATACGCCCTGGGCGCTTCGGGACGTAAGCCGAGAGTTGGTCGAAGAGATTGAGGGTCACCCCGCGGCGCCGGGCCCGCGGGGGACGACGAGGTCGTCCCAGGGGGGCAGGGGAGTGCTCACTGGACGCAGCTCCGGGCGCTCGTGCAGACCGACACCCAGCACTCTCCGCAGAACCCAACGTTTGGCCGCCCCGTGATTCGCCCCTGGGATCTGCCGCTCGCGCGGGGATACTGGACCCTATGCGTATCAATTTCGACCCCAGCGAGCTGGACCGGAACACCTTCTACAAGCTGCTCACGGCGGTGGTCGTGCCCCGGCCGATCGCCTGGGTGTCGACAACCAACCGGGACAGCGGAACGGACAACCTCGCCCCGCACAGCTTCTTCACGGTGTCCTGTGTCAGCCCGCCCATCGTGCAGTTCACGTCGGTGGGCCGGAAGGACTCGGTGCGGAACGTGGAGGAGACGGGCGAGTTCGTGGTGAACCTTGCGCCCGAGCACATGTTCGAGCAGATCAATCAGACGGCGACGGACTTCCCCTCCGACGTCAGTGAATTCGACGCGGTGGGGATCGCCCGGGAGCCCAGTCTGCGGGTGAAACCGCCGCGGGTGGCTGCTTCGCCGGTGGCGTTGGAGTGCGAATTGCACAGCACGGTACGGCTCGGGGACTCGACGGTGGTGTTCGGCCGGGTGGTGCACGCCGCGGTGTCGGAGGCCGTGATGGTGGACGGCCATCCGGACGTGAAGAAGCTGCGACCCCTCGCACGGATGGGCAAGAACGAGTGGGGCACGCTCGGTGAGCTCTGGGAGATCAACCGGATCCCGCTGGAGGAGTGGCCGGACCTGCTGGGGCGTTGACGATCTCGTCGGACGCAGGATGACGGGTACGGCCGCGGCGGGCCACGGCTGCCGCCGCCACGGCCGTCACCCCCAGAAAGCCCAGCGACAGCAGGAAGACCGGCGAGGTGGGGGAGGCGGCGCGACTGCCCGCGACCACATAGGCGGCGGTGTTGGCCGCGCTTCCCGCCGCGGTGGCGGTGAGGAACGGAACCAGCCGGATACGGGACACGGCCGCCGCGTAGTTCGCCGCCGCGAACGGGACTCCCGGGAAGAGCCGCAGCGCCAGCGTGCTGCGGAAGCCGTGCCGGCTCAACTGCCGGTCCAGCGACAGGACCAGACGGCCGCGCAACAGTGGCCGCAGGGCGTCCCGGCCGAGGAAGCGGCCGAGCAGGAAGGCGAGCCCGGCGCCCAGCACGGTGCCGACGATGGCCGCCGGCAGGCCGGCGTGGATGCCGTACAGCGCTCCGGCGGCGGCGTTGAGCAGCGGACGCGGTACGAAGGCGACGGTGGCGAGGCCGTAGGCGAGGGCGAACAGCAGGACGGCGCCGGGGCCGGACGACGTGCGCAGCGGCCAGCCATGCGTCAGAAGGCGTTGCGGCTCCGATACGAGGGCGATCGCGATCGCCGAGGCCAGGAGCACGACCAGCAGCGCGAACCGGGCCCACGGCGAGAGCGCGGCCCGCGAGCACCGGGCCGCCCATCCGGCGGCGGGCCGGTCCGGCGAGGGACGGGCCGCGGCGCAGCCGGAGGTGGGCGGGGGAGCGGAGTCGGAGACGGCGGGGTCGACCACCCGGTGAGCCTAACCGAGAGCGCGGCCACCGCGCCCTCGCCGAAGCCCCGTGCCGACTGCCCCCCGCAGACCGGGCCCACCTCACCCCATCCCTGAGCCGCCGTCAGCCTGACGCCCCCACCCCGTCCGTCACCTCACGCGATCGCGGCCCGCCGGCGGCCACCACGGCCGAGGCACCACCCGGCGCCCGGTGGTCGAGGACGCCCGCGGTGATCGCGATCAACAGGCCGATCACCGCCAGCACGGCCCCGACCAGCGCGGGAGACGTCCAGCCCCAGCCGGCGCCGATCGCGATGCCGCCGAGCCAGGCGCCGCCGGCGTTCGCCAGGTTGAAGGCGGAGTGGTTGGAGGCGGAGGCCATGGTAGGTGCCTGGCGGGCCTTGTTCATGACCAGCATCTGCAGAGGTGTGGTGGTGAGGAAGCCGACCGCGCCGAGGATCACGACCGCCACCGGGGCCGTCTCCTTGGAACGCGCCGCGTAATGGAAGGCGACCAGCACCACGGACAGCGCGGCCAGTGAACCGTAGAGGGTCGGCCGCAGCGCGCGGTCGGTGAGCGGTCCGGCGGCGAGGGCCCCCAGCGTCATGCCGATACCGAACAGGGCCAGCAGCAGGGTGACGGTGGAGTCGGCGAAGCCGGTGACCTCGGTCATCATGGAGGCGAGATAGCTGTAGACGGCGAACACCCCGGCGAAGCCGAACACCGCGGTGAGAAGGCCGAGCAGCACCTGCGGATCACGCAGCGCCCGTAGCTCCTGGCCGAGACCGGCGTGCTCCTCGTCCGGCAGTCGCGGGACGAGCAGGGCGAGCGAGGCCAGGGCCAGCACGCCGATCGCCGAGACGACCAGGAAGGTCGCGCGCCAGCCGAGGTTCTGGCCGAGGGCGGTCGCCGCGGGGACCCCGACGATGTTGGCGACGGTCAGGCCGAGGAACATCGCGGCCACCGCCCGCGCCCTGCGGTCCTCCGCCACCATCCGCGACGCCACCACCGCGCCGACGCCGAAGAAGGCGCCGTGCGGCAGTCCGGCCAGGAACCGCCCGGCCAGCAGGGTGACATACCCGGGCGCGACGGCGGAGGCCAGATTGCCGACCGTGAACAGGCTCATCAGCAGCAGGAGCATCCGCTTGCGGGGGATGCGTGAGCCGAGCGCGGTGAGCAGCGGCGCGCCCACCACCACGCCGAGGGCGTACGCGGAGACGAGATAGCCGGCGGTGGGCACGGAAGTGCCGAGGTCGTGCGCGACGTTGGGCAGCAGACCCATCATCACGAACTCGGTGGTGCCGATGCCGAAGGCGCTGATCGCCAGGGCGAGTATGGCCAGGGGCACGGGAGTTCCTTCTCGGGACGGGGCGGGGCGGGGCGGGACATGACGGGACGGGACCGGTGCGGGACAGGTGTTGGGACGGGGACGGGCGTGGGGCGGGCGGGCGGCAGGTCGGGCCTGCCGCACAGGGGGTGGCTAAGTTCATCGCCGGAACAAATTCTCTCACCCCGGTCATTCCCGGACGCCACCAACGGGTGAAGTCGCGCTGACCATCGACCGCACGGGCGTGACAGCGGCCGCCGGCCGACCCCGGCACCGGGAGCCGGCCGGCAGATCTCCCCGCTGTCGCCCGGCGCGTCGCACCACGCTGCGGCGCGGATGCGACACGCCCGAGCGGCGCCGGTCCGAAAGAACCGGCCCCGGGCGGCGACGGCCCCCGTCGGCGGCCCAGGTGGCGGCTGGGAGAATCGACCGGTGACCCACGAACCCGTCCCCGTCAGCAGGGCCGTCGACTTCGGCACGGCCAAACTGCTGCCCGACCTGGACCGGCCGCGGGCCTGGCTGCTCACCGTGGACGGGGCTCCGCAGTCCTACGTGGACCTGGACGACCCCGAGCACCTGGAGTTCGAGTACATCCGGCGCATCGCGCACGTCGTGGAGTCCGCTTTCGACACGCCGGTCGACGCCGTGCACCTCGGGGGCGGCGCGCTGACCCTGCCGCGCCGGCTGGCGCACACCCGGCCCGGCTCGCGGCAGCACGTCGTGGAGGCCGACCGCGCACTGGCCGCGCTGGTCGCCGAGCACCTGCCGCTGATCGAGCCGGGCGTCACCGTCCACACCGCGGATGCGCGGCGGTGGCTGACGGCCGCTCCCGACGGAAGCGCGGACGTGATCGTCGTCGATGTCTTCGGCGGTTCCCGGGTGCCCGCGCACCTGACCTCGACCGAGTTCGTACGTGAAGCGGTCCGGGTGCTGCGGCCGCACGGTGTCTACGTGGCCAACATCGCCGACGCCGCGCCCTTCGCCTTCCTGGGTTCGCAACTCGGCAGTGTCCGCGCCGCGTTCGGCGGCGACGCGGAGCTGTGCGTGCTGGCCGAACCCGGGGTGCTGCGGGGGCGTCGCTTCGGCAACGCGATCCTGGCCGCCGCCGGCGGGCCCCTCCCGCTGGACGCCCTGGCCCGCCGGTGCGCGGCCGACGCCTTCCCGGCCCGGGTGGTGGCGGGCCGCGCGCTGCGTGATCTCACCGGCGCGCCGGTCCATGACGGGTCCGCGACGCCCTCGCCGGAGCCGCCGGACGGTGCCTTCACGGTCGGCTGAGCTGGAGGGCGCGCCCCCCAATGGCCTGGCCGTCGGGGCCGGGTCACGGGCCGAGCACCGGCGGGGTCAGCGGTCGGTTACCGCCCGGGTCGCGGGCGATGAGGCGGCCGGGCCCACCGGCTCCGCGACGGGTGGGCCCACCGGCTCAGCGAGGACCGGGCCCACCGGCGGGGCAGCCGGCCTCGCCACCGGGTAGGCGGCGACGCGCCGCTCCAGCCGCCGTACGTCCGGCAGCGCCAGCACCGCCCCGGTCAGCAGCACGACCAGCGCTGCCGACCCCCACAGCGTCCGGGTACGGCCGAAGGCGTCGGCCGCCGGACCGGCCGCCGCCATGGCCAGCGGGGTCATCGCGACCGAGCCCAACCAGTCGTACGCCGATACCCGGGACATCTTCTCCTCTGGGATCTCCTGGTGCAGGGCCAGCATCCAGCCGACCGCGAAGACCTCGATCGCGACGCCCGCCACGAACATCGCCACCGTCAGCACCCACAGTCGCGGCGCGAACGCGAGGGCGGCGGGCGGCAGCGCCAGGGGGAAGACGCCGAGCGTGCCGATCAGCAGGATGCGGCGCGGCTTCCAGCGCATCATCAGCAGCCCGCCGCACACCGTGCCGACACCGCTCGCCGCCAGGGCGAGCCCCCACGGCCCGGCGCCGCCGAGATGTTCGCGGGCGACCAGCGGACCGTAGACGGCCTCGCAGGCGCCGACCACGCCGTTGACGAAGCCGAACTGCAGCACGATGCCCCACAGCCAGGAGCGGGACACGAACTCCCGCCAGCCCTCGTGCAGTTCACGCAGGATGCCGCCGGGCGAGGCGGGACGCGCGGCGGTGGCCACGTCGATCCGGGAGCGCAGCCCGGCCGCCACGGCGAAACCGGTCGCGTCCACCGCGAGCACCCAGCCGGGCCCCACGCCCGCGACCAGGGCGCCGCCCAGGGCCAGGCCGCCGATGGTGGCGCCGTTCATGGACAGGCGGTAGGCGGAGAAGGCCTTTCCCGCGTGCGCGGTCTCGGCGGTGGACAGCACCAGGCCCTCGGAGGCCGGTGAGAAGAACGCCTGCGCGGCGCCGCCGGTGGCCGTCAGCGCCGCCATCTGCCACAGCGCGGGGTGCCCGCTGAGCACCAGCAGCGCGAACAGCCCCTGCGAGAGGGCGTTGCCGGTGTTCGCCAGCACCATTACCCGCTGGCGCGGCACGCGGTCGGCCACTGCGCCGCCGACCAGCAGGAAGACCACCATCGCGAGGGTGCGGGCCGCCGCGACCAGACCGACATCGGTGGCGTTGCCGCCTTGGTCGATGACGGCGTAGGCGGCGGCGATCGTCGCACCCGAACTGCCGAGGTTGGTGATGAAGGACGCGCCCAGCAGGAGCTGGAAATTCCGGCCGGCCCACGACGGCATGGCCGGGCGCCGGCTTCGGGAGGCGGGCGCGCGTGCTGCCGGGTCGTCGGGTGTCACCAGGGGACTCTCGCCGAGCATCCGGCGCATCGCAAACCATTTCGTGGCGCGGCGGCGCGGGTGGCCCTCCGGACCTGGCCGCGGCATCGGCTCCGAGGGCCCCCGGGCCGGGACCCGGGCGTCCGCCCGGTCACCGGGTCGTCCGGCGGCGCGACGGTGGCGACCTGTGCGCTTACTGTGTGTGCCCGGCCGCCCGGCCCCGGCCCGCCGCCGATACGCCGGCGCGGCCGACCCGGACCTCAGCCCGGTGCCGGACCGGCCACTCCACCGGGCACTCCCGCCCAGTCTGCGAGGCGCCCTGGTGGCTGGGGTCAACGTGGCGGGCGGGGGAGCGCCCCCGGGGCGTCGCTGCCCGAGGCGCGGGCCGCCGCCAGCTGCCCGCCGGCCCCACTACGTCCGGCCGCGGCCTTACCGCCCAGATACCGGAGGGGTCACCCCGGTCTCAGCCGGGTGCCTCGACCGGCTGCCCCGGCCGAGGCGTCGTAGCCGCGGCCGTCAACGGCGGGCGGGGAGCGCCTGCCCGGCGCCGCTGCCGCCAGCTGACCGCCGGCCGCACTACGTCCCGCTGCGGCCCACCGCCCGGATACCGGAGGGGTCGCCCCGGCCTCAGCCGGGTGCCTCAGCCCGGCGCCTCGGTCGGCCGCCCGCCGAGGCGTCGTAGCCGCGGCCGTCAACGGGACGGCGGGGGAGCCCCTGCCCCGGGTCACTAGCCCCCGGCGCCGCCCGCCGCCACCCGACCCGGGTCCGGCCCGCCGAATCCGGCGGGCGACCCCGCCCGGATGGTCCTACCGACTGGTAACATCCGTGCATGTCCGATACGTTGCCCTCCGCTGGGCCTTCCATAGGCGAACTGCTCACGGCCACCGTCCCGATGGCCCGCACGCTTCATCTTGAGTTCGGCGAGACGACGGCGGAGCGCGCCGTGGTCTCGTTGCCCGACCAGCCCGACTTCCACAACCATGTCGGGGGTCCGCACGCCGGTGCGGTGTTCACCCTCGCCGAGTCCGCGTCCGGCGCGGTCGTGCTCGCGGCCTTCGGTGAGCAGCTGAGCCGGGCGGTGCCGCTCGCGGTCCGCGCCGAGATCGCCTATGTGAAGCTGGCCAAGGGGGCGGTCACCGCCACCGCCGTACTCGGGCGGCCCGCCGCCGACGTGGTCGCCGAACTGGACGCCGGCACCCGGCCGGAGTTCCCCGTCGAGGTGTCCGTGCGCCGCGCCGACGGCGCCGAGACGGCCCGGATGACCGTCGTCTGGACGCTGCGGCCGAACAGCTGACCGGGGGCCGCCGGCCGCGGCCGCGTCCCCGCAGGTCGCGCGCCGGTCTCCCGCGGTCCGGTGGCGGCCCGCCGGGCGTTCGCGCTGCGCACCCCTGGCGGGAAGGTTTCGCCCGCGCGGTCGGTTAGGCTTCCACGGGACGCGCCGGGTGCGCGAATCCGACGTCGTGGTGGGGAGGTACTGGCTGTGCATGTCCAGGACTGGCTGGACGGCATCCCGCCGGTCGCCGTTTATCTGATGGTGTTCCTGGTGGTCGGGGTCGAGAGCCTCGGCATCCCGCTGCCGGGCGAAATCGTGCTGATGACCGCCGCGCTGCTGTCGTCGCAGGGGCACGTGAACCCGTGGGTGGTCGGCGCCAGTGCCGTGATCGGCGCGATCGCCGGGGACTCGATCGGATACTCCATCGGGCACAAGGGCGGACAACCCCTGCTCGACCGCCTCGGCCGGAGATTCCCCCGGCACTTCTCACCCGGACATGTGGCCAACGCCGAGCGCTCCTTCCAGCGCTGGGGCATGTGGGCGGTCTTCTTCGGCCGCTTCGTGGCGCTGCTGCGGATCTTCGCCGGGCCGATGGCCGGCGTGCTGAGGATGCCCTACCGGAAGTTCCTGATCGCCAACGCGCTCGGCGGCATCGCCTGGGCGGGCGGCATCACCGCGATCGTCTACTACGTGGGCGTCGTCGCCGAGCCCTGGCTCAAGCGCTTCGGCTACATCGGCCTGGCCGTCGCCGTCCTGTTCGGCCTCGCCTCGCTGCTCTACGTCAGACGGCGCGCGGCCAAGACGCAGGCGGAGATGGAGCAGGCGGCCGCCGAGCAGCCCGAGATCGCGGTGGCGCGCAGCCGGGAATAGCCGACCCGGCGCCGTATCACCCGCTGTGTCCCATTGATCCGAGTTCGCGGGCCGCAGGCGGTGCCGGTCAGCCCAGCGCCTCCCGGTGCTGCGCGGCGAGCCGCACATAGTGCTCGGCATTCAGCCGCACCGTCGCCCGTTCCTCCCGCGACAGCTCCCGGCGCACCTTCGCCGGCACCCCCGCGACGAGCGAACCCGGCGGCACCAGCATCCCCTGCGGTACGAGCGCCGCCGCGGCGACCAGCGAACCCGTCCCGATGTGCGCGCCGTTCAGCACGGTCGCGCCCATCCCGATCAGCACCTCGTCCTCGATCTCGCAGCCGTGCAGCACCGCGTTGTGGCCGACGGAGACATACGAGCCGATCAGCGCCGGGTAGCCCGGGTCCGCGTGCACCGTGCAGTTGTCCTGGATGTTGGAGCCGGCGCCGACGCCGATCGACTCGGCGTCGCCGCGCAGCACCGCGTGGTACCAGACGCTCGCCCCCGCCGCGAGCGTCACATCGCCCAGCACCACCGACCCGTGGGCGGTGTACGCGCCCGGGTCGATCCGCGGCGCGCGACCCGCGACCCCCGCGATCAGCGCCCCGGCCGACCCGTGCCGTACCGCGCCGTCGTCCCGCTCCGCCATGGCCACCGTCCTCCAGCCGATCCGCCTGCCGTCCACCGGCACCGTATACGGTGGGCCCGTGCGCAAGAATGAGAACGTGTTCTTCTCCGTGATCGGGGGCGCCGCAGCCTGGTGGCGCCGCGCGACCTCGCGGCTTGTGCACCGCGGTTGGCGCTGGGTGCAGAACGCGGGCGCGGTCACCGCCGCCCGCCCCGGACCGCTGCGCTTCGGCCGGATCGGCGAGGGCACCCGGCTCGCCTTCCCCCAGGGCACGGTCTTCGGCGAGCAGTGGATCCACCTCGGCGACCACTGCGTCGTCGGCGAGCAGGTCACCTTGACCGCCGGCATGATGCCCGGCCTCGACCTCGGCCCGCGCCCCGTGCTGCGGCTGGGCAACGGGGTGGTGCTCGGCCGGGGCAGCCATGTGGTGGCCTCGGCCCCGGTGGTCTTCGGCGACGACGTGTACTGCGGCCCGTATGTGTACGTCACCAGCGACAACCACTCCTACGACGACACCGCCCAGCCCGTCGGCAAGCAGTGGCCGCGCACCGCGCCGGTCGAGATCGGCTCCGGCAGCTGGCTCGGGTCGGGCTGCGTGATCCTGCCCGGCGCCCGGCTGGGCCGCAACGTGGTGGTCGCGGCCGGCGCCGTCGTCCGCGGCGAGGTGCCGGACTTCGCGGTGGTCGCGGGCGCCCCCGCCCGGGTCGTACGGCGCTGGGACCCGGACGCCGGCTGGCAGCCGCCGCTGCGGACCCCGCCCCCGGTGCCGATCCCCCAGGGCGTCACCCCCCAACAGCTGCTGGCGCTGAGCGAGTTGGAGGACCGGGCGGAAGCGTGACGCCTCGGTCGGCCGCTGCGGGACGGCGCCGGGGTTTGTTAGGTTCGCGGTATGCGCGCACCGATCGGGTCCTTCGAGGTCGTCCACCCCGCCACCGAACGACGTGAACTGCTGCCGCCGCCGGTGGCCGCCGCGGTGACCGCGGAGATGATCCTGGTGGATACCGACCCGGGGAAGGCCGACACCGCCGACTTCGCGGCCGCCTACGGCCCCGGACTGCTGGAAGTCTCGGCGAACTGCGTGGTCGTGGCCGGCAAGCGCGGCCAGGACGTCACCCTGGCCGCCTGTGTGGTGCTGTCCACCACCCGGGTCGACGTCAACGGCACCGTCCGCCGCCATCTCGGCGTCCGCAAGGCATCCTTCGCCGCGATGGATGTCGCCGTCGGCGAGAGCGGCATGGAGTACGGCGGCATCACCCCGGTCGGACTGCCGGCCCACTGGCCGCTGCTGATCGACGCGGCCGTGGTGGACACGCCCCACGTCGTGCTCGGCAGCGGCGCCCGGCGCGGCAAGCTCATCGTGCCGGGCAAGACGCTCGCCGAACTGCCCGGCGCGATCGTTCTGAGCGGCCTGGGTATCTAGCCGTCCCGCCCGGCCGGCCCGCCCCCGGGCCGGCCGGGCCCGGTGGCGGCCGTCAGCCGAACTGGCCCGGCTGGTAGTCGCCGGCGGGCTGCTGGACGATCACGTTCAGCCGGTTGTAGGCGTTGATGAGGGCGATGAGGGCCACCAGGGCCGTCAGCTGCTCCTCGTCGTAGTGCTTGGCGGCGTTCGCCCAGACCGCGTCGCTGACGCCGCCGGCCGCGTCGGCGATACGGGTGCCCTCCTCGGTCAGCTCCAGGGCGGCCCGCTCGGCCTCGGTGAAGACTTTCGCCTCCCGCCAGACCGCGACGAGGTTCAGGCGCAGCTGGGTCTCCCCGGCGTGCGCGGCGTCCTTGGTGTGCATGTCGGTGCAGAAACCGCAGCCGTTGATCTGGCTGGCGCGGAGCTTCACCAGTTCCTGTGTGGCGGCCGGCAGTGACGAGTCGGTGATGAGCCGGCCGGCCGAGTTGATGTGCTTCGCGAACCCGGTCGCGATGGAACTGCCGAAGAAGTTGAGACGGGCGTCCATGGTGATCCCCTTGCTGGGTCGACGGTTGCACAGCACCGACCCGTCCGCCCGTCGCGACGTGACCGCCGCGCGATGTGACGTACGTCTCCCTCGGGTCACCGGATCCGGCCGCGTCAGCCCAACTGGGGAATCTCGATCGCGGGGCAGCGGTCCATGACCATCTCCAGACCGGCCGCCCGGGTCCGCTCGTACGCCGCCTCGTCCACCACCCCGAGCTGGAACCAGACCGCCTTCGCTCCCGCCGTCACCGCCTCGTCGGCGACCGGGCCGGCCAACTCCGAGTTGACGAAGACATCCACCACGTCCACCGGGAAGGGGATGTCGGCCAGCGAGGCGTACCCCTGCTCGCCGTGCACCGTCTCGGCCTTCGGATGCACCGGGACCACCCGCTTGCCGAAGCGCTGCAGCACCGCCGCCACGCCGTACGCCGCGCGCGTGGTGTTGTTCGACAGGCCCACCACCGCCCAGGTGTCGCCCGTCCCGGTCAGAATCCGCCGCACTGTCGCCGCGTCGCCGTACATCTCGCCGTCCTCCCGCCGATGCCGTAGCATCCCATTACGCCTGCTCGAACCCGGAAATGTCCGCCGCCATTCCCGCCCGCATAGGCTGAACGGATGATTGACCGGTATCTGACGGTGCCACGCGAGGGCGTCCACGAGAGCGAGATCAAGCGTTCCCGCTTCCTGTGCGCGCTCGCCCCCGCCGACAGCGAGCAGGCCGCGCAGGACTTCGTACGCCGGGTCCGCACGGCGCACCCGGCCGCCGGACACCACTGCTTCGCCTATGTGATCGGCCCCGACGGCCGCCTGCACCGGGCGAGCGACGACGGGGAGCCCGGCGGGACCGCCGGCACGCCGATGCTCCAGGTGCTGCTCGGCCGCCAGGTGCGCGACACGGTGGCCGTCGTCACCCGCTACTACGGCGGCATCCAGCTGGGCGCGGGCGGACTGGCCCGCGCGTACGGCGGCGCCGTCTCGGCCGCGCTCGACCGGATCGGCACCGTCGAGCGCCGCCACCTCACGCTCGTCACCGTCACCACCGACCACCGCCGGGCCGGACGGCTGGAGAACGAGCTGCGCGGCGCCGGCCGCGTCCTGCGCGGCACGTCCTACGGCGCCGAGGTGGTCTTCCACCTCGGCATCCCGGACGCCGAGCTGCCGGCCTTCCGCTCCTGGCTCGCCGACACCACCTCGGGCACCGCCGGCTGCGCGGTGGAGGGCAGCGCGTATGTGGAGGTCTGACAGCGGGCGGTTCAGGTCGCCCCGGGCCGGCTGAAGTACACCAGGACGCGGCCGGAGTTGGTCGCGTCGGTCTCCATCCGGACGTACAGCTTCCTGATGTGCTTCTGGGCCAGGAAGGCGATCACCCGCTTCTTCAGCTGACCGGTGCCCTTGCCGGGGATGATCTCGGCCACCTCGGCACCCGAGCGGGCCGCCCGGAAGAGGAACTCGCGCAACGCGAGATCGATGTCGCGGTTGTTGCGGAAGATCGGGTGCAGATCCAGGCTGAGCAGCTCCATCGCCTCCGATCGTCCGTGTCGCGGGTCCACCGGGGGCCCCGTCTCTGCTCGGAAGGGTACGCCGCGCGCCCGCCGCACGGCGCGCGCACTCTACAATCCAGATCACCGCAGACCGGCTTTGAGGAATGGCGAGGACACACGTGCAGGTGGGGGCCAACGGGTGAGATTCCTGCACACCTCGGACTGGCACCTGGGGCGGTCCTTCCACCGGGTCAGCCTGCTCGGCGCCCAGCGCGCCTTCCTCGACCACCTGGTGGCCACCGCCCGCAGCGAGCGGGTCGACGCGGTGCTCGTCGCCGGGGACGTGTACGACCGGGCGGTGCCGCCGCTGTCCGCCGTCGACCTGTTCGACGAGGCGCTGAACCGGCTCGCCGACCTCGGCGTCCCCACCGTGATGATCTCCGGCAACCACGACTCGGCCCGACGGCTGGGCGTGGGCGCCGGATTGATGGGCCGGGCGGGCATCCACCTGCGGACCGACCCGGCCGGCTGCGGCCGCCCGGTCCTGCTGCCCGACGAGCACGGCGAGGTCGCCGTCTACGGACTGCCGTATCTCGAACCGGCCCTCGTCCGCCAGGAGTTCGGCGCCGAACAGGCCGACCACACCGCGGTGCTCACCGCCGCGATGGACCGGGTCCGTGCCGACCTGGCCGGCCGGCCCGCCGGGACCCGCGCCGTCGTGCTCGCCCACGCCTTCGTCACCGGCGCGGCGCCCTGCGACAGCGAGCGGGACATCACCGCGGGCGGTGTGCAGGCCGTCCCCGCCGAGGTGTTCGACGGGGTGCACTACGCGGCCCTCGGCCATCTGCACGGCTGCCAGACGGTCAGCGACCGCGTCCGGTACTCCGGTTCACCGCTGGCCTACTCCTTCTCCGAGGAGCACCACCGCAAGAGCATGTGGCTGGTCACCCTCGGCGCGGACGGCGAGGTGACCGCCGACCGCCTCGACACGCCGGTGCCGAGGCGGCTGGCCCGGCTGCGCGGCCGGTTCGACGACCTGCTCGGGAACCCCGCGCACGACCGGCACACCGACGCCTGGGTGGAAGCCACCCTCACCGACCCCTACCGGCCGCACGAACCCATGGCCGCACTCGCCAAACGCTTCCCGCACATCCTCAGCCTCGCCTTCGAACCCGACACCGGCGACGAGGACCGGGCTGCGTCCTACGCCCAGCGGCTGCGCGGCCGCACCGACGGCCAGATCGCCGAGGACTTCGTGGCGCACGTCCGCGGACAGGGGCCGGACCACGACGAACGCGCGGTGCTGAGCGAGGCGTTCGACGCGGTGCGCGCGGACGCGGCACGGACGGAAGGCGACTGACCCACCGATGCGACTGCACCGACTCGAACTCACCGCCTTCGGCCCCTTCGCCGGGACCGAGCACGTCGACTTCGACGAACTGTCCGCCGGCGGCCTCTTTCTGCTGCACGGCCCCACCGGCGCCGGGAAGACCTCCGTCCTGGACGCGGTCTGCTACGCCCTCTACGGGCAGGTGCCGGGCGCCCGGTTGGCCACCCGGCTGCGCAGCGACCACGCCCCGGCCGGCGCCACCACCGAGGTCGTCCTCGAACTGACCCTCGGCGGTCGGCGGTTGGAGATCACCCGGCGGCCCGAGCAACTCCGGGCGAAGAAACGCGGCACCGGAACGACGCTCGACAAGGCGGTCACCCTGCTGCGCGAGTACACCGGCGCGGCAGGCGGGGAGCAGGGAGACCAGTGGCGGGGGGTCTCCAAGTCCCACCAGGAGATCGGCGAGGAGATCAAGCAACTTGTCGGGATGAGCTGCGAGCAGTTCTGCCAGGTCGTGCTGCTGCCGCAGGGCGAGTTCGCCACCTTTCTGCGGGCCGGCGCGATCGAACGGGCCGCGCTGCTCGGCAAGCTCTTCGACACCCGCCGCTTCCGGTCCGTCGAGACGTGGCTGCGCGACCGCAAGTCCCGGGCCGCGCAGCGGCTCACCGAGGGCGACGCGGACCTGCGGGACCTCGCCGCCCGCCTGCGGCAGGGCCGCGGGGCC
>NZ_FMCH01000088.1 GCF_900091855.1 Streptomyces sp. DvalAA-14
CCCGCGCCGCGGGCCTGCGCGCCTACGCCGTCGCCTACACCGAGAACGGCCGGCGCCGCCTGGCCGACGCGGTGGGCGAGGACGCCGCCCTGACCGTGGCCGGGCTGCTGGACGGGGCCACCGGGCCGGGCCGCGCCGAGGACAGCACCCTGGCCCTGGACCTGCTGGCCGTCCTCGACGCGGCGCAGTTGTCCGTGGAGGAGGCCGCCGACCTGGTGGAGGCGGTGCCGGACGGCGCCCGGCTGGTGCTCAGCGGGGACCCGCACGCCCTGTGGTCGGCGGGCCCCGGCCGCGCGTTCGCCGATCTGCTGGCCGCCAAGGTCTGTCCGCGGATCACCTCCCGTACTCCCGATCCGGGCCCGATCGGCGAGCTGACCTCCTGCGTGAGCATCGGTGAGCTCGCCGCGGTCGAGGCCCCGGACCGCGAGGTCGTGGTGGTCCCGGTGCGCGATCCGCAGGAGGCCCTGCACCGCACGGTCCAGCTGGTCGCCGACTCGGTGCCCCGGGCGATCGGCGTGCCGGCCGACCGGACCCAGGTGATCACCCTGGCGCACGGCGGCGCGGTCGGCACCCGGGCGCTCAACGCGGCGCTCAAGGAGCGGCTCAACCCCGGCCCCGGGCGCTTCGGCGGTTTCGACCCGGGGGACCGCGCGGTGTACGTCCCGGCGCCCGGGCACACCCGGCCGGGCATCGTGGTCGGCGCCGAGCCCGAAGGGCTGCGGCTGGAGTGCGAGACCGGCAGCGTGCTGGTGCCGCGCGACGACGTGGCGGGGAAGCTGCGGCACGGCTGGGCGGTCACCGGGCACCAGGCGGCCGGGATGCGCTGGCCGGCCGTCGTGGTGGTCGTACCGGGTGACGCCGGGCCGCTGCTGACCCGCTCCTGGGTCTACACGGCGTTCGCCCGTGGCGAACGGCACCTGTCGGTGGTGCAGGGCGGGGATCAGGCCCTGGCCCAAGCGGTCGCGGGACCGGCCGCGAAGGAGCGGACGAGCCGGCTGGCCGAGGTGCTCCGGGAGCTGGCAGCGGACGTGTGAGCAGGCTCTCACCCCGCGGGGCGGCGGGGCGGGAGCCGGGTGCGCCCGGCTGGCGCGGGACCGGGGCGGCACGGGGTGCGGGCGGGACGGCGGGGCGGGGGTGTCTGCCGCCCCCGCCCCGCCGTCCCGTCACCCGGTCGGAGCAGTACGGGTCGGGCTCGCGCCGGGGTCCCGCCGGGGCTTCATCGCGGGTCTAGTCGGGGTCGAGGACGCTCAGTTCGTCGTCGAAGACCGCGCTCACGTCGAAGCGGCAGACCACCAGTTGGGGATCGGCCTGCTCGAAGGGGGCGTCCAGCCACTCCCCCGGTTCGGCCGGCTCCACCGCCGAGACCCACAGCGTGGAGTCGCCCTCCTCCAGGCCGAACTCCTTGTGGCGCTGGGCGATCTCATCGGGTTCGTACTCGCCGAAGATCACCCCGACCGCCGCGTTGACCGTGGTGGTGTCCGCGTCGTCGTCGCCTTCGCCGGCCCTTCTGGCCTGCGCGAACAGCCGGTCGGGCTCGACGATGGTGTAGTCGCGGCGGATCAGCACGCTGATCGCCTCCGGCTCCTCGGGCCCGGCGTACTCCGGCATCGCGTCACCGGCCGGCACTTCGAAGGGCGTCACCTCGTCGTAGCTCTCGTACAGCAACTCGTCATACGCCTCGGCGGCCGAGGCCAGCGCCTCGAACGCCGCGTAGACCGCGGGGTCGTCCCCGCCGGCGCGGTTCTCGATCGCGTCGAGGTGACGGTCGAGCGCGGCCTTGAACGCCTCGACCGCGGCGCGGACCTCGGCCACGGTGGGCTGCACGTCATCAGACATGAAGCAGACGCTATCCGCACCGGGGCGTTGCTTGCACAATAGATGCGATGCCGGAATACGAATTCAGAGAGATGTACGTGCCGCGCGGGGTCTCCCGCAAGGACGCGACGCGGCTGCTGACCGACGAGGCGGAGTACGGGCACTGGGAGCTCGACCGGGTACGGCTCTACGCCGACGGCAGCCGCCGGGTCCGCCTGCGCCGCCGCATCATCCGCCAGGTCAGAGCGACGTGGTGACCGCGCGGGACGGCTGCGTGCTGGGGCTCGCCGGGCGCACGGAGGCCCGGCGGTGGAGGGGTGGCCGGGCGGCTGATGTGGTGCCGCCCGGTCCCGTCAGGGCGGGCCCGTGAGCCCGCGGGGTGCCGCGGTGTGCGGTCAGCCCCGGGTGGCGCGGCCGCGGCGGTAGAGCAGCGCGCCGCCGAGCAGCAGCGCGCCGGCCGCGGGGGCCGCGAACCCCATGGTGTCCGTGCC
>NZ_FMCH01000025.1 GCF_900091855.1 Streptomyces sp. DvalAA-14
GGACGACCATCGGCACCTCGGAGAGCTTCGACCTCATCAGCAATCCCGACGGCAGCGTCAGCCTCCGGGCCCACGCCAACGGCAACGTCGTCACCGCCGACAACGCCGGCGCCTCGCCGCTGATCGCCAACCGGTCGACGGTCGCCATCGGTCAGTGGGAGGAGTTCGACCTCCTCTACGACTGACGACTGACAGCGGCGACGCGCGCCGCGAACCGTACCGCCACCTGTCGGCGGCCGCTCACCGCGGGCCGGCAGGTCGGAGCCGCCGGTCACTTGACCGGCGGCTCCGCCGTCCGCACGTGTCGGTCCGGCGCGGCGTCGGGCCGACACGTCCGGCGAAGGCCCCGGCGGACCGCGCCGGCGTCAGCCATCCGCTTGAATCTACGGTGAACGGGAGCGCTCCGCCGCCGCGGCACGCCAGACTCACCACCACCGTGCCGCGCTCGGGCGGCACGGCATCTTGACGAGGACGCAGAAACGCACATGTCAGAAACGCACATGACAGCCATCGCCTACCAAGGAGAACCAGGATCGAATTCGGCCACCGCGGTGGCCGACCTGTATCCCGGCAGTCGGGGCCTGTCCTGCACGAGCTTCGAACAGGCCCTGGACGCGGTGACGCTGGGCGCCGCCGACCTCGCGGTGATCCCGGTGGACAACTCCGCCGCCGGGCGGGTGGCGGACGTGCACCACCTGCTCCCCGAGTCGGGCCTGTCGATTGTCGGGGAGTACTTCCTGGCCATCCACTTCGACCTGATGGGGCCGGCCGGCGGGTCGCTGGAGCAGGTCGAGTGCGTCCGCAGCCACGTGCACGCGCTCGGCCAGTGCCGAAAGGTGCTCCGGGAGGGCGGCTGGCGGACACTGGTCAGCGACGACACCGCGGGCGCGGCCCGCGAGGTGGCCGAACTCGGCGACCCCCGGCAGGCGGCCCTCGCGCCGCCGGCCGCGGCCGGACTGTACGGGCTGCGGACGCTGAAGGCCGATGTCGCCGACGACCCGGACAACACCACCCGTTTCGTCGTCCTGTCCCGCGGCTCCGTCGTCCCGCCGGACACCGGCGCACCCACGATGACGAGCCTGTTCTTCTGCGTGCGGAACATTCCCAGCGCGCTCTACAAGGCGCTGGGCGGCTTCGCCAGCAACGCGGTGAACCTCACCAAGATCGAGAGCTACCAGCTGGGCGCCGGGACGCAGCCCAGCCGCTTCTACATCGAGATCGAGGGGCACCCCGACGAGGGCCGGGTCGCGCACTCCCTGGAGGAACTGCGCTTCTTCTCCGCCGAGGTGCGCATCCTCGGCGTCTATCCGGCGCACCCCCACCGGTTCCGGGAGCGCCAGCGGTGACGGTGCGGTGCCGGGCCCGGCTCCCCCGCGCGGCCGGCCTCACAGGCCGGTGACGCCGCTTGCCGCCGTGAGGTCGTAGACCAGGCCGATCTCGCGCCGCTCGCCCGGGCCCAGGAGCAGCGTATAGCGGACCACGCCCTCGGCGTCCACCTCGTCCGGTTCGGGCACCGAGGCTTCGGTACGGACCCGCACCTCGACCGCGGAGACCTCCGAGACGGGGACGCGCTCGCGGATGACCACCTCCACCTCGCCGCCCTGCTCGGGGGCGTCGAGCCGGGACACGAACAGCCGCAGCTGCCGGGTGATGACCGTGCGCTGGTTGATACCGGCCAGCCCCGCGGTCTCACGGCTCTCCTCGAGATGGCGCACCACCCGGAAGGTGTCGTCGCTGCCGAACGCCAGCCGCACCTCCTCGCCGATGCCGGTGAACGCCAGTTCGCCCCGGCCGATGAAACCCCCGCCGCGCACCAGGTCCACCGGCCCGGCCAGCAGCACATGGCCGGCGGAGTTGGTGAACCGCGCGGCCGCGGCCACCAGCGGCGACAGCTCCGGCACGCAGCTGTTCTCCACCCGGCACGGCGCACTGACGGACGACAGGTGCACCCGCCGCGGGCGCCGGTCGGACGGGACGTCGACCGGATGCGGCGCCGCCAGCACCCGGACCGCGCCGCCGTCCTGGAGTCCGGGCAGCGCGGCGGGCCCGCCCGTGGCGGCGGACGGATCGCCGACGGTCCCGATCTCCTCCTCGCGCAGGTCCACCTCCACCGTGCGGCGTTCCTCCGAGGACCGCTCCCGCAGCGTGAGCACGTCCTCGGTCAGCGCCGGCGGGCTCGCGGCCAGCGTCGGGCGCGCGGTGGACAGCGACAGCCGCACACCGGTCCAGTCCTCGCCGGTGTCCTGCCAGACGAAGGCGTCGGTCTCCAGCAGCACGGACCGCCGGTCGGCGGCGAGCGCGGCCCGGTAGGCCGGCCGCCACAGCGCGCACGGCACCAGGTTGGTGACCCGCAGCTGCGCCGGGCCGGCCGTCTCGGCCTGGACCACCACGTCGAGGAAGGCGGTCAGCTGCTGCGGCTCGCTTTCCGCGGCGGCGAGCGCCTGCCGCGCTTCGCGGAGTTCCTCGTCCAGGTCGTGCAGGCGCCGGCGCAGCCGGTTCGCCTCCTCGATCCGCGGCTCGGCCGCCTGCTCGACCCGTTCCAGCCGGTCGGTCCAGCGCTCGGGGTCGGCGTCGCCGGCTCCGGCGCCCTGCACGATGTCGCGGTACAGGTCGGCCTTGGCCTGGCCGATCACCGCCAGGGAGTTGTCCAGCCGCTGCCGCAGGTGCCGCGCGTCCTCGATCTCCCGTTCCAGTTCGAGCACTTCGCGGCGCAGCCCGGAGGCGTCCCGGCCCGGTTCGCCGGGCGGCGTGGGCGTGTAGATCCGCACCACGCGGGCATCGAGCACCCGGGCGCCGGCCACCGGGGCGGCGCCGGGGGCCGGTTCGCCGGGGCCAGAGCCCGGGCTGCCCGCGGCCGCAGCCGGGCCGCCGGCGGTCGGTTGCCCGGTGCCGGCCGGGAACTCGGCGCGCAGCGACCGGTCGACGGTGAGCGGGGTCACCGGTCCGATGCGCAACCGGCTGAGCCCGGCCGCCAGTTGGACGAGGCCGGTGCGTTCGATCTGCGCGCGGTCCTCCATGAGGGTCACCGACGTGACGGGCAGGGCGTGCGGGTCCTCGGGCGCCGGGACGCCGGCGGGGTCCGCGGGCTCGGCGGACGGGCGGGGCGCGGCCATCGTTCAGTTCCTCCTGTTCCCGCCGACGGCCGTTTTCCCGACCGGGAAGCGGATGTCGAACCCTCCGGTCAGCGTGGCCGTCCGGCCCGGTTCCAGGGCGACCCGCCAGATCCGGGCGCCGCGGACGTAACTCTCCCGCTGGCCGTCCAGCGGCCTTCCGGGCTCGGTCCACGGCGGTCGGGCCGGGTGCTCCTCGATCCGGACGTCCTTGTCCGTCGACACCGGTATCCGCTCGCGCACTTCGACCAGCACCGGGTACGGCAGCCGGTTGGCGACCTCCACCTCCACGGTGTGGTCGAGGACCGTCGTGCCGCCGCGCAGCCCCGCGGTGGACTCGCGCATACGGGTGTGCCGCGCCACCTTGACGCTCTCCGCCACGCCCACGCCCACCGCCTCCTGCTGGCCGGGGGCGAGCGTCGGCAGTGCCGCGGTCAGGACGAAGTCGCCGTCGATCATCACGTCGACCGGTCCGGCGAGCAGGGCGTGGCCGGAGCTGTTGGTCACCTGGACGGTGCCGAAGACCGCCGGGTCCACCGACGGGACGCAGACGTACTCGAAGGCGGTGGTGACCGGCACCTCGGCGACCGGCACGGTGTGCCACCGACCGTCGGCCTCGACGTCGACCGGCGAGGCGGTGTCGAAGCGGTAGTCGAAGGAGCCCGCTGCCGCCCGCACATCGACGGCATGGGCCGGACGGGGCAGCCGCGCCACCGTATCGGCCAGCCGTCGGTGCTCGGCGGCGAGCGGCGGAGGGCCGGCGGTTGCGGGGCGCAGCGTGCCGGCCCCTCGGCGGCGTCGGGACCGGTCATCGTCAGGCGCGCGTAGTCCA
>NZ_FMCH01000195.1 GCF_900091855.1 Streptomyces sp. DvalAA-14
AGAGGCGTTCGGTCCGCACCCGCCGTACCTGCGGCGGCGACGGCGCCCGGCCGGCCGCCTCGGTCCGCGAGGACCGGCTCAGCGCGTAGACGTCGAAGTCGTGGTGCCCGAGCCCGCGCACGAGCCGGTCGCACCACGCGACCCCCTCACCTCGCGCATACGGGTAGCCACCCTCGGTGAGCAACGCGATCCGCACGTGTCGGCCTCCTTTCGCCGTGCCGGCGCACTGGGATGTGCTGCCGGTACGGGCGGGAGCCGCGGTCGTGGAGCTGCGCGGCGGGCGCGACGGCCCGGCGCGAAGACGTTATGCCGCTCGGACGGTGGCGCGGCGGACGGTTGTCCGCCGCACCACCAAAAGGGGTGAAGACACGTAACTTCTCCCACGGACACGCGTTGACGTGACCTATGGTGTGGTCGACATCACGCTCCGCAGCGCTTTGCGGTCCGCCCGGCGCGCCGCCGACTCCGCCGGATCCAGCACCGGCACCGAGGCGAGCAGCCCCTTCGTGTACGGGTCCTGGGGTGCGTCGTACACCTCGCGCACGGTCCCGCTCTCCACGATCCGCCCGGCCCGCATCACCGCGACCCGGTCGCTCACCTGCCGCACCACGGCGAGGTCGTGCGCCACGAACACCAGCGCCAGCCCGAGGTCCCGCTGCAACCCGGCCAGCAGGTCCACCACTTGCGCCTGCGTCGTCACGTCCAGCGCGGACACCGCCTCGTCGCAGACGATCAGCTGCGGCTCGGGGGCCAACGCCCGTGCGATGCCGACCCGTTGCCGCTGTCCGCCGCTGAACTCGTGCGGATAGCGGTGGTACCAGTCCGGGTCCAGGCCGACCCGCTCCAGCAGTCCGCCCACCCGCGCCACCACCTCCTGGTCCGTCAGCTCGCCGGCCGCCCGCAGCGGGTCGGCGATCGACTCCCCGATGCTCCGGCGCGGATTCAGCGACGCCACCGGGTCCTGGAAGACCATCTGCAGCTCCCGCCGGAGCGGGCGCAGCGCCTTCTCCCCCAGCGTGCCGATCTCCCGCCCCCGGTACCTGATCGCACCCGCGGTGGGGTCCAGCAGCCGTACCAGCATCCGGCCGAGCGTCGTCTTGCCGCTCCCGCTCTCCCCGACGATCCCGAGCGTCTCCCCGGCCCGTACGGTGAGCGACACCCCGTCAACCGCGGCCACCAGATTTCGCCCCCGCCCGAACTCCCGCCGCAGCCCAACGGCTTCGAGCAGCACGTCCCGGTCCGGCCGCCGCGGTGCGGCCTCGTCGTGCCCTTCCGGCGACGGTGCGGACGGCGGATCGGCGGACGGTTGACCGGCGGGCGCCGGACCGGCGGCGGACGGCGCCCCGGGCAGCGGGCGAACGCGCGGCACCGCGCTGAGCAGCGCCCGTGTGTACGGATCCCGGGGCCCGCCGAGCACCTCCGCCACCTCCCCCCGCTCCACCGCGGCGCCGCCGCGCAGCACCAGCACGTCGTCCACGCTGCCCGCCACGACCCCGAGGTCGTGGGTGACCAGCAGCAGGCCCATGCCGGTCTCGGCGCGCAGCTCGTGCAGGAGGTCGAGGATCTGCGCCTGGACGGTGACGTCGAGCGCCGTGGTCGGCTCGTCGGCGATCAGCAGGCGCGGCTCGCAGGCCAACGCCATCGCGATCAGCGCCCGTTGACGCATGCCGCCGCTGAACTCGTGCGGCCGGGAGCGGGAGCGGCGCCGGGCGTCGGGGATGCCGACCCGGTCCAGCACCTCGACCGCGCGGGCCCGGGCCGCGGACCGGGAGGCACGGTGGTGGACGCGGTAGACCTCGGCGATCTGGTCGCCGATCGCGTAGTACGGGTCGAGCGAGGACAGCGGGTCCTGGAAGACCATCGCGGCCACCCCGCCCCGCAGCCGCCGCAACTCGGCCTCGGAGGCGGTCCGAACGTCGGTGCCGGCCACCCGGATCGTGCCGGAGACCCGCGCCCCGGTACCGCGGTGCAGTCCCAGCAGCGCATAGGCCGTCGCGCTCTTGCCGGAGCCGGACTCGCCGACCAGGCCGAGCGCGCCGCCCGCGGCCAGCGTGAAGCCGAGGCCGTCGACGGCCCGCACCACCCCGCCCCCGGTGGGGAACTCGATTCGCAGATCGGCCACGTCGACCAGGGCGTCGGCCGAGCCCGGCGGCGGGGTCGAAACCGGGCCCGGTACCGGCGCCGAAGCCGGGGCCGGGATCGCGGCAGAGGCCGCGTTCGGAATCACGGGAGCGGCCGGGGTCGGGGCCGCCCCGGTTCCCGACGCCGCGTCGGTCACCTCACTCATGCGAGCACCACCCTCCGGTCCGACACGGCGTACAGCACGTCCGCGATCGCGTTGGCCGCCACCACGGCGAGCCCCATCACCAGCACGATGCCGACCACCACCGGCAGGTCCTTCGACTGCACCGACTGCACGAGCTGCTGCCCGAGCCCCGGGATGCCGAAGAGCGTCTCGGTGAGCAGCGCGCCCCCGAACATCGTGCCCAGGTCCAGCGCGGACAGCGCGATCACCGGGGTCAGCGCGGCCCGCAGCGCGTGGCGGCGGACGATGGCCCCCTCGCCGACGCCGTAGGCCCGGAAGGTCCTGATGTGGTCCTCGGCCAGTGTCTCCAGCATCGAACTGCGGGTCAGCCGGGCGTACTTGGCCGCCTCGACCAGCGCCAGCGCGAGCCAGGGCAGCAGCAGATTCCACGCCCACTGCTGGGGGTCCTGGGTGAGCGGCACATACGTCGGGAAGGGCAGCCACTGCAGCCAGGAGCAGAAGACGAGCAGCAGCAGGATGCCGGTGATGAACACCGGCACCGCCGTGCCGACCAGGGTGAATCCGGTCAGCAGCCGCTCCGTCAGGGTGCCGCGCCGCAGCGCCGAGACGACGCCGGTGCCGACCCCGATGACCAGCCAGAGAGCCATCGCCCCGAGGGCGAGGGAGGCGGTGGCGGGCAGCTTCACCGCGACGACGTGGCTGACGAGGTCGCCGGTGCGGTAGGACTGCCCGAGGCAGGGCGCGGGGCAGTGGACCGCGGCCGTGCCGGTGCTGTAGTCGTGTCCGGCGACGATGCCCGCCAGGAAGTGCCAGAACTGGACGTACACCGGGTCGTTCAGGCCCATCCGGTCGCGGATCTGTTCGACTTGGGCGACGGAGCACTTGGGCCCGCAGGCCAGTCGCGCCGCGTCGCCCGGGGCGAGGTAGAAGACCGCGTAGAGCACCGCGGCCAGTACCAGCAGGACCATGAGGGCCTGGAAGAACCTCCTGGCGAGGAAGCGCGTCACGAGCCGGCCTCCTCGTCGTCGCGACGGCCCCGGCCGGTGCCGATCCGCAGCCGGCTGGCGGCCCGCGGGTCCAGCGCGGTGCGGATGCCCTCCGCGAAGACGGTGAAGGCCAGCACCACGACGAACAGCAGCGCGGCGGGCAGCACCACATAGGCCGGGTCGGCCTGGTACCAGGTGGTGGCGCTGGACAGCAGCTGGCCCCAGGAGGAGGTGGGCGGCATCACGCCGATGCCGAGGAAGGACAGGCCCGCCTCGGAGACGATGTTGCCGGGCAGCAGAATGGCCGCGTACGTCAGTACCGGCGCCACCAGCGCGGGCAGCAGTTCCCGGCGGGCGGTCCGCCACGGGCTGGAGCCGGCCAGCCGGGACGCCGCCACGTAGTCGAGTGATTTCTGGGCCAGTACCTGCGCGCGCACGATCTTGGCGATGCTGCCCCAGGCCAGCAGCCCGAGCACCAGCATCAGCAGCAGGGGGCGCGGGAAGCCGTCCGGCACCACCGCGATCAGCGCGATGGCGAAGATCAGCGCGGGCATGGTGACGAAGACATCGGTGATCCGGCTCAGCAGCCCGTCGACGAGCCGGTTGCCGAGTCCGGCGGCGAGCCCGAGGACGGTGCCGATCACCACTTGCAGCGCGGTGGCGCCGATCGCGACGAACAGCGAGACCTGCGCGCCGTAGACGAGCCGGGCGAACAGGTCGCGGCCGGTGTTGGGTTCGACGCCGAGCCAGTGGTCGGCGCTGATCCCGCCGAAGGTGCCGCGCGGCACCGCGCCGGCCGCGGAGTTGAGCAGTTCGGCGTGGTAACTGGTGGTGTCCTGGCCCTCCAGGCCGGTCAGCAGGGGCGCGGTCAGGGCGACCAGGACGAGCAGGACGATGACGGCGCCCCCGGCCAGGGCCGCGCGCTGGGCGCGCAGCCGCCGCCAGATCTGCCGGGCCCCGAGGGCGGGGGCGGACGCCGGTCGGTCCGCCCCGCCCTCGATGGCCGTGATGACGTCGACGGTCACGGGGTCACTTCACCGCGACCTGCGAGACGTCCAGCACACCGGTCCAGTCGCTGATCACGACGTTCTTGATGTTCTTGCCGAACAGCCGCTTGTAGACCGGGTGGTAGAGCGGCACGGTCAATGCCTGCGCACCGATCCTCTTGTCCAGGGCGCCCCAGCGGACGGCGGCGGCCTTCAGGTCGGTGATCTTGTTGATGGCGTCGATCTCGCTGTTGACCGAAGGGTCGTTCAGCTGGGCGTTGTTGAAGTTGGCGCCGTCCTTGACGATCTGCCGGCCGTCGAAGATCGGGCCGAGGAAGGGGCCGCCGGACGGCCAGTCGGCGCCCCAGCCGGCCAGGAAGAAGCCCGGCTCGGTGCTGGTGGTGCGGACCTTGTCGCTGTACGCGTTGTGCTCCTCGCCGTCGAGCTTGACGGTGATCCCGGCGAGCTTCAGCGCCTCCTGGACGGCGGTGGCGACCTCGGGGCCCTGCTCGCCGCCCTTGTTGGTGTCGTGGGTGAGGGTGACGGTCAGCCCGTTGGGGTAACCCGCCTGCGCCAGCAGCTGCTTGGCCTTGGCCGGGTCGCCGGTGGCGCCCGCCGGGAAGGGGTCGTAGGGCGTGTAGCCGAAGGACGCCTGCGCGGGCAGGAAGGTGGTGGCCGGGTCGTTGAGCGAGGAGCCGCCCTGCGCGTTGATCACCGTGGTGCGGTTGACGGCGTAGGCGATGGCCTCGCGGACCTTGATGTTGTCGAACGGCTTCACCTTCGGGTCGAAGGCGATGTAGTCGGTGTAGCCGAAGTGGCCGGTGCCGACCCGGCCGGCCAGGTTCTTGTCGCCGCTGATCCTGGCGAGTTCGGCCGGGCCGAGGTTGGTGTCGGTGGTCACCGCGTCCGCGTCGTTGCCGACGCCGGCGGCGAGCCGCTGGTTGATGACGGCCTGGTCGAGCCCGGAGCGCACGTCGATGGTGTCCGGGTACGCCTTGCGCTGGTCGTCGGTGGCGGCGGACCACTGCGGGTTGCGCTTGAGCACGAGGTGCTCGCCGTTGTTCTCGTTGCTGGCCACCTCGTACGGGCCGGACGACACCGGGTGGTCGGCGTACTTGGTGCCGGTGTCCTCGGCCTTGGGCACGGGCGCGAAGGAGGTCTGGGTGGCCAGCAGCGGGAACTCGCCCTCGGGCTTGTTCAGATGGAAGACGATGGTCTTCGGGTCGGGCGTCACGACCGACGCCAGGCCCTTGGGGTCCTTGTACGGCCCCTGGTAGTCGGCCGCGCCGACCAGCCAGTCCCGCAGGTAGGGCGCGCCGCCGGACAGCTCGGGAGCGAACGACCGCTCGATGTCGTACTTGATGTCGGCGGTGGTGATGGGCGTGCCGTCCTGGTACTTCAGCCCGTCCTTGAGGTGGTACGTCCACACGGTCGCGTCCTGGCTGGGCTCGCCGGTGTCGGTGGCCAGGTCCGGGACGACCTTGGAGCCGGCCGCGCCGGCCGCCCGGTTGCGGGTGGTGAGGGTGCGGTAGACCAGCGAGGGGATGTTGCCGCCGCCGGAGGTGTACAGGCGGGCCGGGTCGAAGTCCTCCTGCGGCTGGTTGTTGAGCACGTAGAGGGTGCCGCCCTTCGCCGGTTTGCCGTCGCTCGCCTTCGCGTCGCCGCTCTTCGGGCCGCAGGCGACGGCCCCTCCGGCAAGGGCCAAGCCGACGGCTATCACGCCTATCCGGCGGGATGTCAGGGGCACAGGACGCATGATCGACCTTTCAGACGGGGTGAACGGCACCACGACGGGCACGACGACGGGCGTCGCGTCGGGCACCGCGAGGGGCGCGGAAACGGGTGCGCGCGACCGATGCGCGCGACGGATGCGTGCAGCGGGTGCGCAGCCAAGGGAGGACGGACTCGCCGGAGCGCGCCCGGAGCGGAGGCGGGCAGCAGCTCCACGCGGCCGGGTGCCGCGCCGACGCGGCCGGGACGAGGGGGAGTTCCCCGATCGGGGCGGGGAGGACGCGGTCAGCGACAGTGCACGTCGGCGACGCTGTGCGCGGCAACGCCGATCAACGCCAACTCGATGCTCTCGATGCAGGCGTGCAGGGTGGGACGTGCGTGACGGGACGGCATGGGGCAAGCGTGCAGCGAAGCAGCCCCGGATGTCAAAGCGCTGTAAGGATGAACTCCAAGGTCCCCTTATGGGGAAAGAGCCTGGATGACGGGCGCCCCGCCCCGGGGCAAAGGCGTCCTGGGGCGCCCTGGGGGCCTGGGGCGTCCTACGGGAAGGGCCAGGGGTTCGGCTTGCAGGTCGGTCCGCCGTCGAGGGACAGGAACTTGGTCTGCTGCATCATGACCGGCGCGAGCGCGCCCTCCTTCGGACAGCCGACATGGGAGTGCCCGAGCCGGTGCCCGACCTCGTGGTTGATGAGCATCTGGCGGTACTCGTGCATGCGCTGCGGGCCGAAGGTGGCCGCGCCCTCCGCCCACCGGTACGCGTTGATCATCGTGCGCGGGGTGGACGCCGCGTCACACGACACATTGTCAACCGTGGTGTCCAGACCGGATTTCTCACACCACTTGGCGGTGGTGCCGGGGCTGGCGAGGGTAACGACGATGTCGGCGGGGCCGGTTGAGACCCGCTCGAAGGTCATCGTGCCGCCGTGCCCCCAACTCCGCGGATCGTTCAGCGTTTTGAACACGGTCTGGGCGAACAGCCCGGCGTCCAGCGGCAGTCCCTTCTCCACGTCGACCCGGAACCGCATGACCCGCCCCTTGCCCGGCGCCGCCTGCGTGCCGGGCACGGTGGTGAAGGCGCCGGACAGCGCGAGCTGGGGATCGAGCGGATACTGCCGGGCCATGAGCTGGTCGTAGTCGGCGGGCGCGGCCGTCACCGAGGCGTCCGGGGAGGGGCTCGCGGCTCCCGTCGGGGTGGCGGGCGCGTCGTCGGGCGCGGACTGCCCGCCGCTGCCCTTGCCGCCGGCCCCGCCCGTCCCGGTGTGGTCCTTCTCACCCCCGATGAGCTGTCCGCCGACCACCACGGCCAGCACGGTGACAACCGCGGCGGCTGCGATGCCGCTGAGGGTGCGGCCCTTGCCGAGGCTCTTGCCGCCGCCCTTGCCGCCGGTTTTGCCGCCGTTCCGGCCGCCGTCCTTCCCGGCGCCCTTGCCGCCGGTCTGCCCCCTGTCCGTGCCCCTGTCCGTGCCACCGGCCGCCGCCGGCCGGGGCTCCGCCGCCAGCAGCGCCTCGGCGGGCCTGCGCGGCCCGCCCGGCAGGCGTCCGCCCGGTGGACCGTCGAAGGCCCCGTCGAAGGCGTCCACGTACTCCTGCCGGGGCCGCGGGATCGTCCGGCCGGCCGCGTGCAGCTGGCGTGCCGACTCCGCGGCCGTCGTGCCCAGGGCGCCGGTCTCGTACGGCGGCCAGTCCTCCAGGTCGAGCGGCAGTTCCTCGGAGCGCGGCGTCCCCCGGCCCGGCCCCGGCGTGGTCCAGCCGCCGGCCGTTCCCCAGGCCGTGTGCTCGCGGTGCTCGGGGTGGGACGGCGGCGGCGCGTTCAGCTCCTCC
>NZ_FMCH01000275.1 GCF_900091855.1 Streptomyces sp. DvalAA-14
ACCAGGTCCGCGACGACGCGGGCGACGCCGCCGTCGACCGGCTGTGTCATGTGGAGCACGGTCAGCCCGGCCAGTTCGTGCAGGTGTTGCGGCATCGCGCGCCGTCTCTCTCTCGGCGACCCCGTGGAGCCGAAGTCCGGTCAAGTCCCGCTGCCGCGCGATCGGGCGGCGATCAGCGGCTGCGTGCAGTCAACGAATCCCATGCCTGTCAGGTAATCCCTAAGGCACAGGAATGCACGCTGGCAGACGGGACGGCGTGAATCACGTAAGGCGCGCGGGCCGCTGACCAGGCCGGATTTCTTATGACCATCGCATCGCCAATGTTGACGGGACGTCAACACGCGTACGCGCGGTACACCCTTTCGCCCCTATGCCTGGCGTGCCGCGCCACCCGTCTCCATTCGAGTGAAGGATCATTACCAACGGGCGTCAGCGCGGTTGGGCAGACTGCCCCTGGTACCGGGGGCAGTCTCTCCTCGAAGGACCAACCGTGATCAAGAAGATCCTCGCCACGGCCGCCGTCGCGGCCTCTCTCGCGGGCGTCTCCGCGGCCGTCGCCCCGCAGGCGATGGCCATCGGTGACTCCACCGGGACCACCACCGCCAACGGCAACGGCTCCGAGCAGGCGTACGGCAACACGTACACCAGCGGCTACATGAGCCCGTCCTTCGCGCTGATCCAGGGCTCGCTCAACAAGCCCTGCATCGCGCTGCCGGCCAAGGCGAACCTCGGCTCGCTCATCGGCCTGGTCCCGATCAGCGTCCAGGACATCAACGTGCTGTCCTCCCCGCAGAACCAGCAGTGCACCGAGAACTCCACCCAGGCCAAGGGCGACGAGGCGCTGTCGCACCTGCTGGACAACATCCCGATCCTGTCCGGGAACGGAACCGCGAACCACTGATCCGCGCCCCGCGGACTCGTACGGCCCCAGCACGGCACGGCCCTTCGCGGCCCCGGCCGCCGGCACATCGCGGCGGCCGGGGCCGCGGCTCTTTCCGGACCGAATGGGGCCGGCGGTGTATCTTTTTCCGGCACGGCTCTTTCCGCCGCGCATTCGCCACGCACATTCGCCACGCGCTTTCGCCGCGCAGGGCTTGCGTCGCCGGCCCTTCTCCCGGGTCCATTCGGGTGGTTAGTGCGCGGCGGCCCGGGCCGGAGAGTTGCCTTCGGTGATCGCGGGTCGTTAGCCGCTCGTAACCGCGTCCAGGGCACGGAATTGTGTGCCCGGCCATCACGAAATCCGTGCTGGTGCCCGACGCCACTTACGGAAAAGGAGCCACCCGTGAAGTTCTCGAAGGTCGCGGCCGTCGCCGCCGGCACGATGCTCGCGATGGGCGTCGCCGCTCCCGCGTTCGCCGACTCGGGCGCAGCCGGCGCCGCCGCCCACTCCCCGGGCGTGCTGTCCGGCAACGTCATCCAGGTGCCGGTGCACATTCCGGTCAACCTCTGCGGCAACACCATCGACATCATCGCCCTGCTGAACCCGGCGTTCGGCAACTCGTGCGTCAACGCCAGCGCCTGACATCGGCCTGTCGGGCCGCGAGGTCCTGAACAGGACCGCCCCGGACCGCCCACCGCGGCCGGGGCGGTGCGCCACGGGGAGCCGCGGAGCCACCGCGGGTGTCCCGGTACCGATGCGACTGACAGCGAAAGATGCGGAGAAGAAGAGTCGATGCGACAGATCCTGAGCCGGAGCCTGGTCACGGTCGCTGCCGCCGGCAGCATCCTCGCCGCGGCGGGCGGCTACGCGAGCGCGGACACCGGCGCGGAGGGCGCCGCGACCGGCTCGCCCGGCGTGCTGTCCGGCAACAACGTCCAGGCCCCGGTCGACGTCCCGGTGAACGCCTGCGGCAACACGGTGAACGCGGTGGGCGTCGGCAACGCCGCCTTCGGCAACCAGTGCGCCAATGAATCGCACAGCGTCCATGCCGATTCCGGTGACGGGGCACGGGCAGACGCCTATGGCGTCGATGAGGGCAGTCGAAGCGTGGCCACGGGTTCACCCGGGGTACTGTCCGGGAATTCCGTGACCATTCCGGTCCACGCCCCGGTGAACGCCTGCGGAAACACCGTGGACGCGGTGGGCCTGCTGAATCCGGCCATGGGGAATTCCTGCGTCAACGGCCAGCAGGCGTCCTCCGTCGCCACCCCGCCGCCCGGCACCCCGGACACGCCGCCGTCGCCGCCCCGGGTGAACACCCCGCCGGCCACCCCGGACCTGCCGCCCGCGCAGCCGGGCCGTACCCACCGGACCCCGGTCCCGGTGGGCCACCCGCAGCCGGGGCTGGCGGACACCGGAATGAGCGCCGGGCAACTGGGCGCGGCCGGTGGCACGAGCGCGGCCCTGCTGGTGGGTGGCGCGATGCTCTACCGCCGCGGCATGCGCCGCCCGGCGTACGCGGGGCGCAGGCACTAATGGATTCCGGTCGCGGGCCGGGAATGGCTCGATAAGCCGCGCTTAACGGGCCGGTCTCCACGGAAAACGCGATCTGATTTCCGGATGCGAGTATCGCCTCCGCGCCCTCTCACTTTCGAGTGATTGTCCGCCGGGTGGTTCGCGCGTCGTTTCCGTTGCTCTCCGTGGTCGTTGTCCATGCCGAAAGACCGCCGACGCACTTCGGCGTCAGCTACTGAAAGGGTGGCCAGTGAAGTACTCGAAGGTTGCAGCGGCTGTGGCCGGTTCGGTGATGGCGGTCGGCGTGGCCGCCCCCGCGTTCGCCGACAGCACGTCGACGATGCCGACGATGCCGACGAGCATCAACGGCGGTGTCGACCAGGCCCTGGCCCAGCAGCCGCTGCAGAAGGCCGTGGACGACGGCAAGATCGGCGACCTGCTCGGCCGGGTCACCGGCGCCGCCCAGGAGCTGCGCGGCCAGACCTCGGCCGACTCCCTGCTCGGGCAGGCGACCGACGCGGCCAAGAGCGGCGCGCTCTCGACGGTCACCGGCGCCCTGCCCGGCGCCTCGCTGCTCGGCGGCCTCCCGCTCGGGCTCGGCAGCTGAGCCACCCGGCTCCGGCGCTTCCGGGACGGCCCGGCGCTCTTGGCGCCCCGTTCTGGGGACTCCCCCTTCGGAGTGAATGCCCGGAACCAATCCTCGTGGGAGCGGTTGATCAGATCGCTCCAGACCTTCCGAAAACCGTGCATTCAAGCACCAAAAAAGGGACAACCATGATCAAGAAGATGCTCGCCGGTGCTGCTCTCGCCGCTTCCGTCGCCGCGATCGGCGCCACCGCCGCGCCGCAGGCGATGGCCCTCGGCAACGACAAGGACACCACCACGGTGAACGGCAACGGCGCCGAGCAGGCCTACGGCAACACTCGCACCGGCGGCACCCAGAGCCCGCAGATCGGCCTGGTCCAGGGCACCCTGAACAAGCCCTGCATCGGTCTGCCGGTCAAGGCCAACGTCGGCTCGCTGATCGGTCTGATCCCGATCACCGTCCAGGACGTCAACGTGCTGGCCAACCCGCAGAACCAGCAGTGCGCGGAGAACTCCACCCAGGCCAAGGGCGACGAGCCGCTCTCGCACATCCTGAGCAACATCCCGGTCCTGTCCGGCAACGGTGCGGCCAACGGCTGATCACAGCCCTGACCCCCGCCCCATCGCGGGCCGCCGGCCTTCCCCCCGCCGGCGGCCCGTTCGGCGTTTCCGGACCGGGCGGCCAAGCTCAGCAGCCGCCCGCACCCGCCGCGTTAGGCTGCGGCGATGGCCAAGACGACGTACTACACGGCGACGAGTATCGACGGTTTCATCGCGGACGAACACAACTCGCTGGAGTGGCTGTTTGCCTGCGGCAGCGACGGCGACCGGTTCGGGCCGTTCTTCGCGGAGGTCGGCGCCTTCGCGATGGGCGCCACCACCTACGAGTGGATACTGGAGCACGAGGCGCTGCTGGCACACCCGGAGAAGTGGCGGGACTACTACGGCGCGACGCCCTGCTGGGTCTTCACCCACCGCGACCTGCCGGCGATCCCCGGCGCCGACCTCACCTTTGTACGGGGTGAGGTGCGACCGGTGCACGAGGCGATGGCCGCGGCTGCCGGCGACCGGACGATCTGGCTGGCCGGCGGCGGGGAACTGGTCGGCGCCTTCGCCGACCAGGGGCTGCTGGACGAGATCGTGCTCGGTGTCGCCCCGGTGACGCTGGCCGCGGGCGCGCCCGTCCTGCCGCGGCGGCTGACGTCGGAGCGGCTGGCACTGGTGGACGTCCAGCAGGCAGAGCAGTTCGCCTATCTGACCTACGCGGTGCGCCGGGCCTGAGCGGGCCACCGGCGAGGCTCCGGCCTGAGCGGCCACCGGCGAAGCCCCCGGCCGCTGTGCGGTCCGGGGGCTTCGTCCTGCTGATGGAGCAGCCGGTGCCGGAGGTCAGTTGAGCGTCAGCGGCGCGCTGTCGTCGGCCGCGTCCGGGTCGAAGGGCGGCCGGTAGCTCCCGTCCGGGCTCCAGGCGATGGCCGCTGTGCCCTGGGCGCCCGGGACGACCGAGTCCACCCGGACGGTCAGGCTGAAGGCGGTCACCTGTCCGGCCGGGACGAAGTAGCCGGTCCGGCAGAGGTACGGGCCGTGGGCGGTGACCACCGGGTCGTCCTGCTGCTCCGGTTCGCAGTTCGCGGACGAGCCGGTGACGGTGGTGCCCGGCGGGGGTGTGACGGTGAGGGCGAAGTCGTCGCCGCTGCGGTAGTAGATCGTCGCGGGGCCGTTGTTGGCCAGGCTGAAGTCGAGTTGCGCGGTCGCGCCCTGGGCGGCCTGGGCGGTGGCGCCGGTGACCGCGAAGTCCGCGGTGTTGTCGGCCCGCAGAGCCGTGATGCGGCTACTGGTGTAACCGTCGGCGAACTGCGGGGCGATCTTGCCGGCCGGCGCCGTACTCGGCTGCCCGGGGTCGAGCACGGTCAGCGCGAGTGTGTCGCCCCTGCCCTGCTTCCAGGTGCGGGCCGCCAGCTGCTGCTTCATGTACGGGTCGCCCTGCGCCGCCGTGTACGTGTCGAGGTACGTGTAGTACGCCGTCGAGGTGACGTTCAGCCGCACCGGGCTGGCCAGGGTGGTGTGCTCACCGACCTGGAACGGACCGGCGAAGGTGCACAGCGCCTCCTCGGTCTCCTTGTCGTCCGGGAGCGAGCTGTACTTGCAGTTGGCGAAGTGCTGGGCGAAGGTCAGCCCGGCGCTGGCGGTGAGCAGCAGCTGCGCGTTGGCCGCCGGCCGGTCGCCGACATTGGTGAAGTCCAGCGGTTCGTCGACCGTCGAGCCGACCGCGAGGCCGGTGTGGTCGATGAGCGGGGCCTGGCTGAAAGCCGGTCCGCCGATCTGGACGGAGCCGCTGCCGCCGACGATGGTCGCGTTGTCGGCGGTCCCGCTCACCTTGTACGAAGCGGCCGCGCCCGGTGCGACGCCCGGGCGGGCGGTGACGGTCAGGTCGGTCTCGCCGCCGATGAGGGAGCCGGCCGGCAGGTCGTCGGCGTAGAACCACTCCGAGCAGGTGCCGACAAACTTCACGACCGTGCAGTTGTCGGGGAAGGTCACATCGGCGATCTTCGCCAGGGCGCGGGCGTCGATGGTGAGGGTGGCCTGGGAGTTCACGCTGGTCGCGTCGGTGGTGAAGAGCGGGCTGATGTCGACCTCGGTGGTCGTGCCGGTGGCCGCGGCGGTGCCGACCGCGACCGGTTGCGGCGTCTGCAGGGTGATGACGGGACCGGTGGTGTCGGCGGTGGCCGGGGTGACCCCGGTCAGGACGCCGATCGCCGCGGTGGTCAGTGCCGCGGTGGCGAGCGCCGCGGTTCGGCGGGTGGCAGGCAGTTTCATTCGGCGGGATCCCCCCCCATGGGAACGGGTGCACAGCTCACCCACAGCGTAGGGTTCGGCCACCGAATGCCTGCTCGAATGTCTCCGAGTGACCGCCGTCCATGGCCAAAGCTTTCCAGGAACCTTGCGTTCCGCTGCCGAGGCGGCCAGCACCCATGACGGGACGGCCGGGCGGGCAGACGTAAAACGGCTCGGGGCGGACAAGCGCTCCCGGGAGATGTGTACTGACCTGCGGCTGCCCGTCCTGCCCTGCTTACGGGTATGTTGCCTAGGGCAAGCAAAGACCCTGGAGGAAGAGTCCCATGAGCGCCCAAGCAGATGCCGCCTCGACCGGCACCGCGGCACCACCGGCGGCGTATTCGCACCGGCAGATTATGGTCATCCTGTCGGGGCTGCTGCTGGGCATGTTCCTCGCCGCGCTGGACCAGACCGTCGTCTCGACCGCCATCTACAAGATCGGTGAGAGCCTCAACGGGCTGACCGCGCAGGCCTGGGTGACCACGTCGTTCCTCATCACCTCGACCATCGCGACGCCGCTGTACGGCAAGCTCTCCGACCAGTACGGCCGCAAGCCCTTCTTCCTCTTCGCGATCGCGGTCTTCATCATCGGCTCGGCGCTGTGCATGCTGTCGACGTCGATGTACATGCTCGCGGGCTTCCGGGCCTTCCAGGGCATAGGCGCCGGCGGCCTGTTCTCGCTGGCCTTCGCGATCGTCGGCGACATCATCCCGCCACGAGAACGAGCCAAGTATCAGGGCTACTTCATGGCCGTCTTCGCCACCTCCAGCGTCCTCGGCCCGGTGGTCGGCGGCGCGCTGGCCGGGCAGGACCAGCTGCTGGGCATCGACGGCTGGCGCTGGATCTTCCTGATCAACGTGCCGATCGGCGTCGTCGCCCTGATCGTGGTCGGCCGGGTGCTGCACGTGAAGCACGACCCGCGCAAGCACCGGGTGGACTACCCGGGCGCCGTCGCCCTCATCGTCGCGCTGGTGCCGCTGCTCATCATCGCCGAGCAGGGCCGCGAGTGGGGCTGGGGCAGCGCGACCGCCTTCGCCTGCTACATCATCGGCGCGATCGGCATCGTCGGCTTCCTGTTCGCCGAACGCCGGGCCGGCGACGAGGCCCTGCTGCCGATGCGGCTGTTCCGCAACGGGGTCTTCTCGCTCGGCTCCGCCCAGTCGGCGATCATCGGTATCGGCATGTTCGGCGGCATCACGCTGCTGCCGCTCTACCTCCAGCTGGTCAAGGGCAACTCGCCGACCAAGGCGGGCCTGCTGACGCTGCCGCTGGTGATCGGCATCATGATCCTGTCGATGGTCTCCGGCCAGGTCACCTCCAGGACTGGCCGCTACAAGATCTTCCCGATCATCGGCTCGGTGCTGCTGGTGGCCGGCATGCTCATGCTCTGGCAGATGAGCGCGGACAGCGGTCTGCTCTACGTCGACGCCGCGATGTTCGTGGTCGGCGCCGGCCTCGGCTTCAATATGCAGACCATCGTGCTGGCCATGCAGAACGCGGTCCCGCCCCGGGACATCGGCGTGGCCACCTCCTCGACCACCTTCTTCCGCCAGATGGGCGGCACGCTGGGCGTCGCGGTGTTCCTGTCGATCGTCTACTCGCTGGTCGGCGGCAAGATCGGCTCGGCCTTCGCCGACGCCCGCGGCAGCGCGGCCTTCCAGCAGGCCGCCAAGGCCCATCCGGACCAGCTGAAGACGCTCACCTCGGCGTCCTCCGGCGGCACCGGGACGCTCAACAACACCTCCTTCCTCGGCCATATCGACCCGGTGCTCGCGCATCCCTTCAAGGTCGGCTTCACCGAGGCCATCAACGTGGCCTTCCTGGTCGGCGCGGCCGTGCTGGTGATCGCCTTCGTGCTGGCCTGCCTGATGAAGGAGGTGCCGCTGCGCACCACCGCGGCGGCCTTCGCGGAGAAGCCGGAAGGGCTGGCCGGTCCGACCCCGGACGACACCACCGCCCCGGCCTCGTAGACGCAGCTGTCGCAGAACCGTGGGTTTCGAACGGATCCCGGGCGAAGGCGGCCGGGTGATCGTGGCAGGACTGGACGGCTCGGACTCGTCCTGGCGTGCCACCGCTTACGCGGTGGGCCTCGCCCGGCGCCAGGACGCGCTGCTCGTGCTCGTCCATGTCCTGCCGCTGCATGCGAGCGCCATGCTGGCCGGGGTGGCGTGGATGCTCGCCGATGACGACCTGGCGCTGGCCGAGGAGTTGCGGCGCCGCGTGGTGGAGGGCCTCGCCTGCACCATCGAGGCCCGGCCGCTGCGCTGGGAGTTCCACATCCTGCGGGCGCCCGACGTGGTGGCCGGCCTCACCCGGACGGCTGACGAATTACGGGCCGACAGCGTTGTCATCGGGGCGTCCCGCGGCCTGCGGCACCGCCTCTTCGGCTCGGCGGGGGTGCGGCTGGTCAAGGACGGGAGATGGCCGGTGATCGTGGTGCCGTGAGGCGGGCCGCGGCGCGGGCGCCCGGCGCTGCGGAGCGCCGGTCCGCGGCGCCGGGTGCCGGGGGCTGTGGACCCCGGGTCCGCGACGGGGGCCGAGGGTACGGAACCCCGGCCGCCGGGGGCCGGGGCTGGCCGGCGGTCCGGGCGGCCGGGCTGCGAGGCGGGCCGGCGGTCCGGGCGGCGCCGTCACGACGGCTGCTGGGCGAAGTCCTTGGTACGGATGGTGGCGAAGGAGATCACTCCCGCCGCGAGCGCGATGATCGCGCCGACCAGGAAGATCTCGTTCAGGCCCGAGGTGAAGGCGGACGCGGTCAGCTGTCTGACCGGGCCGCGGTCCCGGGCGGGCAGGGTGGCGAGCGTCTGCTGGACGGTGCCGGACTGGATGGCGGTGGAGATCTGCGACGACCGCCCGCGCAGCCCCGGGATTGAGTCGATGTGGCCGGTCACGAACGACTTGATCTTGCTGGAGAACAGGGTGCCCAGCAGCGCGATGCCGGTGGCGATGCCGATCTGCCGGAAGGTGGAGTTGATGCCGGAGGCCATCCCGGCGTGGGCCGGCTGGACGACGCCGACGGCGGTGGAGGCGAGCGGCGGGTTGACCAGGCCCAGTCCGGACCCCGACACGATCATGCCGGGGATCAGGTGGGTCCACTGGCTCGACGCGTCCAGACCGCGCATCCACAGCAGCCCGCCGCCGACCAGCAGCAGGCCCGGCCCGATCAGGAAGCGGACCGGAATCTTCGACGAGAGCCGTCCCGAAATCGTGGACATCACCAGGATGCCGCCGGAGATCACCAGCAGCCGAACGCCGGTGCCCAACGCGCTGAAGCCGAGCACGTCCTGCACATACAGGACCAGGTAGAGCAGCAGCGACAGCAGGGACGCGCTGAGGCCGAAGGCCGCGACCAGGCCGCCGCTGAAGGTGGGCTTGCGGAAGAGCGACAGGTCGAACATAGGCTGCCGGCTGCGGGACTCGACCAGCACGAAGCCGGCACCGAGGACGACCGCCCCGGCGAGGCAGGCGATGACGACCGGGTTGCTGAAGGACTTGCGGCTGGACTCGATGAGCGCGTAGACGAGGCTGGACAGCGCGGCGGTGAACAGCACGAAGCCGGGCCAGTCCGGACGCCGCGCCTGCGGGTGCCGGGTCTCGGCGACCTTGAGCAGGGTGATCACCACGGCGACCGCGCCGATCGGCAGGTTGACGAAGAAGATCCACCGCCAGGACAGGCCCGTGGTCAGCACGCCGCCGAGCAGCGGTCCGATGGAGACCGCGAGCCCGATGATCGTGCCCCAGACGGCGAACGCCGTACCCCGGTCCTTGCCGCGGAAGGCTTCCGCCAGCAGGGCGAGGGACACGGAGAACATGATGGAGCCGCCGATTCCCTGCAGGCCCCGCCACAGTTGCAGCATCAGGATGTCGTTGGCCAGACCGCACAGCAGCGACGCGACGGTGAAGATCACCAGGCCGATCATGTAGAGCAGCCTGCGGCCGTACATGTCGGCGAGGCTGCCGGCCGTGAGCAGCAGCGCGGCCAGCGTCAGCGCGTAGGCGTCGACGACCCACTGCAGGTCGGAGAAGCTGGCGTGCAGGACGTCCTGGATGTCGGGCAGCGCGACGTTCACGATGGTGATGTCCAGCAGCAGCATGAAGGTGCCGAGGCAGACCGCGGTCAGCGTCCACCACCGGTTCGCCTCGGGCGGGGCATGACGTGTCCCGCGCCGGCCTGAGGGAGCGGGCGCCGGGTCCGATGCGTGGGAGCCGTGCGGTACGGGCGCGTCGGGCTCGCTGTCAGGCATGCTGATTCCTCTTGTCGGCTGTGTCTTCTCGGCTGTGTCTTCTTTTTCTTCTTTGTCTTCTGTGTCGGGCTTGCTGGCTTTCGTTCGTTCTGCCGACTATCTCGCCCCGGAAGTCCGGACCAAACGATCACCGCGCCGCGCCGTCGGGCGAAATATGGTGTCCGCTGTACGGCTCGACGTTGCTCGGCGAACCAACCGGAGGGTGTCCGTGGCGGCTGGCACGGTGGACCAGGGGGCGGGCGACGGGCCGATCGGGGCGTTGGTCGGTGAGCTGCGCCGGGCCGGCGTCGGCCAGGTGGAGGCCGGGACCCGGCGGCGGGCCGAGTACGGGGCGGACGCGTCGAACTACCGGGTCGTCCCCCGGGTGGTGGTGTTCCCGCGCGAGGAGGCCGAGGTACTGGCCGCGCTGGAGGTCTGCCGGCGCGGCGGCGTGCCGCTGACCGCCCGCGGCGCCGGGACCTCGATCGCGGGGAACGCGGTGGGCGAAGGGGTGGTACTGGACTTCTCCCGGCACATGAACCGGGTCCTGGGCGTCGATCCGCAGGCCCGGACCGCGCAGGTGCAGCCCGGGGCCGTACTGGACGCGATCACCGCGGCCGGTGCGCCGTACGGGCTGCGCTTCGGGCCCGATCCGTCCACGCACGCGCGCGCCACGATCGGCGGGTCGCTCGGGAACAACGCCTGCGGGGCGCGGGCCTTGGCGTACGGGCGCACCGCTGACAACGCGGTGGAGCTGGAGGTGGTCACCGGCAGCGGGGTGCGGTTCACCGCCCGGCGGCGGGGCGGGACGGCCCGGGCGGCCGGGCCGGAGCGCGAACTGCTCGCCGGGCTCGACACGCTGGTGGGCGGCCGACTCGCGCTGATCAGGACCGAGTTCGGCCGGTTCACCCGGCAGGTCTCGGGCTACTCCCTGGAGCACCTGCTGCCGGAGAACGGCGCCGACCTGGCGAAATTCCTGGTCGGCACCGAAGGCACCCTCGCCCTGCTGCTCCGAGCGACGGTACGGCTGGTCGAGGCCCCCCGGCACACCGCGATGGCGGTGCTCGGCTACCCCGACATGGCCGAAGCGGCCGACGCGGTTCCGGCGCTGCTGCCGCACCGGCCCGTCGCGCTGGAGGGGATGAGCTCCCAGCTGGTGGATGTGCTGCGGACGCGGCGCGGCCAGGGAGCGGTGCCGGCCGGCCTGCCGCGCGGCGGCGGCTGGATCTTCGCCGAGACCGCCGGTGACAGCGCGGCCGAGCGGTCGCCGCGGCCCACCGGCTGGCCGCCGACGCGGGCTGCCTGGACGCGGCGGTCGTCACCGGCGCGGCGGCCCGCGCGCTGTGGCGGATCCGTGAGGACGGCGCGGGCCTCGGCGGCCGCACCCCGGCGGGCGACCCGGCCTGGCCCGGCTGGGAGGACTCCGCGGTGCCGCCCGGCCAGCTGGGCCCGTACATGCGCGAACTCACCGCCCTGATGCGGCAGTTCGGGCTGGACGGGCTGATGTACGGCCACTTCGGGGACGGCTGCCTGCATGTACGGATCGACTTCCCGCTGGCCGAACGCCCCGCCGTCTTCCGGGACTTCCTGCGGGACGCGGCGGCGCTGGCCGGTCGATACGGCGGCTCGATGTCCGGGGAGCACGGCGACGGGCGGGCACGCGGCGCGCTGCTCGGCCATATGTACTCCCCCGAGGCGCTGGAGACGCTGGCCGCCGTCAAGCACCTCTTCGACCCCGGCGATGTGCTGAACCCCGGTGTCATCGTGCGTCCCCGCCCGGTGGACGCCGACGTGCGGCTGCCCGCCGCCAAGGCCCCGCTCGGCCCGCTCGCCTACTCCTACCCGCACGACCGCGGCGACTTCGCCACCGCCGTGCACCGCTGCGTCGGAGTCGGCAAGTGCCGTGCGGACGGCACGGGTTCGGGTGCCGTGATGTGCCCGTCGTTCCTGGCGACGCGGGACGAGAAGGACTCCACCCGCGGCCGGGCGCGGGTCTTGCAGGAGTTGGCCAACGGCAGTCTGGTGACGGGCGGTTGGCGCGCACCGGAGATCGCCGAGTCACTGGACCTGTGCCTGGCCTGCAAGGGCTGCGCGAGCGACTGCCCGGCCGGGGTGGACATGGCCACCTACAAGGCGGAGGCCCTGCACCAGCGCTACAAGCGGCGGCTGCGGCCCGCCGCGCACTACGCGCTGGGCTGGCTCCCGCGCTGGGCCCGGCTGTCGGCGCGCGCCCCGCGGCTGGTCAACGCGCTGCTGGGCCTCGGCCCGCTGGCAGCGCTGGCCCGGTGGGCCGGCGGCCTCGACCGGCGGCGCCCGC
>NZ_FMCH01000064.1 GCF_900091855.1 Streptomyces sp. DvalAA-14
GCTCGCGCAGTTCCTCGCGCCCCTTTGGGGCTCGCCCCGTTGGCGGGGTGGGCTGGTCGCGCAGTTCCTCGCGCCCCTTTGGGGCTCGCCCGTTGGCGTGGGTGGGCTGGTCGCGCGGTTCTCCGCGCCCCTTTGGGGCGCTCCGTTACCCGTCAGGGTGCCGGGGCGCCCCGGGTGAGTGCCCGGTCAGGGGCGCGCCCTCAGGACTGGTCGCGGATGACCACCGTGTGGGTCAGCTTGTCGGCGAACGTCTGGTTCTTCTCGTCCCACAGCGGCCACAGCCACCCCAGATAGCACGCCATGTTGTCCAGGACATGCAGCAGTCGCCGCCCGAAGGCGAGGCCGAAGCCGAGGGTCGCGCCGTCGTACTCCTTCAGCAGGCGGATGCCGGCGATCCGCTTGCCCGGGGTCTGGCCGGTGGCGCCCTCGCGGTAGCAGACGTAGAAGAGGGATGCGAGCCCGAGCACCCCGCCGAGGACGATCAGGAGGACGGAGCCGCCCGACGTGTGCGGCAGGGGGCAGTTGTCGCTGGAGATGCCCTGGTTGTCGCAGTCGTCCACCCGTTCGGAGAGCTTGATGACGATCCGGACGTAGCCCGCCGCCGCCAGGCCCACCGGCACCAGGAAGAACATCAGCCCGTCGAGGAGAAGGGCGCCCAGCCGCAGTCCCCAGCTCGCCAGCGGCGGCATACCGGGCAGCGGGACGCGCGACCCGGGCCCGGGCCCGGGCCCGTAACCGTAGGGCTGCGGCGGCGGGAAGCCGCCCTGCTGCTGCGGGAAGCCCTGCTGCGGATATCCGTAAGGCTGCTGGGGCGGCTGGCCGTAGGGTCCGGGCTGCGGCGGGTACGGGCTCTGCTGCGGCTCGCTGTACGGCTGCGCGTCGCCGTGGGGCTGCGGCGGATCGCCGTACGGATTGCTCGGACCGGGGGGCTGACTCACGGGCTCTTCCTTAAGCGGGCAGGGCGGACGAGGGGACAGAAAGGGCAAAACGTACAAGGGCGGGCGCGGCCCGTCGAGCGGACATTTCAGGGGCCGCGGGACATCGTCCGGCCCGCGACGGGGGGCGCGCAAGGGACAAAGTTGTCCGGTTCGCGGGCTGATTGGTCGGTCGCGGGCCCGATCCGCGAGGATGGGAGCATGACCGCCCAGATTCTCGATGGCAAGGCCACCTCCGCAGCGATCAAGTCCGAGCTGACCACCCGGGTCGCGACCCTGAAGGCCCGCGGGATCACTCCCGGCCTCGGCACCCTGCTGGTGGGTGACGACCCGGGCAGCAAGTGGTACGTGGCTGGCAAGCACCGCGACTGCGCCCAGGTGGGCATCGCCTCGATCCAGCGCGAACTGCCGGACACCGCCACCCAGGCGGAAATCGAGGCCGTGGTCCGCGAGCTGAACGAGAACCCGGAGTGCACCGGCTACATCGTCCAGCTGCCGCTGCCCAAGGGCATCGACACCAATCGGGTGCTGGAGCTGATGGACCCGGCCAAGGACGCCGACGGCCTGCATCCGATGAGCCTGGGCCGGCTGGTGCTGAACGAGCCCGGTCCGCTGCCGTGCACCCCCAACGGCATCGTGGAGCTGCTGCGGCGCCACGACGTGGAGATCAACGGCGCCCATGTGGTGGTGGTCGGGCGCGGCATCACCGTCGGGCGGTCGATCGGCCTGCTGCTGACGCGCAAGTCGGAGAACGCCACGGTGACCTTGTGCCACACCGGCACCCGGGACCTGTCCGCGCAGCTCCGGCAGGCGGACATCGTGGTGGCCGCGGCGGGTGTGCCGCACATCGTCAAGCCGGAGGACGTCAAGCCGGGTGCCGCGGTGCTCGACGTGGGCGTGAGCCGGGACGAGCACGGCAAGATCGTCGGGGACATCCATCCGGGCGTCGCCGAGGTGGCCGGCTGGCTGTCGCCGAAGTCCGGGCGGGTGGGCCCGATGACGCGAGCGATGCTGCTGCTCAACGTGGTGGAGGCGGCCGAGGCGATGGCAGCGGCGGCCGCGCTGGGCGTCCCGGCTCCGGAGCGGGCGGCCGGCCGTGTCGGCTGAGGCGGCCGGGGTGACCCCGTCCTCCGAGCCGGAAGCGGCCCGGCACCCGGCCGAGCCCGCGTGGCGGCACGCCCGTGACCCGCGCGAGCCCCATCACCCCCGCGAGCCCCGCGGCCGGCCGGCGATGACCACCAGCACCCCCGCGCCCCGAGGGCGGCGGCGCGGCAGCCGGCGGCGATGCCCCGGCCCCCGCCCGGCAGTGGCCGATCCTGCTGGTCATAGCCGGCGTGGTGATCGGGCTGATCGTGACCGCGACCGACGCCTTCCGGACCGGAACGCTGCTGATCGGCAGCTCGCTGCTGGTCGGCGCGGGCCTGCGCTGGGGCCTGGCGAAGGTCGGCATGCTCGCGGTCCGCAGCCGTTTCACGGATGTGATCACCTATGGGGTGCTGGGCCTGGCCATAGTGCTGCTGGCGCTGATGGCACAGCCCGACCCGCTGATCCGGATCCCGTTCCTGGAGGACATCATCCACTTCTCCGTCCGCTGAGGACGGGGCGCGCGGCACCGCTCGGCGCATCCTTCCCATAGCAGCTCGCCTGCCCCCCGTGATGCCTTTGTCCGGAAATTCCTCCGGACGAGGCACCCGCGTTCTACCGTGGCCCGGGCATGGCTGTCGAGGGATGCGAGGGACCCGGCGTGGGGCAGTGGGAACCGTTGGCGGACCGTATCCCGGTGGATGTACGGCGGCTCGCCACGCAATTACGGCGGATGAAGGACCGCAGCGGGCTGACCGTACCGGCGCTGGCCGCCCGAACCGCCCAGTCCGCCGGGACCTGGGAGAGCGCGCTGGCCGGGAGGCGGTTGCCGCCGCTGGACGCCGTGGAGGTGCTCGCGCAGGCCAGCGGCGCCGACTACGACCGGATCGACGCGCTGTGGAAGCTCGCCGAGAAGGCGGCGGCAGGCCAGGGCGACCGGGTGCCCGGCAGGCCGGTGCCGTATCCCGACCCCCTCGACCCGCTGGGCGCCGAGGACGGCCTGCCCCGGCGCGGGCGGCGGGTCCTGCTGCTGGCGGTCGTCGGGACGCTGGCCGCCGCCGCGCTGGTCGCGGTGCTCCTGACGGCGGGGCCGAGTACGGGACGGGCCCCCGCGGGTTCGACGCCGTCGGCCGCGGTCGCCGCTCCCGGGGCGCCGGCTCGCACGGCGGGCGCGGGGAG
>NZ_FMCH01000151.1 GCF_900091855.1 Streptomyces sp. DvalAA-14
GCGCTGGCCGGGGCCGGCCACCAGGTGCGGGCGCTGGAGTGGTTCGAGCTGTGGTCGGGGCCGTGGGGGTGGGCGGCCCAGCCGGTGGTCCGGGCCTGCGGGGGCGCGGCTCCGGGCTGGCCGGCCGCGATCGCCCTGCTGCTCGCGGCGACCGGCGCCGCGGTCGTACAGGCGTACCGGGACGCGGCCCGGGTGCCGACGGCGCAGCTGCGTTCGCGGGCGGCCACCGCGACGACGGTGGCCTCGGTGATGTGGTCGATGGAACTGCGCGCCGCCAAGCTGGCGCTGATGGAGGCCGGCGGCGGTGATCCGACCCGTTCGCTGCGGCTGCCGCCGCCGCGCAGCCGCTACCTGGTGGTGGTCTGGCGGGACCTGCTGACCTTGCTGCGCACGCCCGGGCGGCTGGGCCGGGCCGCTTTGTGGGCGGCCTGCGCCGCCGCGGCGGTCGGCTTCGGCGCGGATCTGGGCGGTGAACGCCGGGTCGTCGGGCTGGTGGTGGGCCTGCTGTGCGGCTACTTCGCGGTGGGCGCGCTGGCCGAGCCGGCCCGGCTGGAGACCGACGATGTGCGGCGCGGGGCCTGGTCGCCGTTCCGCTTCCGCACGTTGATGCTCCAGCACGGGGTGGTGCCGGCGGTGCTGGGGGCCGCGCTGGGCGTGCTGGTGGCGGTGCCGTTCGCGGTGCACGGGTCGCCGTGGGCGCTGCTGCTGATGCCGTTGTGCGCGCCGCCGTTCACCGCGGCGGCGCTGTACGGGGCGTGCCGCGGGCCGGCCCGCACCCAGTTGATGTTCCTGGGCGGCGGCTCGCCGGTCGGCGGACCCGGCCCGCTGATCTTCCTGGCCTGGTACGCGGCGGGCCCGCTGATCTCCATCACCGTGCTGGCCTTCGCCCTCGGACACCGGGTGACACCGCTCACCCTCGCCCTCGTCTCGGCGGCCGTGACCGCCGTCCTCCTGGCCCGGGTGGCGACCGCCGCCGACAAACTCATCGGCCGCCCCGCCACCCCACGCTGACCGTCCCGGGGCCGCGCCGTACCGGGGGCGCCGGGGTCCCCCTGGACGGAGTCCGCGGCTGGGGCGCGGTCCTTTCCCGGGCCCCGGCCCGGCGGGGGTGCCGTTTGAGGGGCGCGGGGAACTGCGCGGCCGGCCGGGGCGTGGCCTGGGGGTCGTCACCGGCCTGAAGGGGCTGTTGCTGTCGTGTCCGGTTCACCGGCCGGCGGTCCGGAAAGGACCGCACCCCTCACCCCCACCGCCGCCGGAACACAAAGGTGCCCCGCACCACCCTGAGGCGGTGCGGGGCACCCGGTGCCCGGACTCAGCCCCCCGAGAGGGGGACCGTGCCCGGGCAGGCAGCCCGCCGAGGGCTACTTGTTGATCTTGGTGACCTGGCCGGCGCCGACCGTCCGCCCACCCTCGCGGATGGCGAACTTCAGGCCCTCCTCCATGGCGATCGGCTGGATCAGCTGAACGCTCATGGCGGTGTTGTCGCCCGGCATGACCATCTCGGTGCCCTCGGGGAGGGTCACCACGCCCGTCACGTCCGTGGTACGGAAGTAGAACTGCGGGCGGTAGTTGTTGAAGAACGGCGTGTGACGGCCGCCCTCGTCCTTGGACAGGATGTACGCCTGCGCCTCGAACTCGGTGTGCGGGGTGACCGTGCCCGGCTTGATGATGACCTGGCCGCGCTCGACGTCCTCGCGCTTGATGCCACGAAGCAGCAGACCGACGTTCTCACCGGCCTGGCCCTCGTCGAGCAGCTTGCGGAACATCTCGATACCGGTGACCGTGGTGGTGGTCTTCTCGGTCTTGATGCCGATGATGTCGACGGTCTCGTTGACCTTCAGCACACCGCGCTCGATACGACCGGTGACGACGGTGCCACGACCGGTGATCGTGAAGACGTCCTCGATCGGCATCAAGAACGGCTTCTCGATGTCACGGGCGGGGGTGGGGATCGCCTCGTCCACAGCGGCCATCAGGCCGAGCAGCTTCTCGCCCCACTCCTTGTCGCCCTCGAGCGCCTTGAGCGCGGAGACACGCACGACCGGCAGGTCGTCGCCCGGGAACTCGTACTCGGAGAGCAGCTCGCGGACCTCGAGCTCGACGAGCTCCAGGATCTCCTCGTCGTCCACCATGTCGGCCTTGTTCAGGGCGACGACGATGTAGGGGACGCCGACCTGGCGGGCCAGGAGCACGTGCTCCTTGGTCTGCGGCATCGGGCCGTCGGTCGCGGCGACCACCAGGATCGCGCCGTCCATCTGGGCGGCACCGGTGATCATGTTCTTGATGTAGTCCGCGTGACCGGGGCAGTCGACGTGGGCGTAGTGACGCGACTCGGTCTGGTACTCGACATGCGCGATGGAGATGGTGATACCGCGCTGGCGCTCCTCAGGAGCCTTGTCGATCTGGTCGAAGGCCGAAGCCTCGTTCAGGTCCGGGTACGCGTCATGCAGCACCTTGGTGATCGCCGCGGTAAGGGTCGTCTTACCGTGGTCGATGTGACCGATGGTGCCGATGTTGACGTGCGGCTTAGTCCGCTCGAACTTCGCCTTCGCCACTGGGGTCCTCCTGGGAGTGGATCTGTACGCCTTGCTTCATCGGCGCCAGGTGATCTTTGCTGGGATGCGGACTACCGGGGCATTCCGCCCTGCAAGACGGCGGAATGCCCCGAAAGCCTGCTGTCAAGCCTAGAGCAGGTGTTACTCGCCCTTGGCCTTCGCGATGATCTCCTCGGCGACGTTCCGCGGAACCTCGGCGTAGGAGTCGAACTGCATGGAGTAGCTGGCTCGGCCTGAGGTCTTCGACCGCAGGTCACCGACGTAGCCGAACATCTCCGACAGCGGAACCAGGCCCTTGACGACCCGGGCACCGCTGCGCTCGTCCATGGCCAGGATCTGGCCGCGGCGGGAGTTGAGGTCGCCGATGACGTCGCCCATGTAGTCCTCGGGGGTGGTGACCTCGACGGCCATCATCGGTTCGAGAAGCACGGGGCTCGCCCTGCGGGCACCCTCCTTGAACGCCTGCGATCCGGCGATCTTGAACGCCAGTTCGGAGGAGTCAACCTCGTGGTAGCCGCCGTCGAGCAGGGTGACGCGAACGCCCACCATCTCGTAGCCGGCCAGGATGCCGAACTTCATGGCTTCCTGCGCGCCCGCGTCCACCGAGGGGATGTACTCCCGGGGGATGCGGCCACCGGTGACCTTGTTGACGAACTCGTAGGTGGCGTCGCCACCTTCGAGCGGCTCGAGCATGATCTGCACCTTGGCGAACTGACCGGTACCACCGGTCTGCTTCTTGTGGGTGTAGTCAATGCGCTCGACGGTCTTGCGGATGGTCTCGCGGTAAGCGACCTGGGGCTTGCCGACGTTGGCCTCGACCTTGAACTCACGGCGCATCCGGTCGACCAGCACCTCGAGGTGCAGTTCGCCCATGCCGCCGATGATCGTCTGGCCGGTCTCCTCGTCGGAGTGCACCTGGAAGGAGGGGTCCTCCTCGGCGAGCCGCTGGATGGCGACACCCAGCTTCTCCTGGTCGCCCTTGGACTTGGGCTCGATGGCGACCTGGATGACCGGCGCCGGGAAGTCCATGGACTCCAGGATCACCGGCTGCTTGTCGTCGCTCAGCGTCTCACCGGTGGTGGTCTGCTTCAGGCCCATCACGGCGACGATGTCGCCGGCGCCCACCGACTCGATCTCCTCACGCTTGTTCGCGTGCATGCGGTAGATCTTGCCGATGCGCTCCTTCTTGCCCTTCACCGAGTTCAGCACGGCCGAACCCGCCTCGAGGCGACCGGAGTAGATCCGGATGAAGGTGAGCTTGCCCAGGTGCGGGTCGCTCATGATCTTGAACGCCAGGGCGGACAGCGGCTCGTCGTCCGACGGCCGGCGCGTCACGATCTCCTCGGCGTTGTTGACCGCGTGGCCTTCCACGGAGTCGACGTCGACCGGGGAGGGGAGGTAGCGCACGACCGCGTCGAGCAGCGGCTGGACACCCTTGTTCTTGAACGCGCTGCCGCAGAACACCGGGGTGACGGTGGTGCCGCCGCCCTTGCCGGAGTGGATGGTGATCCGGCGGATGGCCTCGTAGAGCTGCTCCTCGGAGGGCTCGGTGCCCTCCAGGTACAGCTCCATCATCGCGTCGTCGTTCTCCGCGACGGCTTCCAGCAGCTTGCCGCGCCACTCGTCGGCCGCTTCGGTGTGCGTGGCCGGGATGTCGACGACGTCGTACATCTCGCCCTTGGTCGCCTCGGCGGACCACACGAGAGCCTTCATGGTGACGAGGTCGACGACGCCCTTGAAGTCGGCCTCGGCGCCGATCGGGATCTGCATCACGATCGGGGTCGCGCCGAGGCGGTCCACGATCATGTCGACGCAGCGGTGGAACTCGGCGCCGGTGCGGTCGAGCTTGTTGACGAAGCAGATACGGGGCACGCCGTAGCGGTCGGCCTGCCGCCAGACCGTCTCCGACTGCGGTTCCACACCGGCGACACCGTCGAACACGGTGACCGCGCCGTCGAGGACGCGGAGCGAACGCTCCACCTCGACGGTGAAGTCCACGTGACCGGGGGTGTCGATGATGTTGATGGTGTGGTCGACGTCGTCGAGCGGCCAGTGACAGGTCGTCGCGGCGGACGTGATCGTGATGCCGCGCTCCTGCTCCTGCTCCATCCAGTCCATGGTGGCTGCGCCGTCGTGGACTTCACCGATCTTGTAGGAGACACCGGTGTAGAACAGGATCCGCTCGGTGGTCGTCGTCTTGCCCGCGTCGATGTGGGCCATGATCCCGATGTTGCGGACCCTGGCCAGGTCAAGCGAAGTGGTGGCCATAGTGGCTCAGTCTTCTCTCGGTCTCGATGTGGGTGGTGACTACCAGCGGTAGTGCGCGAAGGCCTTGTTGGACTCGGCCATCTTGTGCGTGTCCTCGCGGCGCTTCACCGAAGCACCCAGGCCATTGCTGGCGTCGAGGATCTCGTTCATCAGGCGCTCGGTCATGGTCTTCTCGCGGCGGGCGCGGGAGTATCCGACCATCCAGCGCAGCGCCAGCGTGTTCTGGCGGCCCGGACGGACCTCGACCGGCACCTGGTAGGTCGCGCCGCCGACGCGGCGGGACTTGACCTCGAGGGTCGGCTTGATGTTCTCCAGCGCGCGCTTCAGCGTGATGACCGGGTCGGCGCCGGCCTTCTCGCGCACACCTTCGAGCGCGCCGTACACGATGCGCTCGGCGGTGGAGCGCTTGCCGTGCAGGAGGATCTTGTTGACCAGCGACGTCACCAGCGGGGAGCCGTAAACCGGGTCGATGATGACCGGGCGCTTCGGGGCGGGGCCCTTACGAGGCATGCTTACTTCTCCTTCTTGGCGCCGTAGCGGCTGCGGGCCTGCTTGCGGTTCTTGACGCCCTGGGTGTCGAGAGAACCACGGATGATCTTGTAGCGAACACCCGGCAGGTCCTTCACACGGCCGCCGCGGACGAGCACGATGGAGTGCTCCTGCAGGTTGTGGCCCTCACCCGGGATGTAAGCGGTGACTTCGATGCCACTGGTCAAACGCACACGCGCGACCTTGCGGAGCGCCGAGTTCGGCTTCTTCGGGGTGGTCGTGTAGACACGCGTGCACACGCCACGGCGCTGCGGGGAACCCTTCAGCGCGGGCGTCTTGTTCTTCTCGACCTTGTCCTGCCGGCCTTTCCGGACCAGCTGCTGGATCGTAGGCACCGTTTCTCCGGTTTCTGTGTGCCGATCTCGATAAATCTAACCTGGGGACCGACCCACGCGGTCGGGTGTGTCGCGGACCCCGCACGTATCCGAACCAACGGAGAAGCACGTATGTCAGGTGCCGCGGCCTCGGTGTCCCCGCGCGGTCGCATGGCACGCGCAAGAACCCGGGCACACCCCAGGCACAAGATGAGAGCGTACCTATCGCATCCGCTGCGGTCAAAACAAATGGACTCAGCCCCTGACCACCGGAAAAACTCAGCGACGGGCGGCCGCCGGCCGCGGGCCGGACGGATTCCGGTCTCCCCCGGCACCGGGCTGTACTACTGTGGTCCGCCCTCGGACGGGCCGCGACGCGGGGAGCTTCGCTGATGACTGGCACAGGTGATCCGGACCGGGGCGCGCCGGGGTACCGCGAGGCGGTGTACGACCTGCCGCGGGAGCAGGCCGGCACCCTGGACGACCGGGTCCCCTTCCTGGCCCGGCTGGAGGGCGAGGACCGCACCGCGCTGCTCGAGTTGGGCCGCCGCCTGCAGTACGCCCCCCGCGCGACGCTGGTGACCCAGGACGAACCCCCGGCGCACGTCCTGCTGCTGCTGACCGGCTGGACCAAGGTCACCCGCTCCGCGGCCAACGGCTACGAGGCCCTGCTCGCGTTACGGGGCCCGGGCGACATCGTCGGCGAGGCGTCCGCGGTCAGCGGCCGCCCGCGCTCGGCGACGGTGACCGCCCTGGAGCAGGTCGACGTGGTCGCCATCGCCCGGGAGCCGTTCCTCGCCTACCTGGCCGGCTCGCCGGCCGTGTCCCTGCAGCTCCTCGGCCTGACCGCCGACCGGACCCGGGCCAGCGACCGGCGCCGGGTGGAACTCGGCGCCCTCGGCGTCCGGGAACGGCTGGCGATCCTGCTGCTGGAACTGGCCCGGACGCACGGCGAGCAGGTCCCCGAGGGCACCCGGCTCACCACCGGGCTGAGCCAGCACGAACTCGCCGGGTCGGTCGGGGCGTCGCGCGAGGCGGTGGCGCGGCTGCTGGCCGGACTGCGCAAGCGCGGCATCGTCAGCACCAGCCGCCGGGGTCTGGTCATCGTCCGGCCGGAGCAACTGCGCCGGATCGGCCGCGGCGAGTAGACGGAGAGTAGCCGGCCGGAAACGGAGCCGGCACCGGCCGGGCCTTGTGTGCACTCTGTCACAAACGCTCTGTGTCAACGTGCCTCCCACCTCCCGGGGCCCTGGGGGAGAGTGCTGCCGACACAGTCGAGCGCCCGAGGGGCACCCATGACGGAACCCGTGAACCGCACCATCCTGCTGCTCGACATCGAGCGTTTCAGCAAACGCGACGACGTGGAGCAGGCGTTCCTGCGCCGGGCCCTCGCCTCCGTCGCCGAGGACACCCTCGCCGCGGCCGGCGTGGAGGGGCCGCAGCAGTACCGCGAGGACCGCGGCGACGCGCTGATCATCCTGATCGGTGCCGAGGTCGCGAAGGCGGCGCTGCTGCGGGCGCTGCTCACCACCACCCCGGACACGCTGCGCGAGTACAACCGCTTCGCCGCCAGCAGTACGCAGATGCGGTTACGGATCGTGCTGGCCGCCGGCGAGGTCGCGCACGACCCGCGCGCGGGCACCGTCGGCGGACTCGTCGGCCACGACCTCAATCAGGCCTGCCGACTGCTGGACGCCCCGGTCCTGCGGGACGCCCTGCGGCAGCGGCCGGCGGACGACAGCGTGCTGTGCGTGTCCACGCCGGTCTACGAGGGCGTGGTCCGGCACGGGCCACCGGGGGCTGCGCAAGGAGGAGTTCCACCGGGTCGCGGTGACGGTGAAGGAGGACCACCTCGACGCGTGGCTGCACGGGCCGGTCCCGGAGGGCCACGGCGGCGCCGACGGCGCCCACGCGGCGGCGCCC
>NZ_FMCH01000112.1 GCF_900091855.1 Streptomyces sp. DvalAA-14
CGGCTACCGCCGTCCAACAGCCCGCGCAGGAAGGACGCCTGGCCGACGTGCTGGAGGTCGTCGCCGATCACGCTGACCAGCCGGACGCCGAGGGTGACCGGCGGGTCCCAGCGCTTGTCGACGATCCGGTCCAGCCCGGCCGCGGTCAGGCCGTCCAGGTACCCCAGCGTCCGTTCGTGCACCGCGTCGTAGTAACCGGTGAGCAGGGCCGGGTCGGAGACCTGGACCTTCGCCACCTCGGCCGGGTCGTGGCCGTAGCCGGTGGCCGCGGCGGGCAGGGGCAGGCCGAAGCGTTGGTCCCAGCCCTGCGAGGTCCAGATCTGCTCCTCGCCGGCCACATCGGCGACATGGTCGTCCTGGACCCGGGTGAGGTGCCAGACCAGCCAGGCGATCGAGTTGGCGCCGGGGTCGGGCCGCTCGGCGAGCTGGTCCGGGGTCAGCCCCTCGACGGCGGCGTGCACCTCCTCGCGGATCCGGCCGAAGGCGTCGGCGAGCAGTTCCGAGCTTTTCATGGGGCTCCTTGGACGGGTTCGGTGCCGCGCCCGGTGAGCTGCGTCCGGCGGGCGGCCTGCTGACCCGCATTCTTCCCACGGATGACCGATTGCCCGCATGGTCGGCTTTTGCCGGAGTCAGATCGCTCAATGCCGCTGTTTGATCGCTTTATTTCTACCGAAGCATCGCTGATTTGCGGTGACCCATGGACGCGGTGCGGCCGTCCTCGTAGTCTCTGGACGCCCGACCGCCGCGGGCCGGGGAAAAGACCGCCGGTCCCGGGCGGGTGCAGAGCACCCCCGCCCGGGACCGGTCGCATGCCGTCAGAGTGTCAGGAGCGCCGCTGCGGCCGCCCGGACGTTCGTCAGGACGGCAGTGTCCACTGCTGGTTGGTGGCTCCCGCGCAGGTCCAGATCTGCAGCGGGGTGCCGTTGGCGGAGCTGGGCCCGGTGGCGTCCAGGCACTTGCCGGACTGCGGGTTGACCAGCGTGCTGCCCGACTTCTGCCACACCTGCGAACCGGTGCCGTTGCAGTCGTACAGGTCCACCTTCGTGCCGTTGGCCGTGCCGGCCGCCGTCACGTCCATGCACTTGCCCAGCGCCTGCAGCGTGCCGTTGCCGGCGACCGTCCAGCTCTGGGCGTTGGTGCCGTTGCAGTCGTAGAGCTGCACGGCGGTGCCGTTGGCGCTGCTGGCCGCGTTCACGTCCACGCACTTGTTCGCGTAGCCGGAGTGGATCGGCCCGGTGGCGCCGGAGGGCGGCGGCGGGGGCGGGGTGGTGGTGCCGCCGGTGATGCCGTTCTCGATGCTGGAGAACTGGTACTGCGACTGCGAGGTGCCGCTGCACCCGTCCTGCGTCGCACCGCCGTTGGTGGCGCAGGCCTTGTCACGGCCCAGCGACCAGAAGGACAGCTCCTGGATGCCGTTGGTCTTGGCGAAGTTCGTCAGGTCCGTGGCGTCGGAGGTGGAGAACACCTCGCTGGAGGTGTCGTTCACGCCGATCATCGGCGTGTTGCCCTCCATCGCCCACAGCTGGGCCGACGTCTTGGTGTTCCAGATCTGGCCGAGCTGGGTGTGCAGACCCTGGGCGGCGCTGATCGCGGCGTTGCCCATGTCCATCGATGAGCCGTAGTCCATCGTCATGATGTTGACGAGGTTCACGTTCAGCCCGTGGCTCTTGGCGTTGTTCAGAAGGCTGATCGAGTCGGACTCCAGGCCGGACGGGTCGACCGGCAGGGTGTAGTCGATGTCGAGCTTCTTGCCGGCCGCGGCGTACTGCGACTGGAGGTCGGCCAGCGCCGCGTTGCGGCGGTCGTTGGCCGCGGTGTTGTCGAGCGCGCCGCCCTCGATGTCGAAGTCCAGCCGGGTCAGGTTCAGACCGTCGATGACCCGCTTGTACTGGGCCTCCAGCGAGGACACCGACGTACAGGAGATGCCGATCTCGGTGCCGGAGGCGCCGCCGAAGGAGGCGATGACGTCGCCGCCGCCGGAGCGCAGGGTGTTGATCGCCGAGGTCCAGCTCGCGTCGGTGATCGAGGTGTCACCGTTGAAGGTGGCGTTGCAGCCGCCGCCGTCGATGACGAAGGCCAGCGTGAAGTACTTCAGCCCGGTGGCGTTCTTGACGGCGGCCAGCGCCGACGGGGAGTTCCACACTTCGGCGTAGGGGGCCGCGTAGTGGGCGGGGAAGCCGGGGCCGGGGTTGGCGGCGGCGTGTGCGGTACCGCCGGTGGCCAGCAGAACGCCGGCGGCGAGCGTCGGGGTGGCGATGAGGGCGCCGAGCGCCTTGAGCCGGAGACGCGGTTTCTTCATGGGGGGAGGGGCCTTCCGGTAGCGGGCAGCCTGAGCCCGTCACATTCAGGTGGGTGAACGAGGGACGACGACGTGACTGTCATCGCTCGACGTGACGCTAGGACTAGACCAATGCCGCGTCAAGACCTCTCGTTCACCGACTGAACACCCGCTGCCCGTTGTGCCCACGGTGCCCGTCGTGCCCGTCGTGCCCACGGTGCCCGCCGCGTCCCCAAGCGGAATGCGCCCGCGTTCGTCATCCGAACGCGGGCGCACCCCAGGCACTAGTTCACTTCGTCGCGGTCATGTCCTCCTGGACGGGACTAGTTGTTGACGGTGATGGTGAAGTTGGGCGCGGTGTTCTGGATGTCCACCGCGTTGTCGCTCTCCTGCAGGCCGTTGAAGGTGACCGCGCCGACGGCCGGTCCCTGGCCCGCCTCGGGCTGCGGGTTGGCCCACAGACCGAATCCGGACTTGGCGTCGAAGGCGTCACCGCTCTTGTGCGCGCCGGTGACGGTGACGTTGGTGAAGATGGTGTCCGTGATCGGGTTGAGCGGCGTGCTGCCGTTCCACTTGGTCTGGAACATGATCCCGGAGTAGGTCGGGGAGGAGATGTCGAGGTTGCTGATCCGCAGCCCCTGGAGCTTGAACTCCGCCGAGTAGACCCACAGGCCCGGGAACGTCTGACCGCCCCAGAAGTGACCGCCGTCCCGCACCAGCGAGATGTTGTCGAAGGTGGTCTGCGGCGTGGACTCGAACCCGAGGGCCGGGATGCCGCCGAACTGCAGCGAGCCGATGGTGATGCCCGAGTAGGTCAGCGTGTCGGCGATGTACAGGTTGCTGAACTTGTTGCCGCCGCCGCCGTACACGGCCAGGCCCGCGGCACGCCACGTGGTCTGCACCGAGAGGTTCTGGAAGGTGTTGTTCAGTTCCTGCTCGTTGGTGTGGTCGATGGCGGGGAACAGCGCGAAGCTGTCGTCACCGGTGGTGCGGGCCTCGTCGTTGCTGACCAGGTTGCCGCTGCTGCCGTTGGTGAGGTTCACACCGTCGGCCCAGGTGTCGCGGATCCGGAGGTTGGTGATCGTCGAGTTGTCGACGTTCGTGCCCCAGACACCGCAGATCGTGTGCTCGATCCACAGGTTGTCGATGGTGAGGTTGGCGATCCCGGTGATGTCGAACACCTTGCCGGGGCCGTCGATACGGCTGGTGTAGTTGCCGAAGAAGGCGAATCCGGTGAAGGACGAGCCGTCGGAACCGGACTGGAGCGAGAACCCGCCGTCGGTGTTCTCCTGGGTCTGCGGGGTGTAGAAGCGGGTGAACCAGGGACCGGCGCCGACCACCTTGATCGCCCGTCCGTAGACGGTGAACTTGTTGGCCGTCGCGTAGTCGCCGGCGGGCAGGTAGACACCGAGCTTGGTGGTGTCCTGCCGCGCGGTGTCCAGCGCGTTCTGCACGTCCTGCTGGGTGAAGCCGGCCGGCACGACGTACTTCGTCGGGTCGGGGTTGGCGACCTGGGTCGCCTGCTCCAGCTGGATGTAGTCGATGTTGTAGTAGGCCGCGGTGTTGGCCGCGTCCTTCTCCAGCTTGATGACATGGCCGGCCGGGACGGTCGTCCCGAGCAGCACGTTGGCCTCGTCGTAGATGTGGCGCGGGCCGGATCCCGGCGAGTTGGTCGGGCTGGCCTCGTCACCGTAGAGCCACGAGTACTTCGAGGTGAGCGGGATCGTCTTCAGCAGCGAGCCGTCGACGTAGACGTTCAGCGTCGTCGAGTCGGTGCCGTCGGGGATGTTGAAGCGCGTCACCAGCGTGTTGGTGCTGGCGCGGGTGGTGAAGGACACCGAGGCGCCGTTGGACGCCAGGTTCACCGCCTTGCGGCCGGACGCCTCACCGGCCGGGTCGCCGATGGTGCGGTTCGGCCCGAGGACGGTGGCACCGCCGCCGAGCACGCCGTCCTCGGCCTCGTAGTTGTCGTACGGCATGTTGGCGCCGCGACCCACGAAGAAGGACAGGTTGCTGGTATTGTTCGCCTGCTTGGTCGAGACCTCGTTGGCGTCCACCGCGATCACCGTCTTGACGGTGTACTTGCCGTTCACCGCGGTCCAACTGCCCAGGCTGACCGGGGCGCTGGTGGCCCCGGGCGCCAGCGCGCCGGTGTAGGTGCCGGTCAGCGTCTTGATGACGCTGCCGCTGGTGGCGTCGAGGATCGACAAGGTGATGCCGTGCGCGCCGCCCGCCGAGGCGACCGTGCCCTGGTTCTTGATCGCGACACTGAAGTTGACGGTGTTGCCCGCCGACGGGTTGCCCGGCGTCCAGCCGACCGGCGAGGCGACCAGGTCGGAGGTGTCGACCGGCTTGACCACGAGACCGGTCGGGTTGGTGTAACTGTTGTTGGTCTCGTTCTGCTCGACGACGGTGTTGGCCTCGTCGACCTTGGCGGTCAGCTGGTACGTCCCCGCGTCCTTGGCGCCGATGTTCAGCGACGCGGTGGTGCTGGCGCCGGCCGCGAGCGCGCCGACGTTGGCGGTGCCGACCTTGGCGGTGCCGAGGTAGAAGTTGACGTTGGTGGCCGCCGACGCGTTGGTGCCGATGTTCTTCACCGTGGCGTTGAGCGTGATCGGGTCGGTCTCGATCGGCGACGCGGGCGACGCCGTCAGGCTGCTGACCGTCAGGTCCGGGTTCGGCCCCGGTACCCCGATGACCTGGAACTCGGCGACCTGGCCGCCGCCCGCCCCGGTGTTGGAGGTGAAGGTCAGACGCACGTCGGCGACCCGGCCGGAGACCGGGATCGTGACCGTGTTGCCCGTGCTCGGGCTGAAGTTGTACGCGGTCGCGGGCGACAGCTGGGTGAAGGTGGTGGAGCTCTGCTCCCGGCCCGAGACCGCGATGGTCTGGGTGCGGTTGCCCCACGAGCCGTCGGGGTTGAGCTTGACCACCACGGAGCTGGTGTCCACGTTCGAGCCCAGCGACACGGTCAGCGTCGTCGGGTAGCCGCTGCCTTCCCAGTACGTCGAGGTGCTGTCGTCGTCGGCGTTGGCGGCGACGAAGTTCTGGACAGTGGAGGAGGCGACGATCGGCTTGCCGACGGCCTGGTTGGTGCCACCGGTGGGCGGCGTGGTGCCGTTGCGGGTCACCGTGTTGCTGTTGCCCGACTCGTTGCCCGCCGCGTCCTTGGCCCGGACGAAGTAGGAGACGGTCGCGCTGTCCGGCTGGCTGTCGGTGTACGTCAGCACATTGCCCGCGGTGGTCGTCACCAGCGAGCCGTTGGCGAACACCTCGTAGCCGGTGACGGCGGTGTTGTCGCTGGACGCGCTCCAGGTCAGCTTGATCTGACCCGAGGCAGGCAGCGTGTAGGCCAGGTTGCCCGGCGTGGTCGGCGCC
>NZ_FMCH01000566.1 GCF_900091855.1 Streptomyces sp. DvalAA-14
GGCTGACCACCTCGACCACCAGGCCGAGCACACCGGGCGGCCGCCCGCCGACCCGCAGCGTCACCACCACGTCGCGGACCCGGCCCACCTGGTCACCGGCCGGGTCGAAGACGGCGATGCCGGCCAGGTGCGAGACGAAGACCCGGGGGGCGCCTGCGGCCATACGGGGGCCTCCTCGTGCGTTCGCTGTCCGCCGTCAGGCTACTCCGGGGAGATCTTGTGCGCCCCATGAGGAGGCCCGTACCCCGGCAGGTACGCCGGGCCCACTTCTGCGATACCTTCTGCACCGCCCGCAGCACCCCCCGCAGCACCCCTCGCAGGAGGACGACAACCCGTGTACCCCGCCCGCCGGACCGTCCTGTCCCTCGGAACGCTCTGCGCGGGAACGCTGCTGCTCACCGGCTGCCTCGGCCTCGGCGGCGGCAACCCGGACGCGGGCACCAACGGGGTCGGCAAACTGCCGCCGCAGACCATCGAGCAGCAGGCCAGGACCGCGGCCGGCACGGCCCCGGCGGTACGGCTGGCCGGCACCGTGCTCAGCGACGGCCAGACCTTCCGCCTCGACATGCGGCTGCGCTCCAACGGCGGCGTCGGCGAGGTCACCACCAAGGGCAGCACCTTCCAGCTCCTGCGGGTGGGCGGCAGCCTCTACCTCAAGGCGGGCGCCGACTTCTACGGCGACGGCGGCGACGACAAGGACAGCAAGGCGGCGGCGGCCAAGCTCAACGGCAAGTACGTCAAGGTCCCCACCACCGACCCCGCCTACCGGCAGTTCAGCGGCTTCACCGACAAGAAGACGCTGCTGGCCGACCTCTTCGTCCTGGACGGCACCCTCCAGCGCGGCAGCCACCGCAAGGTCGCCGGCACCAGGACCATCGCCCTGGACGGCTCCCGGGGCGGCTCCCTGGACATCTCGCTGAGCGGCAAGCCCTACCCGCTGCGCTACCAACGCGCGGGCAACGCGGGTACGTTGACGCTCAGCGACTGGGGTCAGGACTTCACCCTGGCGGCGCCGGGCAAGGGCGCGGTGGTCGACTACGGCAGCTCGGTGGGCGCGACGCCCGCCCCGTCGGCGGCGAAGAAGAAGTAGCCGGACCGGGCCCGGTCCACCGGAGCGTCGCAGGGCGGCCTTGGGACGCCCGCGGGGCCGGGGTCTTTGCCGGACGGTCGCCCACTTCGCGCCCGCGGTCCGGTAGTTTCCGAGGAGTTCGGCGATCTTGAGGTGCTGGGCCGATCGGTGCGCCGACCCGGCCCGTTGGGAGGGTGTTCGGGTGAGTGCGGTCGATCTGGTGGAGGTCGCGGCCGGCCTGCGGGAGGCCTGGAGCTCGCGGGTGCTGGGCCGGGTGGGGGACGCCTGCGTGAAGGTGCTGCGCATGGACGAACTGCCGGTCGAGGAGGAGCGGCACGCCGCCGACGAGGCGCTCTTGGTGCTCGACGGCCGGCTGGAGCTGGAAGTGGACGGCGCCCGCGTATCGGTGGGTGCCGGCGAGCTGTTCATGGTGGGGGCCGGCGCCGCCCACCGGGTCCACCCGGGCAGCCGGGGGACGCTGGTCATCGTGGAACTCGCCGGGGAATGAGCCCGAGGCGTACGGAGCGGCGATCGGCCCGCGCGGCCCGCGCGCGATGAATCGGAGCGCCGGGTCCACGCGGAACGCCCGGCCCGCGCGGTGCGCCCGCCTGCGCCGGGTGCGCCGACCCGGCCGGCGGCGGCTACTTCCGGCGGCTACTTCTTCTTGCGGCGCCGCGCCACCAGGCGGGGGAGGCCCGCCGGGATCGGCTGGCGGGTGGTGGCCCCGGTGGGCAGCGGCGGGGCCGCGCCGCTGGCGGCGGGCATCGCGCCGGGGTGTTCGGACGGCGGGCCGTCCGGGGCGAGGCGGAACAGCCCGCACTCGCGGGCCCACCGCTCGGTGACACCCTCGCCGTCGGGCGAGTTGAGGCGTTTGGACTTCAGCTCGGCGGCCGCGCCGCGCCAGGCATCGGAGGCCGGGTCGAGCAGGGCGGCACGGGCGGGCCAGGTGACCAGGCGACCGCCCTTGTCCTTGCTGCGCACGGTCACCGTGGCCGCCGCGCCGTCGGCGAGGGCCGGCGGCAGAGGCTGCTCGCCGGGGCCGGCCACCAGACAGAGCGCCCCGTCGACCCAGGCGTGCCAGACCGGCTGGCCGTTCACCCAGACCAGGCCGGACTTCTTGGTGGCCTCCTCGACGAGGGCGGTCTGCTCGGCGGCGGCAGCGGCGGCGGTCTGCGTGGTCATGGGCGACACCTTAGAGGCTGGTCACGCCCGTCGGCCGTCCGGGGAACGGGACGACAGGTGCTCCAGGTCGCTACGGGCCTTACGCTGAGGGGCGGTCGTCGGCCGCCGACCCGCAACCGCACCCGAGGAGCCCCGTGACCGCCCCGCAGAGCCCTGCCGCCGCCACCGCGGACCTGCCACCGGGCGGCGCCCCGACCGGGGCGGCACAGGGACCCGTACCGGGGCGGCGCCTGGACTTCACGCTGCTCGCGGTGGCCATCGCCGGCGTCTCGATGTCCGCCCCGCTGATCGCCGCCACCGCCGCGCCCGCGCTGGCCATCGCCTTCTGGCGCAACGCGATGGCGGTCGGCGTGCTCAGCCCGGTCGCGCTGTGGCGGCACCGCGGCGAGCTGCGGCACATGGGCGGCCGGGCGCTCGGGCTGTCGGTGGCGGCCGGCGTCGTCCTCGCCCTGCATTTCGGGATGTGGCTGCCGAGCCTCAACATGACCTCGGTGGCCACCTCGACCGCGCTGTGCACGACCACCCCGATATGGACCACCCTCGTCCTGCGCGTCCGCGGCCACCGCCCGCCGGGCCTGGTCTGGGCCGGCACCGGACTCGCGGTGGTCGGCGTCGTCCTCCTCACCGGCCTCGACCTGTCCACCGGCACCCGGGCGCTGACCGGCGACGCGCTGGCCCTGGGCGCCGGCATGGCGGCCGCCGGCTATGTCCTGCTCGGCGCGGAGGTACGGCGCACCGCGAGCACCACCGCGTACACCTTCGTCTGCTACGGAACCACCGCCGTGGTGCTGCTGGCCGCCTGCCTGGTGTCCGGGTCCGCGCTCGGCGGCTACGACGGCACCACCTGGCTGAAGATCGTCGCGCTGACGGTCACCGCCCAGCTGCTCGGGCACTCGCTGCTCAACCGGGTGGTCCGCGGCCTCGGTCCGGCCACCACCTCGACCGCGATCCTGCTGGAGACCCCCGGCGCCGCGCTCATCGCCGCGCTGTGGCTGGGCCAGACCCCGCCGGCCGCCGCCTATCCGGCGCTCGGCGTGATTCTCGCGGGCCTGGCCCTGGTGATCCTCGCCGACCGCCGGAAGGACGCCTGACACCCGGTCGGGCCCGGTGCGTCCCGTCCGCCGTGATCCGGTGCCGTTCGCCCGCCGCTACAGCCAGCCGTTCCGCCGGAAGCCCCGGTGGATGGCGTAGCAGATCGCCACGATCGCGATCAGCACCGCCGGATAGCCGTACTTCCAGCGCAGCTCCGGCATCGTGTCGAAGTTCATCCCGTACACGCCGGTGATCATCGTCGGCACCGCCAGGATCGCCGCCCAGGCGGTGATCTTGCGCATGTCCTCGTTCTGCACGACGGTGGCCTGCGCCAGGTTGGCCTGGAGGATCGAGTTCAGCAGGTCGTCGAAGCCGGTCACCTGCTCGTGCACCCGGGCCACGTGGTCGGCGACATCGCGGAAGTACTTCTGGATCTCCGGGTCGATCAGCCGCATCGGCCGCTCGCCCAGCATCTGCATCGGTCGCAGCAGCGGCGACACCGCCCGCTTGAACTCCAGCACCTCGCGCTTGAGCTGGTAGATCCGCCCCGCGTCGCCGCCGCGCAGGCTCTTGCCGTTGCCCGCCGAGAAGACATCGATCTCGACCTCGTCGATGTCGTCCTGGAGGGCCTCGGTGACGGCGAGGTAGTCGTCGACCACCCGGTCGGCGATGGCGTGCAGCACCGCGGACGGACCCTTGGCCAGCAGCTCCGGGTCGTCCTCCAACTGGTGCCGCAGCGACCGCAGCGAGCCGTGGCCGCCGTGCCGGACGGTGATCACGAAATACCGGCCGGTGAAGACCATCACCTCACCGCTCTCCACCACTTCGCTGGTGGCGGTGAGCTCGGCGTGCTCGACGTAGCGGATGGTCTTGAACACGGTGAACAGCGAGTTGTCGTATCGCTCCAGCTTGGGGCGCTGGTGGGCGTGCACCGCGTCCTCGACGGCCAGCGGGTGCAGGCCGAACTCCTCGGCGATGCCGGCGAACTCCTGCTCGGTCGGCTCGTGCAGACCGATCCAGACGAAACCGTCGGCGCCGTCGCACTGGTCCGCGCTGCGGCCGGCCCGCACGGTGCGCAGCGCTTCGCGCAGGCCGATGTTGTCACTGCACCGGACGCCGTCCCGGTAGACCGCGCAGTCCACCACGGCGCTGCTGATGGCGGAGGCGTCGTGGGTCGGGCCGTAGTCGTAGGACTCGCTGGTCTTGCGCAGGGTGGGACGGACGACTGCGCGCAGATCACGGATCATCGACATGGCAAGCTCCTTCACGGACTGGCCTACGGCATGGCGCCGCACTGAATTGCTGATCAGGACGGGTTGATCACAAGCAGTTCAGGGCGCTCTTCCAGCGCGGAGACGCTCCGCGGGCAAGCCGTCGTATCACGCGTTTCGGGCCCGGAGGGACGGGTATGGAACGCGGAGGCTCAGCGCGCGGGGCGGCACGTGGAAGAGCTGCCGGTACTGCACGGTCGACTGGGATCCATGTCAGTCCCACCTCCTCCGGCCAATCCCCGCTGGGGGATGACGTACGCGCGAAGGGCCCACTTTAGCAAGCCCGCAAGCGCCTGACGCCGAGCTTTGCGCCTTCGATATGCGCTCTATGCTCGCCGTATGGCAGATGTTACGCCGCTGGTCGAGGCTCGGCTGCGCGCCGCCTTCGGGGTGCCCGACGCGCGCGCCTCGGTCACCTTCCTCGGCGCCGAACGTATCGAGGTCCTCCGCTACACCGATGGTGACCTGCGGCGATACGTCACTCTTGGCATGTCCGCGCAGCCGATGGCGGACCCCTTGGCCACCGTCGCCGACGCGGTGCGCGGCCCTCGCGCCGAGCTGCTGCTGACGGTTCGCGCCGGGCGCGGCGCGGACCGCCCCGACACCGACAAGATTCTCCGGCCGCTGGCCGTACTGGCCGCGTCCCCGCAGGTGGAGGGGGTGGTCGTCGCCCCCGGCAACGCACTGGAGATCGGTGAGCCGCTGTGGCCGGGCGCACCCTTCGCCGCGGTGCTGGTCGCCGAGAGCGGCGGGCTCGTCGAGGACCTCGTCCTGGACGAGCCGATGGACCCGGTGCGCTTTCTGCCGCTGCTGCCGATGACCCCGAACGAGGCGGCCTGGAAGCGGGTGCACGGGGCCGCCGCCCTCCAGGAGCGCTGGCTGGCGCACGGGACGGACGTACGCGATCCGGGGCGGATGTCGGTGCGGCTCGCCGATTGACCCGCGCCGGGGCGGGGGTGGTGGTTCGGACGGGTGATCGTCCTTGACGCGGGCACGGTGCCGGAGGACCGTGGGGCGCTATGAGGGGTGAACCCAGTTGCCCGAAGTGCGGTGGCAGGGTCCGGGCGCCCGGAATTTTCGCCGACGCGTGGCAGTGCGACGCCCATGGGAGCGTGCACCCGCTGCAGCCGGTCGTACCGCCCAGCGTCGAGGCGCTCGCGGTGGTCGTGCACCGCTCGCGGGTACCGGTCTGGATGCCGTGGCCGCTGCCCGTCGGCTGGCTCTTCTCCGGAGTCGCCTCGGCCGGTGACGACCGCAGCGGCGGGCGCGCCACCGCGCTGACCTGCTCCGGGCCCGGCCCCCTCGGTGGCCCCGGCGAACTGATGCTGATCGCCGAGGAGTTGGGCGTCGGCCTCGGTGCGCGCTACGCGGGCATCCCCGGGCCCGACCCCGGCCCCGACATGTGCGTCGACAAACCGGCGCACGCCAAGGTGCACGCGGCCGGCCGCCCGACCGCCCTGTGGCAGGTCCACGGTGTCCCCGACGACCGCGCGGTCTTCGCCGGCGAGGCCCTCGGGCTGTGGGTGTGGGCGATCGTCTGGCCCCAGGAGACCGGGCTGCTGATGTACGACGAGCTGGTGCTGACGGATCTGCGGGACGCGGGCGCGGAGGTGGAACTGCTGCCGTGCGGGGCGCTGTCGCCGAGGCTGCTGGCGTAGCGGGCGGTCGGCAACCCTCGGCCGGTGGGGGCCGGCTGTGGGCCGCGCCTGGGGTCCTGAACCGCGCTGCGGTTTGCTCCTGCGAATCGCAGGTCCGGGCGGGAGCTATCCTTATGATCGTCCGCTGATCTTCTGCCGCCCAGGGAGCCCGTACCGTGCGCGTCGACCTGCACACTCATTCGACGGCCTCGGACGGTACCGACACCCCCGCCGAGCTGGTGCGCAACGCCGCCGCGGCCGGGCTCGACGTGGTGGCCCTCACCGATCACGACACGGTCGGCGGATACGCGCAGGCGCTGACCGCGCTGCGGGAGCTGGGCACGGGCCGCGGCGGCCCGGCCGGCTCCGGGCTGACGCTGGTCACGGGCGCCGAGCTGTCCTGCCGGGTGGACGGGATCAGCATGCACATGCTGGCGTACCTCTTCGACCCCGAGGAGCCCGAGCTGTACCGGGAGCGCGAGCTGGTCCGGGACGACCGGGTGCCGCGGGCGCGGGCGATGGTGGCCGCACTCCAGGAACTGGGTGTGCCGGTGACCTGGGATCAGGTCGCCCGGATCGCGGGCGACGGGTCGGTGGGGCGCCCGCACATCGCCACCGCGATGGTCGAACTGGGCGTGGTCGGCAGCGTCTCGGACGCTTTCACGCGGGAATGGCTGGCCAACGACGGGCGCGCGTACGTGGCCAAGGCCGAGTTCGACCCCTTCGAGGCGGTGCGGCTGGTGAAGGGCGCCGGCGGGGTCACCGTGTTCGCGCATCCCGGGGCGCACCAGCGGGGTGAGACGGTGCCGGACGCGGTGATCGCCGAACTCGCCGCCGCCGGGCTGGACGGCCTGGAGGTCGACCACGTCGACCACGACGGGGCGACCCGGGCACGGTTGGCGGGGCTGGCCGCGGAACTGGACCTGCTGGCGACCGGCTCCAGCGACTACCACGGCAGCCGCAAGACGGTGCGGCTCGGCGCGTGCGTGACCGACCCGGAGGTGTACCGCGAGATCGTGCGGCGGGCCAGGGGCGCGGGACCGGTCGGCGCGAGCTGACGGAGGAGCGCCGAGGCGCTCTTCCCGGCCCTTGGGCCGCCCTGTCTCCTTCTCCCCCTTCCGCCCGACCCACGAAAGCCGCTGCCATGTTCGACGTCACCCTGTTCGGATCCGTCTTCTTCACGTTGTTCGTGATCATGGACCCGCCCGGGATAACGCCCATCTTCCTGGCCCTGACCTCCGGCCGGGCCCGCAAGACGCAGCGGCGGATGGCCTGGCAGGCGGCATCGGTCGCGTTCGGCGTGATAGCCACCTTCGGGATATGCGGGCAGCAGATCCTCGACTACCTGCATGTGTCGGTACCGGCGCTGCGGGTGGCCGGGGGTCTGCTGCTGTTGCTGATCGCGTTGGATCTGCTGACCGGGAAGGCGGACGAGCCGACGCAGACGAAGGACGTCAATGTCGCCCTCGTGCCGCTCGGAATGCCGCTGCTGGCCGGCCCCGGCGCGATCGTCACCGTGATCCTGGCGGTGCAGAAGGCGAACGGCGTCGAGCAGCAGGCATCGGTGTGGGTGGCCATCGTCGCCATGCACGTGGTGCTGTGGCTGGTCATGCGCTACTCGCTGGCGATCATCCGGGTGATCAAGGAGGGCGGCGTCGTCCTCGTCACCCGCCTGTCCGGGATGCTCCTGTCGGCGATCGCGGTCCAGTCCATAGCCAACGGGGTCTTCGGATTCATCCACGGCCAGGGATGACCGGCCTGCTGACTGGCGCTGTGACCGGCCGCTGACCGGCGCTGTGACCGGCCGCTGACCGGCGGGGCGGGAGACGCGAAAGCGCCCCGTACTCCATCGGTACGGGGCGCCGTCAGCGGGTGGTGTCTGCCGGGTGATGTCTGCCGGGTGGGTCAGTCCGCGGGGCGGATGTAGATGCGCTGCCCTATGGCGGCGGCCTGCTGCACAATCTTGTCGACGGCGGAGGCGTCCACGACGGTGCTCTCCACCGCGGTGCCGTTGCGGTCGTCGAGCCGCATGATTTCGAAGCGCATGGGGCTTCTCCCTTCGTCGCTCGTTACATGTGTGGTCAACGAACACCCCCTTCGAAACATTCCCTACGCTAACGAAACTCTTTCCGACCTGCACTACTTGCCAGTAAGGGAACGGCCCCAGAACGCCAGCAGCGCGGCGGCGGTCTGCTCCGGGCGCTCCGCGTTGGGGGAGTGCTCGGCGCCCTTGACCACCACGCGCTCGGCGTTCAGCCGCTCGGCCATCGCGTCCATCGACGGTACCGGCCAGGCGTAGTCCACCTCGCCGGACAGTACGAGTTTGGGCAGCCGGACGGCGGCCAATTCGGCCACCCGGTCGGGTTCGGTCATCAACTGCTTCGCGGTGGCGATCAATTGCTCGGGGGAGGTGGTCACCCAGCGGCGGTGCAGGAACTCCTCCAGCCAGGGCGGGGTGTCCTCACCGGCGTCGGCGTCGGCGGTGGGGGTGGCGTCGGCGGTGACGGAGGCGGTGGCACTCTCGGCGTCCATCGCCCGCATGCTCAGCCAGGCCGTCTCCATGTCCATGTTGGGAAGGTGGTCCACCAGGAGCTGGGTGCGGACCTGCTGGGAGGGCGCGATCCGGCCCGGCCCCGAACTCATCAAGGTCAACGACGCCCAGGCCGACGGTCCGGCCGCCAGCACGGCCGCGCGGGCGATGTGGCCGCCCAGCGAATGGCCCAGCAGGTGCAGCGGGCCGCCGGCCAGGGCCGCGCTCTGCGCGATCACGTCGGCGGCGAGTTCCGCCTGCGCGTACGCGGCCTCGTCGCGCGGGCCGTCCGATTCGTGCTGGCCGCGGCCGTCCACCGCGACGATCCGGTAGCCGCCGTCGGTCAGCGGTGGCAGCAGGTCGAGGAAATCCTCCTTGCTGCCGGTGAAGCCCGGTACGAGCAGCGCGGTGCCGAGCGGCGGGGCGTGCTGGGCGGGGGCGGCGTCGAGCACCGCAAAGGAACCGCGGGACGTCTCCAGCCGACGGGCAGACACGTTCTCCGGCAGGTCGAGGGCAGAGGGTCGGCTCATGGGGTGAGATTACGCGCCGTCTATGTCCGAGAGGTTGCCTACCGGTTGTTCCCGCGGCTGCCACCAGCCAGGTCGGCAGCGCCGTGACGTGCGGAACGCCCCGGCCGCGGGGCCGGGGCGTTCGCCGTACGGGTGCGGGTGGTCAGCTCGCGTCGGCCTCGGTGGCCGCGACCTTGCGGGTGCGGCGGCGCGGGGCCTTCGGGGCCTCACCCTCGGCGGCGGCCTCGGGGGCCGTTGCCGGGCGGGAACCTCGGCGACGGCCTTGCGGGTCCG